>DADA01000081.1 GCA_002494895.1 Nitrososphaera sp. UBA210
TAAGCTCGCCAGCCGTGTACGTGGTGCTCAAGCCTTCCACTGACAGATTGGCGGAATTCATGGTCATTAGGATCGCGAGGACAATTGCTGTGGTTAAGCCGGCAATAACTGGCATTACCCTCATTGAAGCCATATCTATTCGTTAGCACATTGTAGTTTTGAACGTTCCGTGGACCTAATCAAGGCTACCACAGTTCTGCTTTCACTGAAGAGTTGCTAGCGCATAAGTGAAGGTGTAAGTCACAAATATGACATCTAGCTAAATATTAGAAGAAAAGCAGATTCTATCAATTGTCGATGGCGCTGCGGCTAAGACTTCCCTTGCTGGCTGTTCTTCTTTCGATTGCAATGATTTCAAGTACCGTTGCATTTGGTAACACCTCAAGCTGGGACTTAGCTAGTGACGTGATCGTGAGTAGCGGCAACGAAGCTTCACAGCAGCGGGAGAGTCATTTGGATGTAAACGAGGAAAATAATAATCAAGTAGTGGCTGCGTTAATGGATAATAACTCAGGTCTCAACAGGTGTAGGGCATATTCATCTTCTAATGGAGCGCAGACATGGTCTGATAGGGGTTTTCTTCCGTTAAGTTCAGGAACAGACTCCTCTGCTGATCCTGTCGTGTCGAGCGACAGCAGCGGGACCTTGTTCATTGCTTGTATCGCGAGAGATGTTCCCGACAATAGTCCATCAGATATACTCTATTATGTTTCAACGAATGGAGGAAGTTCTTGGAGTGGTCCCAACACCGTAGTCACAAGCACATCTCCCATTTTCCATGACAAGCCTTGGATGGCTGCGGATACACTCGATCTTTCCAGTCCATACAGAGACAACGTGTATGTTTGCTGGACGAAATATGATGATCCAGTTGGTACACAGAAGAGAATGTTCAGAAAGATTTGGCCTTCCGCGGGGTCCATCAAACAGGTCGCTACAGGGAACAGCGGTACAGAACATCCTGGCACTGGCGAGGTTCATTTCTGTCAAGTGACGGTCGGAGAATCAGGGATCATATACGTTACTTGGCAGCGCCTTTCGAGTCCGACCAACGCCAAAATACAGCTAAAGAGGTCTTTTGATGGAGGCAACTCATTTGAAATGTTCACTCAGACTGCAATAACATTCACAAGATTGCCATATGCTTCCGGTAACAACTGCCCGACACTAGAACAAAATCTTTGGGGTTGCTTGCCTGGGGAGCTTGGAACAGGTATCGAAACTCCTGCAATACACGCCACTGCGATAGATTCGATAAATTGGAGAGTGCATCTTGCGTACATGACATATGATTTTTCAACTTTTAGTGACATCAGGTATACTCAAGGTACGAGCTGTACAACTTCAGGAGTTGCTTGTACTTGGGCGACTTCACAAAAAATCGTAAAGGACGGAAACATTTCGGCAGACCAGTTTTCACCAGGGATTACTATCTCTTCAAAATCAGATACAATTCATGTTATTGCTTTGGATAGACGCAATGGTGTAAACAATGTGGAATGGCAGCCATTTCACTATCACTGTCACTTAGCTAGCGCGTCTTGTACTAGTCAAGCCAATTGGCAAGTTACCAATATTTCTAATCAGCTCTCGAGTAACTTCGACGGTGATGCGTTCATAGGACACTATCATGGGATTACAAGTAGCGACTCGCGCGAGGCCGACTCCACATGGACGGACACGAGAAACTATTTGTTCAATCAGGACTACAACATCTTTGGAGATCGACTCATCTCATGAGATCGAGTATTAAAGACATAGCCTTAAATCCAGGCGGAGGTATTGAAAGGTAATGCTTGGCATGTCGAGATTCGTGCTCGTAATTTCGGTAGCTGTTATCGCAGCTATTTCTACTACGGTGATTTCAATGAACATGATGGCCACGGCTGGACCTTCATTTGTCAGCGGCCAGCTTTCTGCAGTTAGAGCAGTTGAATGGTCAGAACTGCGCAATGATGCCACAAAAGCACAATTCGCACCATTGCCTACCACTGTCATTGATGGCAATGCCAAACTGAAGGCGGCGCTCGAAGGTGCAGATAGGAATTATGAAATTCTCTCCAATTCAAAAGGTTACGGAACCCCAGTTGGTCAAGCGGAGAGTATCGAGCTCACGGAGGAAGAGGCGAACACGCTCATTTCAGTTCTGCCTCTTGGACAGGCGAAGCAAGACATACAGTCCGAATCGATTTCGAAGCATGTCAGGTACTTTGTGCAGAATGATAACAAATTCTATATCCTGACGGTATCTACAGTTGGAACTCCATAACACCCTTCTGCCAAACCACTCAGTCTAACTCCTGTCACACTCTCCGCGGCTGCTCTGAAGGGTTCCTTATCATGTTGCGACAAATGGTGATGGCGGACATAGGGTGGATTGCCAATTAGGAGGTGCGCCTTCAAACGACCGTTAGGCGATCCAAAATCGATAGGGTTCTCCCTCGAAAAAAAGTCGTTCATCTTATCATTGAGGCATAAGCTAACAATCTTCGAACAAAAAACCAGCTCGATCCGTCAATGTATTTGACTCTATCTTTATACCTAGTGCTTTGTATTGACTTCTCTAATTACTAATCCGTATTCAAGCGGCGCCTTCTTTCGCATGTAAGGTATCAGTCGGTAATGGATCGAATAGATATTCTTGTTCCTTGTGATTATTCCCTTTATCAGCAGAGAAACGAAACCTCCTGCGACTTTTGATGACTGCGTGCCGGTATTGGTGCAGAATACATCCCTTTTTTCATGGTACTCCTTTAGCGAAAAATATGATCTATTGATGTCAAGGATAAGAGGCCATACAACATTTTCCCAAACCATCCTTCGATTTTCAGTCGAAGAAGCGTGCTTGCCCTTCTTTCTGAGACCTCGATGGTCCCCGCTGTTAGCAGCATTAGCTGATCTTTCGCGCTGCGGACTCTTGAGCAAACCGGGGTACATTTAAACTCCCGGGTTTATAATTTATCACAGTGCAACAAGACGCCACCTCTGTCAGCGAGGCGCTTGAGATCCTCGGAAAGAAATGGAAGATTGATCCGAAACTATACGAGCTGCAGACAGGCAAACGCGATGACGTCGTTGACACAAAACAGACCGTGGGAGGAGTTGTTTACCACATACCGACGCTTACACGCGACAATCTTTATGTCCTTTGGAATTGCCTCTGGCCCGATTGTCATAATTGCTGCGAGCGGCAGGGCAGACTTCCACTTACAAAGGACGATATCGCGAGCATTTCGCAGAAAATGGGTTATGCATCAAAGGCTGAATTCGTGAACAAGGAGACCACGATTTCAAGTTGGCAGGAGCAGGAAACTATCGGCAACCTCATCACGACTCTCACCATGATTTCGCTGAAGCGGCGGACTGACGAAAGACCAGATCAAGATGGCCAACCTCTGAAATGCAGATTCCTGGATGACGGCGGAGCATGCGGAATACACCCTGACAAGCCGGGAGTATGCTGGCTCTACCCATTCGCGTCGTGGCTCGAAGCTGATTCAAAGGGACAGCCGACAGTCCATGCCACATTCCAATTCACAGGGGACTGCCCGGGCTTTTATCTGGACAGAACCATAGAAACGATGATGCCGGTACTACAGGACTATTCGACAAAGATCTATGATTACAACATGGCCGTCAGCCGGACTACCCGAGAAAAGTATGGCGTCGTCAGTTTTGCTAGCGCGAACGAGAAGGCCTAGTCTTACAAGACTTTTCCTTTCATGCGAAGTGACGGCTGATCGCTGTGCTTATCGAAAACGTGATCGAGATATTTCTCGTAACTTGGAAATGACGCATCGCAGGCGGGACAGACGACTCGATGGTCAGGCATGGAACCTCAAAAAATGAGTGGAAGCGGCGCCTATCACTGTCCGAATCGCTTCTTCACTTCGTCCCAGTTGACTACGTTCCACCACGCAGCAACATAGTCGGCCCGCTTGTTTTGGTATTTCAGATAATACGCATGCTCCCACACGTCTAAACCAAGCAATGGCACCAGCTTTTCCTTGTTCCAGCGCGTCCAGATGCTCGTCTGGTTTGGCATGGTCGTGAACTTGACCGAGCCGGCGTTCTTGTCGAGGACCAGCCATCCCCACCCGCTTCCCTGCAATGTTGTCGAGTCTTGTGAGAATTTCGTCTTGAAATCGCTAAAGCTACCAAATGACTTTTTGATGGCGTCTGCAAGCTCGCCATCGGGTTCCCCACCGCCGCCCTTCTTCATATTGTTCCAGAAAAGAGCATGATTGTTGTAGCCTCCGCCATGAAAATTGACCGCACCCTTTGCATTATCCGGCACTGAATCTAGATTCTTCAAAATGTCAACGACATCATTCTTGTTCTGCCATTCTGCACCCAAGCCTCCCAGAGCTTTGTTTAGGCCATCAGTGTACGCCTGATGATGCTTTGTATGATGAATCTCCATCGTTCTTGCATCAATGTGTGGCTCCAGCGCATCATATGGATAAGGCACTGGAGGAAGAGTAAAGTTTGCCATGCATTCAAAGTGATGTCAGATGTTTATATTGTTTTACGGATCGAGATAACAGCAGGACGGGAAGAAAATTCTCCAACATTATTCGATTCTGGCTTGCGGTTTCACCTTGGAAAGCGAAATTGCGTGATCATCTATCATTGTTCCAACACCAATGTCGACGTCCTTTATTTCGATGTGCAGCATAGCCAGTTCTTGCGTTGTCATGTTGTACTTTTGTGCAAGAGTATCCCTTACTGACCGCACAGGGTCGCTGATGCCACTGGAGTTCGAAGACGCAGTAATGGTCAGGGTTTCACCGATCATCAATCCCGGGATCGTGCCGCTCGTATCATTGGATATCACAAAAGTGATTTTCTCAACCATAATGACGCGTGGCAGTTCCTCGAGTGCATTGGCTGTATAGAACACCTGAACATCTAGAACATCTATTCTGTCTTCTGCGCTGCTGTCAAATATTTCAGTGCCCCCGCCAGATACGGTGCCGAGGAGCCTGCTGTCCAGTGAAACCTCGATTAGCGCAAATCCTTCGACAAAGTCCAGGGCAGGCTTTCCGATTACATTTCGAAGGTCCTTGCAGACTATGCTCGTAGAGGTTTCTGATTCCAGAGTTCTCAGGATAGCATTTGAGCCGACGCTGTCGTGAGGTATTGCGCTCCATGAAATCCTGACGGGAAAGCCCTGTTTGTTGAAAATGCCGATGTCCGTGTCATAGTGTCCAGGTCTTAACGGACCTTCGCTTCCCCTTATGCTGCCACATTCGAATTTAGCGAGGTACTGTATGCTTTCAATTTTCTGCTGCCCGCCATCGTTCCGATCACTCTGAGCAGATAGGGTGCCGCCGAACACGACAGATTCAGAGTTCTGCCCCGATATCGTTATGGCCCGTGGAAGCAAATCTCTCTGATGACCTTCAGGCGCCTCTACCTGAGTCACCACATAGACGCTGTCGCGGACACCTCTGATCGAGATTATGCCAGGGGAGCGGTTATTGTCAATATCATCGTCGTCTTTTATCGTAAAATCGCCGCTGCCAACAAAGGGATCAGGCGTGATACGATAAGCTGCGCCGCCTGAAAGTTGATCACCTGCAAACGTCACAATCGAAATGGTTCCTTCCGTTTCGACCGAAGCAAAACTTGATTTACCGCCGGCGTTCTTGTCTATTAGCAAGCTCTCAGGCATCGCGCTGATGGTCAGCGCGATAGTAGCGAGCGCAGCAGCTGACAGAATTCCGACAAGTATCAAGCGGTTCTTTGGCAACATTTGCGAAGGATGCTGAGAATACGCCAGCGACGATATTAAATCATTAGTGCCGCGATGACTGTTCTATGTTAAGAATTAAATATGAACTACCGCCTTTTCATCTTGTGGCAGGAAGAGCAACGGGAAGAATCCCTGTGTCTTGCATCCTTGCCATCGTTCTAATTCTCCTGGTTTTCATGATGACCGCCCTTTTTCAGCAGGCCTTTGCTGATGGATTGTTCCGAGAAGAATTTGAAGCTAGCCTCAAGGGCCGGGAGGCTAGACTTTCTGTAACGATTAATCCGCCAGTTCTCACTACTGAAACCAGGCAGGACGCATTCGTTCAGCTAAGGCTGTTCGATGGTATCACGAACGAGACTATCAAGTTCAGCACTTTTGCTATCGAAATGGAAAAAGGGATCGGCGGGGATGAGCCCCCACTTTACAGGGAGGTGTTTCATACGGAAAGTGGACTTTTGACTCTGAAATTCCAGCCCCAGGAGGGACCTGTTACAGTCTTTGCGAATAGAGATCCGTTGTTGAACGCATGGACAGCGGATCCGAGCGGCGCGATAAACATCAGGGGTCCAATTCTTCTTGAAGGAGGACTTTACCATTTCGGAATCGAGATCCTCGGAATAGACAGTGCTGTAGAACTCTTTCCACCTGGACAAAGTGTCAGCTTTGATTCCTGGCTTAGCGTAGGTGATGTGTTCAACGAAAGTGTAGAATACAATGGCAGCAGCTACAATACGACCATCATTTCGTATTATGACAGTGTCGAAGAATTCAGTTTTGACACGGAAAGGAAGACCTTCACGTGGTCTATGCCGTTTGACTGGAACGTTGACCGAATAGGCCAGACAAACATCTTTGTCCACGAGGAGGTCAAGATCCCAAAGTCCATGGAGGGAATAGGGGATTCGCTTTCATTTGTCGCGTCAGTAAATAGCGATCCAATATCTGGCAGCAAGATCCTGGTCGACCCATACACGTCTGAAAGTGAGCTGATCCTTCATTATTTGCTGAGCAAGCCGGACATACTCAGCTTGGCAGAAAAAGTGTCAGATAACGAATCGCGGATGACCTTCACCTTGACACCCTCGGCTAACGCCACTACCGGGACGACGACAGAGATGGGAACAGATACCGGAGGCATTGGGGTGGCGTTGCAATGGACTCCTAACCCGTTAGACGCCAATATTGAATCGATTGTTAAACTTGATTTTTCCGACGGATTTTCCGGAGAGAGATTGGACGATGTCGATATCCTCTATAACCTCAGAATCCTCGACCTAGAGGGTGGCGAAGTATTCAGTTTGGCGGGACAGACCGCTAGCGGGGGAACCGATACCCAAACGATAGATTTCCCAAGCAACGAGGAGTATAGAATCGAGGTCAGAGTAGATGGAATAGTTCAGGATGGACAGGCGGCGGATAGGACCAGAAATGGTGTCGCACGAGGCACAGTGGTTGTGCCTGAATTTCCGGCTGGAGCAATGCTCGCCATCGCAGGTATTGTTGGCGCGATGCTCGTCGTGCAAAAATTTGGAAAGAGAAACCCTGCAGCCGGCCTGAAATAATGACAAAAGAATTCTATGACAAGCTTTCAGAATCTCTCTATTCCGAACTGCCCGAGACCTCGGTAGCTGCAAACAAAGTTTTCCTGCACATTGACCGATTCGACATAGGCCAGAGCTACGTTACTGCAAAGGTCGAAAACAAGCATGGAGATGTCGTCAGCATCAACATTCAAGGCGGGCAAGCAGGAATCGAGCTTCAAGAAACGCTTCTGAGGCCTGGAAGCAGGAAACCCCGGTTTGCGTTCTTGATGACTGTTCTAAATGAAAGCGGCAAGATACTTGTCCGCAAGCTCCCTGTTTTAGGAATCAAGGACTGGCTACTGATCTACGAAGATGATCTTTTGGTTCTCGCGGTAAAGGATGCGTTCGACGATATCGACATCAGGACGGTGTATTAAAAGAGTCTGGAAGAAGCGCAGTTGTTCTCACCTGCGCCCCGACCAGACAGTTTGTTCCCCATCGGTTTGGTCGATGTACCAGAACTGCCGCAGATTGACAATTTAAATGTGATGTTTGTTCTAGCCGAGAATGTTCAGGATTTTGGGTATCACTTTCTCATGAAAAGTTGGCGCATCTAGCGATATGCAGAGAAATCTGTCATTCTGCGCAGTTAGCGGGATCGAAACAAGCGTCACCCTGTCAAACTCTGTCACCTGCAACCTTACTTGTCCCAGGTCTGACTCGAATTTCTTGTTGATGGCAAGGGTCTGGTAAGCACTGTAAAACGAGCTCGCTTTCGGATCCTCGTCCAAGTTTGCCTTGACGAGCGGCGACGGGATATCGGCCCGATATCTGCCCATGAACAACTTGCCATCGCTGTCCACGATGCCGGCGAACCTCACGGTCTTGTCGGCTCCAAGCACGGATTCACAGAGTTTCCGCAGAAAATCCCGTTCTTCCTGGCACATTGCTACCCATTAGCCAAGCACTATACAAGATATAAAACATGCGAAACAACTCTTGAAATAGCGTTATTTTGACCGCCCAGACCTAATCTCCTAGGTATGTGGTATTATTGGGCATGTCTTTGCAGATATTTGAGAAACGCACTGTAAGAAGGCCCCTTATAAAACTCAAATAAAATAGTATAGGTTTGTCAAATTCTTCCAGATATACCTTTAAATGAGTAAGAATGTACGCCGGATCGTAATGCCAGTGGTAGGGGTTGACGATCTGGCTATCTACGTTCCGAAACTATACCTCGACTACAAGGATTTTGCTGAAGCGCGGGGTATTGATCCGCAGAAACTGGAGTACGGAATCGGGATCAAGAAGATGGCCATCGCTGATACTAATCAAGATTCTGCCTGCATGGCTGCAAATGCATGCCTGAGGCTCATGCAGAAAAATCATCTTCATCCAGAAGACATTGGGAGGCTCTATGTCGCGACCGAGTCTTCGCTGGACGAATCAAAAGCTATGAATTCTTTTGTGATAGGAATGCTAGAGCAGATTTATGGCGAAAGTTCCTTTGAGCACGCGGGAGGCATTGAATGCAAGTTCGCCTGCGTAAGCGGTTCCTATGCCCTGAATGATAATGCGAACTGGATAAGGGCTGAAGAGAACGACGGCAAAGCTGCGGTGGTGATCGTGAGTGATATTGCGAAATATGACATTGGCTCAACAGGCGAATATACTCAGGGGGCGGGCGCAGTCGCGCTGCTCATCCGAGAAAACCCAAAACTGATGGCCTTTGATCCAAAAGTCGCATCCACGACCATCAAAAACGAATATGACTTTTACCGGCCGTTTGGAAAAGAGACGCCGCTTGTTAATGGCAGCTATTCAAACCTTCTCTATCTTATTTCGGTAAGAAAAGCATTTGATGCCTACAAGAAAAGAGCCATTGAATCCGGCCTGATAAAACTGAAGGACGGTGAGTCCATTACTGATCACATAGACTTTGTCGCGGTCCATCTTCCCTACAGGAGGATGGGTGAAAAGGCTCTGGCCTACTTGCTAAGACATGAGTGGAGACATTTGCCGCGGTGGAACCACGTGGTGAAGGAAGTCGGCATGCAGGAACCGGTGCCCAGGGACTCACGGGGTACTATCGAGTCGGTGCTGGCAGATACAGAGTTTATGAAAGCAGACGAACAATTCCGCCGGGGCTTTATGCAGAGCTCGTTCTACAATGAAGTCTACGAGAAGAAAATGGCCAGCTCTCTAGAGGCATCGGCGATAATAGGGAACCTTTACACCGCATCTATGTATATGGGTCTTAGAAGCCTTCTAGAATTTGAATTCAAGAAAGGTACAGACCTTGAGGGCAAGAGGATCGGCTTTGGGTCGTACGGAAGTGGCAGCAGCGCCATGGTCTTTAGTGGCATGATACAGCCTGGGTACAAGGAAGCAGTGAGCAGGATGGATTTGGAAAATGACATCGGGCCGCGACAAAAGCTAAACATGGAAGAATACGAGAGGCTGCACAGGAACGAGCGCGCTTTTGACGACTCTGTCATACACGCACATAAGGAATTCGTCCTGGTAAAGGTTGGCGGAATCACGGCAGACAAAGCCGGTTTCAGGGAATACGACTACGTCAGCTAACCACCTTGAACTCTATTCCCTTCTTCTTCAGTAATTCAACCAGCCTTTGAGCGTGCTTTTCGTCTTCAATTTCTAGACTCAGGTAGACTCCCGCAGTTCCGGCAGCGATGTTGGAGCTCAGTCTGTCATGCTCGACCTCCACGATATTGACGCTCAGCTCGGCGATCCCGTCCACCACGCTCTTTAGGGCACCCGGCTTGTCGGGAAGAAGTATAAAGATTCTCAACATCCTTCCCATCTGCATGAGTCCCTTTGCAACGACTTGTCCCAGCAGATACATGTCGACGTTGCCGCCGGACAGGATCGAGATGACCTTTTCCTTCTTGTCTGTATGTCCCCCATTTGTCAGAAGGTATGCAAGACTGGCCGCACCGGCAGGCTCTACTACCAGTTTCGCACGTTCCATGAGCAGAAACATTGTCTTTACAATCGATGTATCTTCGACAAGCACAATGTCATCAACGTATTTGCTCACCATTTCGTACGTCAGTCTGCCGGGCTTTTTTACCGCTATTCCATCTGCTATACTGTAGCCCTTGTTCATGGACTGAACCGAGCCCTTAGCCAAAGATTCCTTCATCGCTGGAAACGCCTTTGACTCCACCCCGATTATCTTGATGTTAGGTCTGCGCGACTTTACTACCATTGCTAAGCCCGCTGCCAGTCCTCCGCCGCCGACAGGAAGATAGATCCTGTCTGCATCTGCCATGTCCTCAAGCAGTTCGAGGCCAACGGTCCCCTGGCCGGAAATAACATCCGGGTCGTCAAAGGCATGGATTATCATCTTGCCTTCTGCCTTTGCAATATCTTGCGTGGCAGTCCAGGCTTCGTCATAGTTAGCACCCTCTAGTACCACCTTTGCGCCGTACGATCGCGTAGCAGCCACTTTCGCCGGCGACGCGTTCTGTGGCATGACGATGGTGCACGGCATTTTCTTGCGCGCTGCGGCAAAAGCTACGCCCTGCGCATGGTTGCCAGCAGATGCCGCGATGACTCCGGACCGTGCCTGTTTTTCAGAAAGCTTTCCAACCTTGACGGAAGCACCGCGGACCTTGAACGATCCCGTCAGCTGCAAACATTCCAGCTTTAGGAAAATGTTTGCGCCCGCGAGCCTTGAAAAAGTGCTGGAACGCTGAAGCGGCGTTTTTCTTACCACTCCCGTCAGCAGTTCTCTTGCCTTGAAAATGTCTTCAACGCTGGGAGGTCTCTGCCTCTTTTCAGGGTTCCAGACGCTATCGTTGGCCATCGGATGCTGCATTCCAACAGCGGCAACACGCCTTAATTATAATTTGTGATGGTTCGCCGGCAAAAACTCAAAAGCAGCTATGATGGACACAAAGCTGTGACGGCAGCACCAGTTGTGGCAGGCCTTGCGGTAGGAATCGCAATGATCATCTTGTTCTCCATATTCCAGATTCCCGGCGGTGTGTCTGACACCAGCAGTGTACTGATAACCATGGAACGAACCCCTTGTTTCGGCACGTGCCCCTCATACTCTCTGACAATACACGGCAACGGAACGGTGAGGTATGAAGGATTTGCATTTGTAGCAGTGACCGGTGTGCGCACAGACGAGATCACTGAGGAAAAAATACGCGAGCTTGTTCAGGAATTCTACAGGATAGACTATTTTTCATTGGAAGACCGATACGAAGACCCGTCTACAGATCTGCCATCGACTACCACATCGATTGATGTAACGGGAATGAAAAAGAGTGTATATCGTTACGGCTTTGGTCCTGAAAACCTCATCCAGCTTGAAAACAAGATAGACGAAATAGCCGGGACCGAGAGATGGATAGAGGGGCCGGGCGTGGTGCCCGCAGATCTTTCGATACGATATTCGTACGGCTATGGTGGAACTTACTTGCTGGATACCGAGAACAGCACTTTCAGCTCTGCAATGTGTGATAACCCTCAGAGGCATAGTGCCACACTGGCGCTCTCGCCGCAAGAACTCGAAACGATCTGGCAGTCGGGTCATGGAACACGACTTTTTTTCCTTGACCGACTTTACTGAGGAATGCCCCTCTTTTGCGATAAGTTGCGTCGGTATCTTTCCAGAGTACCGTTCAACATTACAAATCACTGCAGGTGGGAGGACTAATGAGGTAGAGTTCACAAGGAACTTTGAACTGAACCATAACGAAGGTCTAGGCAGTGATCTTTACAAATTCAAGAGAATCACAGGAACCATCGAGTCGGTGTTGTCGGAACACTAGTTGCCTGTCAGTGATTGCCACTATGCTTAAACAATAAAGGAAGGTTCTACTGCGGACAGCCTTCCATCTTTTGGATCCAGTAGCCATTCTGCTTTATCGCGTTCTCGACGAAGGGCGGAGCGGCCTGAATATGACAGAACTGACATTCTTCCTGTGTCATCTTTTGTCCGGCCTGACCTGAGGCACCGAGATATTGCTTGCCATATTCAATCGCCTTTTCGTGGGGTGTGCTTGCTTCCACCACGACATCAAAGTGCATCGTCTTTCCGTCTTTCTTGGTTACATATGTATCATAGACTGCGCATTCCATACGATCAAAAGTTCGGACTGAATCATATTTATTCTATTTCCCTACTCTTCATTCGTGGAATGTGAAAACGACCAGTTGTACCGTCGTGCGCTAATTGCGCAAAAATTCGGCATATAACGCGTCGTCGTTAAGGCACATTCTCGGAATGTCAAATCACGGGCGAAGCAGAATCATTTATCCGCGACCTCTAACTATTACGGACACCCAGAACTTACCGTTCGGTGTCATCTTATCTTGGAGCTTATCTTTTTTATATGGAAAGAAACCCCTTGGTCGTATAGTCCCTTTGAGACGCTCCGGCCGAGACCGTCCTCTACTGCCTTGATCCTGCGGCTGTCCTGGACAATGTCTACGGGAACATCAATCTCTATCTCGAGTTCAAGTAACATCTTTTTTGTCTGAACCATACGTCCTTACCGCCCTAAAGTGGCTGGTCGCGCTATTTCAGTCTTGCACCTCAAGAGGGAAAGTCTTTTCTGCATGGAGATGCCAGTACTTCAGGGATGTATCCTTCAGACATTTTCTCTCGAATGTACGGAGACGAGCAAAAGAACCCAAACCTCATCTACCCAAAACAGGAAGAGGTCCCGTCAGAAATCGATGACGTTCTGCAGACCAATATTTTCAATATCATGCTAAACCGAAGGTCACAACGCAAATTCGAGGATCGGCAAGTCGAGGACTGGAAGCTGGAAATGGTGTTTGCCGCGGCAGACACGGCGCCAACCGCGGGTGGATTCCAAGGATTCGAGATTTTCAATGTAAAGAACCACGATGTAAAACTAAAGCTGGTCGAAGCCGCGAACAAACAGCCCTATGTAGACGCCCCGGTGGTGCTTGTGTTCTGCATGAATCCTTCAAGAGTTAAGTTGAATTTTCCGTCAGATGTCATAAAAAAATTTTCAGTACAGGACGCGACTTTGGCGGCTGCATATGCACAGCTCGCTGCCCACGCCCTGGGACTCAGCTCCATATGGATAGGAATGATAGATGAAGAGAAGGCCATGCAGGCCCTTGGAACTGACCTGGTACCGTCGTCAATCTTGTGCCTTGGGTATCCGTTCAAGATGCTTCAGCCAAAACCCAAGAGAAATGTAGCAGAGTTAATAAAAGAAATCTAGTAGCCCGAATCCATCATGAATACCTTGGTTTCTTCCTCCTTTGACGGGCTAGTCTTGTCTGGAGGCTTTACCTTGGTCCCTGCCAAGTTCACGATGACGACATCCCTGCCAAAAGTCGAGTCAATCGTCATTTCAACGCTCCCAGTCAACCATGCGTCGTCGTGTGCATGATCTAATATCACTCGCTCTATCGGTATTATCACTTTACTCACACGGATAACGTTGTCAATCCCGTTCGCTATCTTGATCCTTGCATGCGCCTCCTGGTACTTTGATGGCTTGACTCCTTCCGCGGCTGTGCTGATGTCAGTTTCGATATACC
>DADA01000105.1 GCA_002494895.1 Nitrososphaera sp. UBA210
GCGGGGGTCGCCTAGCCTGGTAGGGCGTGGGATTGCTAATCCCATGTCCGAAAGGACACGTGGGTTCGAATCCCACTCCCCGCGCTTTTCTCGTGGGTTCCAACATCATCCTAATAAAGATGAGACAGCGAGCTCGATGCAGTTGCAGTCAGTGCATCCGCCAATTGGTCGCAAAGCAGATCGCTAGTCATTAATCGGCAACGTGACTACGAATGTGACTCCATTTTCTTCGTTGTTGCCCGCGAGAACATGCCCGCCGTGCGCTTGAATTATGGACCTTGCTATGAATAGACCCAAACCTGTTCCGATCTTGTTGGATTCGGTACCAGCAGACTTTGTCGAGAATTTGGAAAACAAGTTTGGAAGAACTTCGGCTGGTATTCCAGGACCCGTATCGCTAACTCTTACTTCAAATATTTTCCTATCGGCGAAAATATTTGTCTCGACCAAAATTTGACCTTCATGCGTGAACTTGACCGCGTTGTTCATGATGTCTGATAGCGCTTGAACCATTCGATCTTCATCGATATGTAGCATGACATCTCGGTTGAGCTTTGTGACTATCTTCACACGTCGTGCCACGCCATTGGTTTCCTGGCCGGATAGGCGTGCGGAATCTATGACTCCGCTAATGACTCCGTTGATAGAGATCTTTCGAATATTGTAACTGAGAAAGCCGCTTTCGATTTTTGTCACATCCAGCATGTTGTTTGCGAGCCTCGCAAGCCTGTGTGCTTCCTTTGAGATTGTATTCCATGCTTCTTCGTGTTTGATTGCACCACTTTTTGCGAGGTTTAGACATCCGAGTATCGGTTGTATTGGGGTTCGCAGCTCATGGGCTGCGATATTGATGAACTGGTCCTTCATTTGGTTTGCTTTTTCTAGCACCTCCCTTGCTCTCTGAACCTCCGTTATGTCGGTAATTACGGTGTTGCCGCCCACCACGTGACCATCGTCATCGTAGAGGTTTGTTGCATTTATCAGGACGGGAAAGACGGTGCCATCTCTTCTCTTTAGCAATATCTCTTTGTTTCGCACTGATCCCGTACTCCGCCATTCTTCAAGTGATTTCTTCATTACCTCCAGACTTTCCGGAGCCGTATGCTCGAAAATGGAATGATCCACAATCCCACCCTTTGAAGCGTACCCCAAGGCCCTCACATACGTTTGATTGCAATTCAGAATTCTTCCCTCAACGTTGACCGTGTAGTGCATCGCCGGAGAACCATCATACAACCTTCGATGTTTAGACTCTAGCCGTCTTACTTCATAGTATAGATTCGCAATGATCTCATCTAGCCGAGAACCCAACAATTTTCTTACTCTCGAACCAGCAGAAGTCACTGCATTCATGCCTGTCCTTGAAAATAAATCGCGCCGGCTGTTAGTTATTCGGACTTGTGTATCTAGACATGACATACAGATGTATTGGGTCTTATTGAGATTGGATCCCGACTTGCAGCGGGATACCCGTCTTTGCGCCTTGCCCAAATGAGATAGACGAGAGTCAGCCAAGCAGATGTGGGCGATCACCGGGTCACCGCTTGTGTCGGGTTCTAATACCACCGCAAGGAATATCCTGACCTCAAAATAGCAAGAGAATAGGCTATTCTTTTGACAATCTCTCTAAAACAAATACTCTTTAATTCTGGTGCTTGAGAGCATCGAATTAATAATCCTGGCTCGCTCCTCAGCTGGGACAGTATGTCGAAATGACTCTAGCGCTTTGAGCTCCCAATAATTGGTGGCAACCTCTTCGACAGTCCCCAAAACGATGTGAACGATTATCTGACCCAAAGCGGTAACTTTGTATACGCTGTTCTTCCGGCGAACTAGACCTAATTCCCTAAGCCTGTGAAGTCTGTCATAGTACTGCTTTCTCGTAATCCCCAGCTCCTTCCAGTACAAGTCTGCGGGGAATCCTATGGTGGCAGATTTCAGAATTTTCACTGTCGCACCATCTGATAGGACAGAAAAGATTTCCTCCGGCTTTACTGACTTTCTCGTTTCAGATCCACCTCTTGATTGTTGATCAACTGCAGAGGCAGTTCCCACCATCATTCCAATATAGTCACTGAACTTCGGATCTGAGATACGCTGTGTTGATTCTGAAGCATGTTTCTCCGAAAAAGAATCGACGAGATCATGACTTACTCGTTCCAAAAAGATTGTCGATACGGCGCCTAACAAATCCTTGAATGCCTTCTCCAATAATTCGGGATTCTCTGTGACTTCTTGGTCGTCATTAATGTCGAAGCCATACTTTTTCTTGATTTTGAACGCCATCGCTTCGCTGACGTCGGGTCCAAGGAATTCTCTTAGCTTGGATACAACGAGATTCCGACGCGTATTATCTACCGATCCACTAATGTCCTATTCACCTCGCCAGATAACGTCAATTTTGCTGAGAGCACTTAAAAACATTCTATGCTCGTCAAATCTAGTCATAGCTTGCATCAGTTAGGCACCTCTTTTCTTATCGGTAACCGGATAGTGAACGTAGCTCCGCCTTGTTCGTTGTTGTGAGCCAAGATTTCACCAGCATGTGCCGTTACAATCGCCTTAGAAATGAATAGGCCTAGACCAGTTCCACCCGAATCGCCGCTTGTTACGAATTTGCCAAATATCCTAGGGAGAATATCGGCAGAGATACCGGTACCGGTATCATTGAACTTGATTTCCACTCTGTTTCTTTCGGGAAAGGGAGTGCTCTCTATTCTTATCTTTCCCCTTTTCGTAAATCTCTTCGCATTCTCGATGATATTTGCGAATAGCTGAAAAAGACGATCTCTGTCTCCATCTATCACGATTTCCTCGCCAAGTTTCAGTTCAATCTGCAGGTCAATGCTCATGCCTCCGGATGTCTGGCTGATTACATTTCTAATTATGTCATTGACCGAAATCTTGTTGAATGTGTAATTGACCTCTCCTGATTCGATACGGCTCACGTCAAGTATGGCATTTGTCAGACGCTGAAGCCTCTTGGCGTGCTTGAAAATAAGCTCCCAGGCCTCTTCATGACTGATCAAGCCTTCCTTGGCAGCCTCTGCCAATTCAAGAATTGGATGAACAGGCGTTCTTAATTCATGTGATGCTATGCTAATGAATTCGTCCTTGATCTGATCCTTTCGCCGTAGTTCTACATTAGCTGATTCAAGTTCTTTCGTTCTGGATGCGACCAGTTTATTGAGATTCTCGTTCGTTAGTCTTACCCTTTCCTTCATTCCATCAAATGATCTAGATAGTTCGCCAATCTCATCACCTTGATCCGCTAATTGGACATCGAATTTTCCTTCAGATATTCTATGGGTCGCGTGCATTAAGGTATGTATGGGTTTGGTGATTGATCGGGATATGATAGCACCTATGGCTATCGATGCCATCACTGCTAGCGCTGCCTGTATATAGAAAATATTCGCCGATGATTCTCCAAGTGCTAGCAAAATCTCCCTCCTTTCTATAAGTTCTGCACTTTCCGTTGCAAGTCGGCGGTTAACCAGACTTTCGAAGGGTTCTTCAATATTCTCAGCTTCTGCAAGTAAGATTGCTGGTATCTCCGGAGATGATTCCTCAGTACGTGATTCGAGGATCTCAGCATACTTCACTCTTAACGTTTGCCAGTATTCATGAATTTTTATGGAAGCTTCCCTTTCACCGACTTCTGATGGTAGTTGCTGATCCGGCCGATCGCCGACTTTAAGAAGATGGTCTGTCGCTGCACTAACTCTGTCCAGTTGTAGTCGGGACTCAGTAATGTTGTGTTCGTGTTCGAATATCAAGATTTCTCTAACGGAAGCTTTTGCCGACATGTAAGATGTCCTTATTTCGCTGATAGCATTCAGCTCCTCTATTGTTTCAGTAGCGATAGCTTCCTCACTCTTCACCACGCTATTTACTGAAACTAGAGTACCGAGGCCCAAGATGACAATGATCGCCGTTGCTGAAAGGAGGTATATAATCAGTTTAGTTCTTATTTTCAATGATCAATCGCCAAATAATGCTTGCCGTTACTCGTTTCTGCAGGTTTTGTTGAGCTTTCTTTACTCACGCTAATCGTCATGCCGAAAATTTTTGCTTCATGATTTCACCAACGCGCTCCGTTAACTCCTCTAATTCGTCATGGCTAAGATTGAGCCCCCTAATCCTTTCTATGTTGACGTTGAATTGCTTCAGTTTTCCGTATACTTCCGTGTCCTCAATAGTATCCACAAGTTGCTTCAATTCGAAAGGCTTTTGAATCAACTCTACAATGCGATCTAGCTTCTTTACTGACTCTACAAGCGTATCCTTTACGTATGCTGACGCAAAGATTATCCTCTGGTCAGGAACGAGCGCAAGGATGGCCTTGGCAACCTGCATCCCGTCCTTCCTTGGCATTCTATAATCAAGAACGACAACGTCAAAACCAGACACTTTCGTCATTGCATTTCTTGAACCCTCCTGCTTGAGTGAATCATGATACGCTCGAAGGCCTTGTTCTCCGTCCAAAGCAACGACGACGGCATGTCCCCGTCGCTCAAGGGCGGCCCTATACAAATTCAGGACATCTGCCTCGTCCTCCGCTAGCAAGACCTTCACTTCATGGTTAGAATGCTGAAAGTAATATATAAGTAAGTACCTATTTTGATGTAATTCACGTATTAAGGTGATGGATATACAGTTCACCATTTTGCATAACTCTTATAAAGGCCCAGTATAGACTAACCCCGATGACAAAAGGAAAAGCTTCGCTAAGTAGGATAGCTGCGTTCAGCATCCTCGGGGCCGTATTGCTTGCGACAGCGGCAATACCACATACACCGCTTGCTTTCGCCGACGACAAGAAATGTACGAGTACGATATCTTCCGGCACGTTTGAGAACGTAATCGTTCCATCTGGCAATTGTGTACTGACCGGAGATGTAGTCGTCAAAGGAAACATAAAGCAGACGGGTGGTAACCTCGTTGTCGATGGCATTTCAGTGGGCGGAAATGTACAGGCGATAAGTGGCGGTTCCACAAAGGTCATTAACGGTGCAACTGTCGAGGGCAGCGTTCAAGTCAAGGAAACAAGAGGGATTACCATCGTCCGCAATTCAGTTGTTGATGGAGATGTGCAGGTCGAAATAAAGAAAGACGGCTCCATACGGATAGTGGCAAATGTTGTCGGTGAGGACGTTCAAGTTTGGAAGAATAAAGGCGGCGAGATCATCCTCATCAAGAACAATGTCATTGACGGAAACCTACAGTGCAAGGAGAATACGCCAAACCCTACTGTAATCAACAACAAAGCAAGCGACATAGAGTGTTCTGACTGACACTCTCCTTATTTTTTATTCAATCATCATGCAACTGAAGTCCGATGATCCGTTCCTTCCGCACCGATAGCATCTCATAATTATTTATCATGGCTAACCCTTTAGAAGTATCAGCATGCGGTCCTCAAAACGAAAGTTTGGGGAACCCGCTAGAAAAGCTATAGGAGTCGAATCCCACTCCCCGCGCCATTGTCACATCTAGCTGATTATAAGTAGTAATTCCTACTAGTCTAAGTATCATCCCTGAGCCGTTATTCAATACTAAAATACGAATGTAGCCTGCTCAATGTATCCATCTGCCAGGTCCGTTACAATGATTGGGACGGTGTTCGCTACGCTGGCTTGAAACAACGCGCAGCCAGCTCTGCCGAGTCCATGACGAAGCAGATATGGCATTTCAGGGGCCCATGACAAAGCGCGTTCGAAATAACAGGACATTTATCTGAATCTGCAAAGTGTCGTTCAGTGCAACTCTTCGAATTCGGTTCCGCAGACGTTGCAATAGATGATAAGTGTGGAATCGGTAGGAACAGTCATTCCGTTATTGCAGTTCGGACAACGCAGTAATTTTCTCTCTCTCGACTTTGAAATCATGGCACTTCCACCACAATCAATTTGGGTTCTGTTCCTTGAGGTCACGCGAAATGTCCTTGAATTTTTTCTCGTCGAATATCAGGTATCTATTGTGCCAGATCATTCCTGCCGCCATGCAGAGGTATGCAGCATTGTAGTATGCATCTGAAATCGAGAAATCTCCTTCAAGACCAATCACTGCAGTGTATCCAAACATAGAATCGGCTACAACGTAGAGTATCCAAGCAATGAATATCCAGGGCACAGATGTTAGGTATCCTCTTCCGGCGCCGAGTACTGCTATCAACGCAGGTATCACCAGGAAGGCATCCAGAACGGGGTATGCGATGCTTATAGAAACAATCAGATATGAATCAAGGTCTGACGCGACGTCGGAAACAGCAAGAATCTGCTGAATGTAGAGTAGCGAAAAAGCAAATACTACTAGAGAGACAATAATGGTTGTGGCCCTGTTCCTGCGCCTTGTCGACACCTTGGACAGGAAATAGAAGGCATAACCGAACGGTGCGTAACCTGAGAGCCATAGAGCGTCCGCTACTGATGGAAATGGGACTTCGATTCCAAGTACTATCACATTGTAGCTCCACACAACCTCCGCCGCAAGGAATAGAGCCAAACCTAGAGCAAGCCCAAAGTAGGCTTTTCCGAAAAGTCCGCGAACTCCCTGTCGCCTTACTACTATTGCCGCAAAGCCTGTGGCCACAGCAGCTGGGATAGGAGCAATGATAGTACTTACAAGCAGTCTTGTTCCATCATCGGGGGACAGCATGGTCGCCGCGTAGATACTGATAGTGGCTATCGCGATACCTATCGCCAGGTTTAGTCGCGCCCGCCTAAACCGAACCCTTAGAATCTGAGACGGTTTGGGAGAACTCATTCGACCCCTGCGCCTCCCTCAGCTTTCATACTGTCTTGAATCCTATCAAGCATAGAGCGACTGCGATCTTTGCTAAGCGGGAAATCTTTTCTTCTTGCCAAGATCCCATATATCGTGTCCAGTACGACTTCAGACCCGTTACCCATGATATCTTCTAAAGTTTTGTAAAATGTGGCAATGTCAAACTGTTCTGATTCGATGAATATTCCATTGAGGTTAAGATGCCAGACTACTGTCTTCTTGATAGGCTCTCCTAAAGCTGACAAGCTCTCGTTGACCGCGTGCATGAGAATGGCGGGTTTTTGATCTGTAGCCATGGCTGCTCTTACGAACGGGTCTCCGGGTAGCAGCATCATGACAACATATCTAAATAACGACATGTCAAGATCCTTACATCAGGTAGTTGCCTCGAGATAGTCCGAAATTAGTAATGTTGCATTGATGGGTGTTTAGTTCGGATGTTGAATTCTGGGTGGAGATACTCAAACATCCTTATCATCAGGTAAGTCGCGCCACCATATATTCTTCATAACTGGCCAACTTACAATCATGAAACCGCCAAAAAGAACAAGGAAGAGCGGTGTCATATCCTCAGTAATAGATGGCCCATCTGGGATCAAGAAAAGAGTAATTCCAGTGACAATTGAGCTCCCTCCAATCGAAAAGATTACGAGCCACCAGCGAACCTTCTCCTTCATGAATCGCTAAACTCGACACTTTTGACGCTTTTTGTTAAACCTGAAGTTTAATTGGTTTACTGCAGAAAGACCGCCGTGAATAGCCAAGTGCTCAATGGCGTAGACACCCAGGTCCTGGGTTCGGTATTCAGTTCCATACAGAGCCATCCAGAAATGGCGAAAGCAACATTTTCGGTAAGGTCAGAATGGAACGGCGGTTTTACTGTTACATCATCTTGCAAAGATTTCCGAATTGGGACCCAGATGGTCGAAAGAAAAAAAGCATACACCGTCGTACACGACTTTCCCGAACAATTTTCAGGTGAAGGAAAGGGGCCTACGGTATGTGAAAATTGCATGGCCAGTTTGGGCGCATGCATTTCTCAAACAATCATCGCACATGCAACAGCCATGGGAGTAAAGCTTGATGGAATTAGAATCGACGTTGAAGGTGACGTAGATATCAGAGGATTCTCCGGTGTGTCCGAAGACGTACGGCCCGGAGCTCAGGAATTGAGGATTAATGTTCGCTTGGAGAGCAAGTCTGCCACCAAAGAACAGTTGGACAAGCTGTATGAAATTGGCAAGAGGTTTTCACCCGCCATGGATACCTTGACCCATGGTACCACCCTAAAAGCATCATTCGTTTGAAACCCTGTTAGCTGGAGTCGAATCCCTTATGTCCCACTCTACATTCGTTTGAAAGACCAACTGAGAGCACGGTCTATCAGAATTCCGCTCCCGTAAAGGACATTTCTGGTCCACTGCATTTAATATCAACTGCCGCAAGCTTTAAGCCTACTGATGTATAAATACAACATATGTTGAAGGAATACAACATTAACCAGACGACCCTGAAAGTAGTGCTTCTTTATGCTAATGATTATCGGAAGCCCCTGCACCTCAGAGAGATTGCCAGGGCAACCCAGGTAGATGTCAAGGCGATCCAGCTCCAGCTGAAGAAGCTTGAACGGATGAATATCGTCCTAAGTAATATGAGAGGCAGGAACAAGGAGTATCTGCTGAACCTCGACAACGTGACTACAAAATATTTTCTTGTTATGGCCGAGACTTTAGCTTCTGCGCACTTCCTGCAGAACAACTTCAGGATCAAGAAAATGATCGGTGAGATGGGTCCGCTTCTGCATGGCATAGTGCTCCTGTTCGGAAGCTTTGCGAAGAGGCGTGCCACCAGAGAGAGCGACATAGACCTGTTCGTGGTAACAGACAAGGAGATCGACAGAAGGGCGGTGTTGTCCGGCGGGGACCTGATCGGTAGAACGATAAATATCAAGGCAAGTGGTAGGACGCAATTTGAGAAAAGTATGAGGGAGAAGGATCCGCTGGTTTCAGAAGTGCTGTCAGATCACGTGGTCCTTAAAGGAGTTGATGATTTCTGCGACATAATGTGGAGGTATCATCGTGAGGGACATTAGGCAGAGCCTGAGGTGGTGCATGGGACAAAAGAAGGGAATCACACAGGTCAATCCGTCCGACAATGTCGTGAAGGCGTATGTCGGCAAGGCCGAGAACGCTCTGAAGTCTATGGAAGTGAATGCCAGCGCCGGCATCACCGAGTGGGCAATATCTGCAGCCTATTACTCAAGATATTTTGCAGTCTATGCCCTCCTCTCCAAGCTCGGAATAAGGTGTGAGATCCACGACTGCTCCATAGCGCTCTTCGAGTATCTTTTCGCAGGTATGGTGACAAAAGAAATGGTCGAGGACCTGAGGCTCTCCAAGGAGGACAGAATCGAATATCAATACTATCCGAAGGAGTCCAAGATAGATCTGGCAAAACTTGTGAAGGACGCGAAGAACTTTGTGGTGGAGATAGAAAGGATTCTTGACTCGCTGAATCAGGAGAAGATTTCAGAATTACAAAAGAAAGTGAGGCACATCTAGATTCTAACGGAACTCTATACGCGCAACGGTTAACCTCGTACAAGCGATAAACGATTGAGTTGACACGCGCATTTATCATGCATTAGGCTTCTTGATCAATTACAGGGATCTGCAACTCTTGGTTGACAAAGCTAAACTTAATTCCTGTTCCAATCAACCTAGTGCATAGCCGGGAATGACCCTCCACGAGTACAGGCGCAAAAGGGACTTTGCAAAGACGCCAGAGCCCGAAACGCGCAAGATGCATCCCAAGAAGACCAAGATGCAGAGGTTCGTTGTGCAAAGGCACGAAGCTACGAGACTGCACTATGATTTTCGACTGGAAACAAAGAAGGGTCTCCTCAGATCGTGGGCCGTGCCCAAGGGACTGACGCTGGATCCAAAAGTAAAGAGGCTGGCAGTGCTGACAGAAGATCACCCCGGCGACTATATTCACTTTGAAGGCAAGATACCGAAAGGAAACTATGGTGCTGGAACCGTAATTGTCTGGGACACGGGCGACTACACAATCGATGGAGACCTGGAAGAGCAATTCAAGAACGGCAATATCAAAATCATTCTTCACGGAAAGAAACTGAGAGGGTCTTTCCATCTTGTAAGGCTAAAGGAGTCGGACAAGCAATGGCTTGTTATCAAGACAAAGGATGAATTCTGCTCCACCGAAGACGTTACGGCGACTATGCCCGAGTCCGTTTTGACCGGCCGTACGAACGCGCAGGTGAACCGGAAATTAACGCGCGCGGAAGATCCTGAAGCGCCAAAGGGGTCGCTCGAAGACTTTCCCACTTCAGTGAGGCCTATGCTAGCCGTGCCGGTTGACAAGCCATTTGACAGTAAGGACTGGGTGTTTGAAGTCAAGTGGGACGGCGTCCGCTCCATTCTCTTCCTCAATAAATCAAAAAACATCCTTGAAATTCAGGCAAGAAGTGGTCTGACTATTACCCACAGATATCCAGAGATTGCGGCGATCGCCAAATCCGCTGTCCAGTGCGAAAACTCGGTTGTGTTGGATGGAGAAATTGTGGTACTGAATTCCGACGGAGTCCCCGACTTTCAGCGTCATCAGAAAAGAATGAACATAGACTCAAAGAAGGACATCGAGTCGCTCTCACAGAGCACGCCCTCGACCTATTTTGTCTTTGATATCCTGCACCTTGATGGCCGCAGCCTGAGGCACCAGGAATTTCTGGAGAGAAGGGCCATACTTGCCAAAGTCCTGAGGGTCCGTTCTCCCAGAATGCGCATTTCAGAATATATCGAGGAATCGGGCAAGGCGTTATTTGACAATGCCCTGAAGATGAAGCTTGAAGGCGTTGTCGGCAAGCAAAAGACCAGCAGGTACCTGGAGGGCGCCAGATCGCCGTCATGGGTAAAGATCAAGAGCAAAGTAACACAGGAATGCGTGGTAATCGGCTATACCCCGGGAGGGGGCAACAGGGAAGGATACTTTGGGTCGTTGATCCTCGCCGCTTACATTCATGGCAGACTAAGGTTCATAGGGCATTCTGGAAGCGGCTTCACAACCGAGCAGGTCCAGGAAATTTTCAGGAAACTGGAACGATTAAAGACGGCGCGGCGCCCGATTGACTCTGTCCCGTACGTCAACCGTGAGCCGGTCTGGGTAAAGCCAAAGATGGTGGCCGAGGTAAAATTCAACGGATGGACCCAGGAGCAGATAATGCGAGCGCCCATCTTTGTCAGACTCAGGGAGGACAAATCGCCGGACGAATGCATAGTTGAAGTGCCGAAAGAGACGCAGAGGCTAGTTACAAAGGAGAGCCCTCCAAGATTGAAAGAATATGCTTTTTCGAACCTTCAAAAAGTGTACTGGCCCGCCACGTCTGAGCGCCGCGCGCTAAAGAAAAGAGATCTTGTAGAGTATTACGACCAGGTAAGCCGCTACATCCTGCCGCATTTGAAGAGCCGGCCCCTTTCCCTGAGCAGATATCCAGACGGGATAAACGGCAAATCGTTTTATCACAAGCACTGGGACCAGGCCATGCCTCCCGATGCCAGGACGGTGCCGATATTTTCGGAGCCAAAAAATGACGTTATCACCAGCCTTGTCTGTAACAACAAAGAGACACTGCTGTGGCTTGCCAGCCTGGGCTGCATAGGAATGCATCCGTGGTACAGCAGAATCCTAGATGGTTCTGCGTGCAAACGAAGCGCAATAGCGGGAAACGATCCGGACCCATCAGATGAAAAAAAATGCGGCCTAGACACGCCTGACTTTATCATATTCGACCTTGATCCGTACATCTATTCCGGCAGTGAAAAGGCGGGAAGCGAGCCCGAATACAACGAGAAGGGATTTAACGCTGCGGTGGACGTGGCGTTTGAGTTAAAGGACTTGTTTGATAGATTCAAGATTGATTCGTATGTGAAGACTTCTGGAAAGACGGGGCTGCACATCTTTGTCCCAGTTGCGCCGGTATACTCTTACAAGCAGACAAGGGATTTCGCAGAAATAGTAGGAAGAATGCTGCGACGAGAAGATCCTGATAACGTTTCAATGGAGTGGAACACGGTAAAAAGAAAGGGCAAGGTATTCTTTGACTACAACCAGAATGCAAAAGGCAAGACTGTCGCGTCAGTCCTGTCTGCAAGACCGACTGCTTCTGCTACGGTTTCAATGCCGGTAAGATGGAACGATCTGGATCGGCTGCTACCAACCGACTTTACCGTCCTTAACGCTGCCGAGATCCTGCGAAAAAAAGGCGATCCGTGGTCGGACATACTGCGGAAGAAACAGGATCTGGTCAAGATACTTGGTTGACTCGACTAGCCGCGCTTTTGCTTGCTTTGCTTTACGCTGGCCTTCAGCGCCTCAAGCAGGTCCCTGCCGGATTCAGGCTCTTCTTGCTCCTCCTTTATGACGTGAACCTTGCCGCGCGCCTTCTGGTTAATCAGTTCCCGTAGTTTCGTGGCATACCCGTCTGAATATTGACCCAGATCAAGGTCCTCCGAGGTTAGGTTGTCAACAAGCATCTTGCCAAGTTCGATCTCTTGTTCTTCTATCTTTAGTTTTGCCGTCGCGTTTGAAGTGATTTCCTTTATCTCGTCGATCGGCTTTATCTCGTCCAGGTAGTGGAGCTGGTGCATCACAAGTCCCCTCTGGTACGCGCGCAGCGCGACCAGGTGCTCCTTTTCACGAAGGACGACTTTGCCGATCCCTATCTTGCCGGTTTTTCTGAGAACGTTGACGAGTAGGGAGTAGGCTTTGTCGACAGTCTTGGAATCTGGTGCGATATAGTAGCTTTTTTCCACAAAGATGGGATCCAGGCTTTGAGCGTCGATGAATTCCTTGATGTCGATCGTTTTCGTGGTCTTTAGCTTTACATTATCCAGCTCGTCCTTCTCCAGCAAGACGTACTTGTCTTTTGAAACTTCGTATCCTTTCTTGATGTCTGACCATTGAACTTCTCTCTCTTCGACTGCGCACCAGCGCTTGTAGTGTATCTTGTGGCCGTTCTCGCACAGCTGGTTGAATGAGAATTCTTTAGATTCCGTCGCGGAATAGAGTTTAATTGGAATGTTAACGAGACCGAAGGAAATGCTTCCCTTCCAGATGCTCCTAGGAGCCAATGCAAGCTTATCTTGGGTTTCAGATATTTAACTGCTGCCGGGTCTAGAGCAGACATGCTTGGTCACCTTGCTTTTTCGCACTGCCGACTCGCACCTTCAAGGCAGACCTCCGGACGCTCTGCTAGTCCAGCGTTGCTTGTTTCATTTCTTCCCAGATTGCAGGCTTTAGCCCGACCATCTTTCTAAGCATGTTCGCGGTGTCAGCCGCAAACCCCGCGTAATGGTTGCTGGTCGGTACGAATCCATCCTTTAACTTCTTATCTTTCGATAGCTTGTTAATGATAGCAGCCCAGGTTTTCATTTCAGATGTTCTATCCTTTTGAATCGTACCGAATTCTTCCGCTGGAATGCTCCTATCCCCCATGAGTCGGAGATAGATAAAGTCAGTCGTTACCACAGTCGGCGTTTGTATGTCTTCAAGCTCGCTCCAGGCCAGACATATGTCATTTTTCCGGAGAAAAGAATAGACTTTGTCATCAAACCAGCTCTTGTGCCTTACCTCAATTGCATACCTGAACCTTTTGTCAAAAGGCAACTTTGGAATCTTGTTCATGCCTTCCTTCATGGTCATCGAGGGCGGAAGCTGGATGAGCAGGCAGCCCAATTTCCCAGCTAGCGGAGTCATTTGCTTGTGGAAATATTCCATGTCGCTCTCTACTTCGCCCAGGCGCTTGATGTGCGTGATCCTTTTCGGAAACTTTGCAGTGAACCTGAAATTGTCAGGGGTTATCTCTGCCCAGCGAGTCGTGGTAGCTGTATTTGGAATCCGATAGAAGGATGATTCGATTTCGACATAATCAAAGACCTTGCTGTAGTATTCCAGATAGTTCTTGCTTTCAAGACCCTTTGGGTAGAAATGGCCTTCCCAGGCTTTATAGCTCCAGCCAGAGCAGCCGACGGAAAGATGCAACCGTCCGGAATATGCTGACAGGTTAGATTATTGTTTTCCTATATCGTCTGAAAATTTGGCGTGGAAAGGAGTTGTAATAAACTCCCCCTCCACGGATTACCCATTTTCCGAAGGCTGCAGCTCTATGGCTCGTGCGCTTGCATCATCGATTCAGCAGTCACCCTGAATGACAAAGCAGCCGACCGCGTTCTGACTCTGCATTGAAGCCGGGTCAGAGAACGTGCTCATTCCGCCGCTACCTGCCATCTGGATCATTGCCTGACCCTGCGATGAGGACATCGCAAGAACCAGCAAGGCAAGCATCCCGAGGACGCCCAACACGATATACGCACCGCGCATTTTTCCCGCCATATTACAGCACTGGAGGACTAGATGCCAGAGTCGTTAAAAAAGAGAGTGGATTTGGCGCTATGTGGTTTGCAGTATGTGGATCCCGATACGTGCTTCAACTCGTGCTCAAAAGGGGGAGCTAGCCTGCAGAGCCAAAGGGGGGACGCCAAACAATGTTGGCTGCCCTGCAGGCAGCAACGGTTATCCAGTGCGACTTTATAAGTACCAAAGCACCTGCGGGGGAGGGGGGTGCTCATCCTGGTTCGGCACAGGCTATGCTTGCCCTGAAGCCAAACCACCCGGACAACATTAAACTAAATAAACTCACGGCGATCTATTGGGATCAGGAATGAGGGTAGACCATATCGCGATAGCAGTCAAGAGTGTGCAGGAGGCTCTGAAAAACTACCAAAAAATCCTCAATATCGACGAGGTAGAGATGGAAGACGTTCCCAGCGAAAAGGTGAAGGTTGCGATGCTCATGCTCGAAGACACCAGGCTGGAGCTCATGGAGCCAACCTCGCCTGACAGCCCGATCTCTAGGTTTCTGCAAGAACGCGGCGAAGGGATCCACCACATAGCTATAACCGCCGACGATATCGAAAAAGACGTGGCGAGAGCGTCGTCTAACGGGATGAGGATGCTGGGTGACCTTCGGACCGGATCGTATGGACGCAGGATCACTTTCATCCATCCAAAGTCGCTCAACGGCGTGCTTACCGAATTCTGCGAAGCGGCGCCAGAAAACGGCAAAGAAGAATAACCACGAGGCAGTCAGATCTCTCATATTGCCATCCCATTGCGCCGAGCTCCACGATATGCTGGCTCGAAGCGTGGAGCGAAATCGTGCCGACGCGGTCCTTTTGTCGGGCGGACTTGATAGCAGCATATTGGCGTCTATGGTTCAGCCAAGCTACTCTGTGACTTCGGCTCTTGTTGCTGACGCGCCAGACCTCGTCTTTGCAAGACAGGTCGCAAAAAAATACCGCACAAAGCACGCAGAGGCCATATTCAATCATGAAAGAATGCTAGAGCTCGTCGAATCTGTTGTGCAGATCTTGAAGACGTTTGACCCCATAGAGATCCGAAACTCTGTAGTCGCACTTGCGGGAATTGTTCAGGCAAAGTCGGACGGCTATTCTGCTATCATGACAGGAGATGGAGGCGATGAGCTTTTTGCTGGCTACAACTACCTCTCAAAATATCATGATGACTTTGAAAGGCTCGACAGAGAGCTGCGCCGCCTCTGGCATGTGATGCATTTTTCATCACTAAAGATAGGAGAGAACTTGGGCATCGAGGTGAAGACGCCGTATCTCGATCCCGAGTTCATGTCATACGCTATGTCGATGACAGTCGAGCATAAAGTTGGAGAACGCGACGGTAGGAAATGGGGCAAGTTCATCCTGCGACAGTGCTTTGAAGCAGAGCTTGGAAGTATGATAGCGTGGAGGCCCAAGCTTGCACAGGAGCAGGGGGCTGGAACTGACAGGTTCGGAGAATATATCGACGGCAAAATAGATGACTTGACTTTTGCAAACAGGGCGAGAACGGCCCAAGCGGAAGGAGTCAGGCTTAGGAACAAAGAGCACTTGCACTATTATGGGCTCTTCAGGAGCTGTTTCGCGCCACCGGGGGAAGATGACTGTGAATCCAGGTGTCCGGACTGCCGCGGCTGCATCGAACCGGACAGAAGATACTGCAGGATTTGCGGCGCGTTTCCTGTCAGGCCGACGAGATCGCTATGAATACTTGCCGGGCTTTTTTTTAAAGATCCGCTTGCAGCCTTCGCAGCAGAAATAGTAGGTCATGCCGTGGTGTTCGTGGCTCACCGCAAGTTCCTGATCCATCTCTATGCCGCATACTGGATCTACAGGCATGATGAGCGTTGAACGTGAGAGATGCGTATTTATTGTTATGCTATTTGACGGTAGCAAAAAACTGACTGACCAGTCAGTTATATTTATT
Organism: Nitrososphaera sp. UBA210; assembly: GCA_002494895.1. Classification (GTDB taxonomy): domain Archaea; phylum Thermoproteota; class Nitrososphaeria; order Nitrososphaerales; family Nitrososphaeraceae; genus Nitrososphaera. The sequence goes on from DADA01000105.1 coordinate 16,147, forward strand.
AGGTACCCGTTACTTTCTATAGGCAAATGTCACGAAAAAACATATCCAGGATGAACGACTCTGGTGACATGAGAGACGATTCGGTCGTCATGAAAGTTGACAACATTACAAAGGTGTTCGAGTCCGCGGCCGGAGAGGTCGCGGCGCTCCAGGGCGTCAGCCTTTCGATAAGGAAAGGCGAATTCGTCGCCATAGTGGGCCCGTCTGGAAGCGGCAAGTCCACCCTGCTCAACATCATCGGGGCACTTGACAGGCCAACTTCAGGCAAGGTCTTTATCAGAGGCGTGGACATTTTTACTCTGAGCGACTCTGAACTTGCGACGATGCGGAACTATCTTATTGGATTTATCTTCCAGTCATATAACCTGATAAACAGAACGACGGTGCAGAAAAATGTGGAGCTCCCTACTATTCTTTCCGGAATGGATCACGCGGAGAGGTCCAGGAGGGCAAGAAAAATTCTCGAAGTGCTGGGCATAAGCGAAAAGGCCGGCTTTAAGCCGTCAAGCCTTAGCGGTGGGCAGCAGCAGAGGGTCGCGATAGCCCGGGCGCTGATGAACGACCCGGCGATAATCCTTGCCGACGAGCCGACCGGCAACCTGGACACAAAGACAGGTCAGGAGGTCTTTAACCTGCTAAGGATGCTGTCAAGCAAGTTCAGGCGCACAATAATAATGGTGACGCACAATCCAGAACTTGCAGAGGCATCCGACAGGGCGATATTCATCAGGGACGGCATGGTCGAGAAGGAGGTCGCCTATCGATGATGCACAAAGGAATAGCAGCACTTGCCTTTGCAGGCTTTGTCTCTCTGTCAATTCTCATATCGGGCCAGCCGCTGCTCGCCTCCTATGCACAGGAATCATGCCCTGACTGCGACAAGGATCAGATAATCGAATCCCTGTATAACGGACCGGTCTATCTTGATTCATTCTGGACGACCTTTGATTCTAGCTCGACAGACCAGGAAGTCATCGCTGCGAGAACTGAAGTAGAGGTCGGACCTGGAGACGGCGCTTCCACGCTAGCTGTCGTGCTGGTAAACAGGGGGCCCTCCGATATTTCAGGAGTCGTTGGTTACCTTTCCCTCCCCGAAGGTTTCAAGGCGACGGGCAGGCCCACCGGCGCTCAAGCCGACGCGGCGTTTAACCAAGTAGCTACTGTCGGGACGCCATTTGTCCTGCTATTTGACGTGGACGTTCTAGAGAACGCGTCTGTCAGGGAATACTCTACCAGCCTCAGGGTGGAATATTCCAGGTTCTTTGAGACAGGCGCGCCGAGGGTCAAGGACCTCGCCGTTCCATTCAGGATAACCGGAGAGCCGACCCTGACAGTAAATAGATCGTCTGTAGATTCCGGCAACCAAATAGCAGCCGGCCGGATCGAAGAGTACGCTTTTGACGTTGCAAACGAGGGGACGGCTCCTGTAACAAACGTGGTGATAACTGTGGTATCTCCTTCGGAATCTCTGGAAATCCTGGGCGACTCGAAGTGGACCATCCAGAGGATTGAAGAGGATTCCAAAGTCACCCTGTCCACGCGTATCTTTGCCGCAAGACCCCTGATTGGAAATCCGGCATCGTTTGACGTGACGATCGACTATTCTTCAAACGGTATTTCTAGCAGCGAGACCTTCAAGCTTGGCACGTACGTCGCGGGCGAAATAAGCATCAAGGCGTACGAAATCGAAGTCAATGACATCGGCGGAATTCCTAATGTTGTTGGGAACCTCCTGAACGAGGGCAACACCGTTGCACTCTTTACCACTATTGAGCTGGTTGATGCCGGTAACCTTGTGACAGACCTTCCACCCCAGCAGTATCTGGGCGACCTGGAAGAAAACTCGCCGCTGCCCTTCAGCATCCCTGTTGATGTCGGCGCCGGGGCTGGGACGTACCCCGTGTCGCTTCGGGTGACATACAAGGACAACCTCCGCGAAGTGCATACCCTTGACATCGATTCCGAAGTCAACTTTGTTCCGGTGCTGACAACGGATGAATCAGCCGCAGCGCCGGGCTTGGAAATGGCGATCCCTATTGTCATTGGAATAGTGGCGGTTGCGGTAGTGGCCGTGGTTCTGATAAGAAGGAGGCAGAAGAGCGCCCTCAGGCGAACGATAACAGCGGGTAAGCAGGACGACATCGAGTCTCTACTTGACAGCCAGCAGCGGATCGAGAAAAGAACCGACGATCGCAAATGAACATAGCACAGATCTTTTCCCTTTCATTTGATGCCCTGAGGGAGAGAAAGACAAGATCGGCACTCACTGTGCTCATGGTCGTGGTGGGTTCCAGTCTGATGGTGGCGCTGAACGGACTTGGGGCAGGCTTTGGCGCATTCATTGACGAACAGTTCAGCCAGCTGGCGCCTAACATTATCTTTGTTACAAGCGCACAGGCCGAGAACTCTGGTCCTTTTGGAGGCGGCCCTCCGCCAGCTCCCAAGATCACGCTTAACGAAGCGGTGGTCAGCCGGCTGAGATCTCTGCCGTTTGTGGACGAGGTGATCCCGTCGTACCAGGCGCAGATAACGCTTGAATCAAGGGGCAAGTCGAGGGACACGACAGTGTTTTCGATCGACCCGCAAAAGCTCTACGTCATCGCGCCCACCGTGGAATTGGTCGAAGGTTCGTCTATCAGGCAGAACGACCCGTCCGCGATTGTCCTTTCTGACAGTGTTGCCAACCCTCCGGGAGAAGACGCTCCGTTCGCGGTGATAGGCCAGACATTGCGCGCGAAATACTCGTTCGTGGACGCGGACACTGGCAAGCAGGAGGAGAATTCAAAGAGCTTTGTCGTGAGCGCCATAATGGAGCCCACGGGGAATCCAACTATCGATAACTCTGTAATATTCAACAGGATAGCCGGCAACGCGCTTTTGGAGAAAGCCAACAAGTACGACTCGCTTCTTGTCGCGGCCGAGTCCGGGAATCACGTGGAAATAGTGGAGGAAGAGATTAGAGATCTTTATGGAAACGACATAGGGGTCACGACTGCCGCGGCGATCCTCGAAACCATTCAGGAATTCACCACGGGCTTTACGTCTTTTATTCTTAGCATCGCCCTGGTGGCGCTCTTGGTGGGAGGCGTCGGCATCATCACCACTCTATACACGTCTGTGATGGAGCGGATCAGAGAAATAGGCACCATGAAAGCCATAGGCGCTCAGAGCAGCTTTGTCCTTGCACTGTTCCTGTCCGAGGCAATGATTATCGGGGTATTTGGTGCTACTCTTGGTCTGGCTCTTGGAGCTGCGGGAGGCTACATCCTCGTCGCGGGTTTCGCATCTCAGGACCCAGGTTCGTCCGGGCTTGCGCCGGTCTATCGGCCGGCAGACCTGGCTCAGGTGTGGGGACTTTCAGTCGGGCTCTCAATGATAGCTGGACTTTACCCAGCATGGAAGGCTTCGAGACTCCCGCCGATAGTTGCGTTAAGAAGAGAATAGGCCGGTGGCGGGGGTATTCAACGCCTAGTCTTCATTCATTCGCGAAGCCATGCACAGTTCTTAATAGAGTCGAGTGACTGCAGAAACTCTGGTTGTTTAAGAATCGCACCGTCGAAATCTCATGTCGGCTAGAATGCTAGATGAAAAAAGAGAAAAAAAGGGAGTCTGGTTCTGACCAGACTAGTCGAAATCCCGTTTACGGGATGGACCTGCTGTAAAGCTTGCCTTCTAGTGCTAGCTTGTACATCTCGGCCACGTATGGGTTCTTTGCTGGCGTTTCTGCACCCAGTTCTACCAGCCTGGCGTACACTCTGACCACGTAGGCCAGAGCACCCATGAATGCCACGACGACACCCATGTTAAACATCCAGTGGTTAGGAACTGCAAAGATTTCTTCGACGAACCAGAAGTGCCACATCTCGTTTACACCGATTGTGAACATCGTGGCCAAGTAGCCAATGATGGTGATCTTTAGACCGGTGTTCATCGAGTTGCTTGGACCCCTAAGGATTGGTACTCTTCTGTCGTACATTGCGACAAAACCCCAACCCAGTGGGAGAGCCACGAAGTGGCTGTATAGCCACCAGTGAGCTGGCGTAAATGCACTGTCTCTGATTGCTGTCTGGTGCAGTGAGCCGTCGACAAAGTTGTCGACTTCTACTGAGGCAGCGATTGAACCCAGCATGATGACCATGATGTAGATTTTCTTTAGTCTCTGAATTTCGACTTCCTTTGGTATCAGTGCTGGCATCTGTGCCATAGGTATCCTAGGTCGAGTACCAGTATATTAACATGCACTTCAGAATAGAATGAAATATGTGCTAGAAATACTCTATAATGTCGTGTTTTGCTGATAAAAATGCTGAGGCGTGTAGCATAACACATAGAAATTATATCTGCTATGCCATAAGCAGAGATGCTAAGCATTAATGCTTAGCATATATTCAGGTTGCTCTTGCCTCTCCTATTGATGCACGAATCACTATTAATATTCATCGTGCATTGTAAAAATAAGAGGCAGCTCAGTCAAATGCCTTCTCTTCACAAATCAGGATTAACTCTGAATCTTCACTGCTGCCGTTTGACATAATGCGTCCCGCATTTATTAATTATCTTCAAGCTTATACTGACAAGTCGCCTACGTCCAAGAAATGAGAAATGGAATTATTGTTCAAGGAATGGTTTGTAGCGCTCTACTAGCTCTGAAAGGGGAAACCTCTTCTTGCCCACTATCTTGATGTCAACTCTGACTTTGTTTCCTTGCACCTCGATTATGTTGTAGCAGTTCTCAAAAAAGCCCCTGAACCGCGTTGAAGACACTGTTCCTGCGTACGCGATGTCGAGCGTTCCCAGCCTCCAGACCCAAGGTCTGTGTTTGTGGCCGCAGAGTACCAGATCAACTTTTGATTGAAGGCATGCGCGCAGGCAGTCGCCGGCATCAATGATCACGATCCTGTCAGTCCCGGTGTCAGGGATCCCGATAAGATGATGATGCATTGCGACTATCTTGATCTTGTTGGTGTATTTTGCCAGCGTTTTTTCCATCCAGAGGTTCTGACGGTAGCCGACCTCACCCTCATCCCTGTCGGGCCTGGCGGTACCGAGAGTCAAGATGACAGCGTCAGAAAACTCGTATACCTGCTTTGTCGGAAAGAATTTCTTGAACAGCAGATAGCCGGTATGCCGGTAATCGTGGTTGCCTGCGATTACGATGATATTCTGGCATGTGAATTTCTTGAGCTCGGTCCTTGCCCTTTCGAATTGAAAGAGCAGCCCTTCATCGGTCAGGTCGCCCGTGACAAGCAAAGCATCGGGGTTGAGCTTGTTGACCTCTTCGACCACCGCGTCAAACGCGGTCTGGACGAAAAGGCTGCCGATGTGAATGTCTGATAACTGTACTATCTGCAAAGCTGGAGTACAAGCACGCGCCGCATTATATAACACTGTGCGCCCAAAGCACTAATAACGCCCTCGGCTGATCTTACCTGACGATTGCCAAAGCGCAAGATAAAGGAGGCAAAGCCTACCAGGCGGCTGGGCAAGAAAGAGCTCCTGATAGTTCCAATTGCAATGGGCGGCGCCACTCTGGTGGCACTTGTCATAATTCCCGCGCTCGCCCCACCTCCGGCTCCGTGGAGCATCTGCCTCAAGGGGCACGAAATTGAAACGTTTCAGCTTTACCCCAGGGTACAAGTCATAGTGGATGGGAAAGCAAAGCTGCTGCCAGATAATGTAGGCAAGCATCTGAGAGATGGCAAGGATTGCCTGCGGCCCATACATACGGATGGAGTCGGCGACGTGGTTCACATCGAATACATCAGGCCTGTCAGGTTCACAATGGACGACTTTATGAAAGTCTACAACGTCACCAATTCCATACAGGTTGTCGACAATTCCACCGGGTCAAATGTTTGGCAGACTCTGAACCTTACCCTATACAACATAGAGTATTCCTATTATTCCGAGGAGGGCAAGTTCACCGTTGTACCCAAGCCTTCAGACGTGCCGCCGTTTCCAAAGGAAAACACGCTGCTCGCGCGAATAGAACTAACCAGCAAATAGGAATAAATAGCGAAAAAAATGCCTGCGTAGTTGATTCCAGGTTGGCAAAGAGCAGGACGGCGGCGGTGATCAGAGGCGACGGTACGGGCCCTGAACTCGTCGACGCGATGACCAAGGTTTTGAAGGCCTGCAATTCCAAGGTTGAACTAATCCCATGTGATGCAGGATCAGAGTGGTGGCAAAAGACAGGCGGAAATTCGTACATCTCACCCGAGGTCTGGAAGCTGCTGGAAGAGACTGATGCCTGTTTCAAGGGTCCCACCACCACGGTCCCTATTCCGAATGCTCCGCGCAGCGTCGCTGTGAGCATCAGGCAGAAATTCGAGCTTTACGCCAACATCAGGCCGATAAAGACATACAAGCATGCAGAAAAGCAGCTTGACTTTGTATGCGTGCGCGAAGCTACCGAAGGGCTTTACGCCGGCATTGAATTTCGGACAAGCGACGACTCGGCAATCGCCATCCGCAAGACAACTCGCAAGGGCTGCGAGCGTGTCGCAAACAAGGGATTCCAGGTTGCAAAGGAAAGAGGCTTTGACAAGGTTTTTGCAGTAACCAAGCGAAACATACTCAAGGAAACGGACGGAATATTCTGGGCAGCGGTAGAAAAAGCGCAGAAACAGTTCAGGAGCATCCAGGTCGAGGAATACTACATTGACAACATGACCCAGCAGCTCGTAAAGAACCCGGAAAGATTCAACGGCAGCGTGCTCCTCAGCACCAACCTTTTCATGGATATCGTTTCCGAGTGCGCTTCTGGCCATGTGGGCTCCATCGGCAACGTGTACTCTGGCAACTATGGCGACACCTACGCAATGTTCGAGCCCGCGCACGGCAGCGCGCCAAAGTATGCAGGCCAGAACAAGGTAAACCCGGTCGCTACTGTGCTGTCGGGGGCGTGGATGGCCGAGTACCTGGGCGAAAAGCACGTCTGCGATGCGATCTTCAAGGCCACCGAAGATGTCATTAACGAGGGCAAGTACGTGACCTATGACCTAGGTGGTAGTGCTTCACTTTCGAAGATGGCAGACCAGATAGCGT
>DADA01000042.1 GCA_002494895.1 Nitrososphaera sp. UBA210
GCACAAATACGCTAATGATTAAATTATAGTGGATTTAACCTAGGGAGAGATGGCGCAGACAGACGTCCAGAAATGCCCCGTTTGTTCTGGCAGGGGCTCTATAGACATTACCGATTCTGATTGTCCCTTTTGCAACGGCACTGGCGAATTTACCAGAGCGGCTGAAAGCTACATGAAGTCGCACATATGCCAGTGCGTGTTTCTTGACAGAAAGAACTGCCCGTTGTGCGGCAAGCGTTGCCATCACAACACACCGAATCGGCCAAGAATCCTGATATCGCCGATGTAAAGAGAAACAAGATTTAAAAGTCATATTCATTCATATCTTGATATTGGAGGCACTGAAGGCTGGCGGCTCTCCGGCTGCCTGCACATTTTGCAATGCAGAGATACCGTTCGGCCAGAGCGCATGCCCTGACTGCAAAAAGAAATACAATATCAGTTCCTACGACCTAGGCAGTGACGGTTGCGGCTGCGACAAGTAAAGTAGGGGTCAGAAATTGGTATACATAATCATCTAGGTCATACAGCCACCACATCTTCATCCCCCTTGAAAAGCGATGTCAAATCTATCCATTAAATGTTGAGTTTCCTTTCTGACCTGCGTTTCTACGACTCAAGCCGATCGATTACTGCCAGAATTCCCTGACCGTATGATTCTTTTCATCAAGTCCCTAGCTCGTTTTCGCTTGGCCAAACTGATCTTGACTATTACCATTCCCTCCAGTGGTTGGCCATAGAGGACCACCGAGCCGTAGGGAGCCCGGGCAAATAGTGACAACGCCAGCAGGTCTTCCTCCCCCTCCACGCTTATCAGAACGGGATCTGCAGATTTCAGTGCCTCATCAATGGTCTTGATCGCTTCCGAAGAGATCTCTCCCGCCGGATTGGCACACTTTACCTGCTTTGCGTCATAGATTACAGAGTACGCGCGCTTTGCCCGGCGCTCTTTGCCATCGATTACAGCGATATCCGGGGTTATGCCAAAGCCAATCATTCGCTCTGTAGTCGCGTCCCCCACTGTGATCACTTTTCTGGCCCCCTTGATCATTTTCTTGATCTTGTACTCAGTTACTTTGCCGTCAGGCACCAGTATTCCGAAAGGCCTTTTCAAAAGAAGCAGGACGTCAGGACTTGATTTCTTTGTCATTAGTACCAGACATTGGCTTGACATCGGGAGTTTCATTTGCTTTCCCTTGCTTTTCTTCCTCTTCCATTGCCTTTCTCATCTCATCTGCAATGATACTGATCCTGCCTGCCACCAGCTTTGCGGCGCTCGTAAAAGCGTGTGCCTGAACAGACTCTGGCTCTGAAACCACCGCCGGCTTGCCAAGGTCGCTTCCCTCTCGGATGCGCGGGTGAAGCGGAATCTCGCCAATGAATGGGATCTTAAAGTCGTCACTAATTTTCTTGCCTCCGCCTTGCCCGAATAGGTAAATCTGTTCGGTGCAGTGAGGGCATTTAAGGTAGCTCATGTTCTCTACAACGCCGATGATTGGAACGTTCAGTTTGTTGAACATGCCGATGGCCTTTACGGCGACATTCATGGCCACATCCTGCGGAGTGGTAACAATGAGTATGCCGGTTATCGGTATCGTCTGCGCTATTGTAAGAGGAGCGTCGCCTGTGCCTGGAGGCAGGTCGATAATAAGATAGTCGAGCTCGCCCCAATTAACGTCAACAAGAAATTGTTTGACTATTCCAGAGACTATCGGACCCCTGTAGATCCCCGCCTGCTGCGACTGCTCGTAGAAAAATCCCATGGAAATCACTTTGACTCCTTCGATTTCGGGGGGCTGTATCTTGTTGTTGGTCACTTCAGGAGAAGCCTTTAGGCCAAGCATCAGCGGCACGCTAGGACCATAGATATCGGCGTCAAGCAAACCAACCTTTGCCCCCGTCTTTGCCAATGCAAGCGCAAGGTTGACTGACACGGTGGTCTTGCCTACTCCTCCCTTTCCGCTGGCGACAGCGACAATGTTCTTGACGCCAGGCAAAAGTTCGTCCATGCTCAGCGCCCTCCCTTCCATGACCCTCGCGGTCACTTTCAGCGCAAGATCCTGGACGCCAAGGCCGGCAATCGCATTCCGAACGTCGCGCTCGATGTCACTATTAAAGGGGCATGCCGGAGTCGTGAGCTCGAGAGTGAAAGCGACCTTGCCATCGTTTATCGAAAGATCCTTGATCATGCCCATTGAAACGATATCCTTGTGCAGCTCAGGATCCACGACTTTCTTCAGAGAGCCGAGAACCTGATCGACGGTTACCAACGATCGAAAAATTTCACTCCACCGTATTTAAATCATCGTTTTAGGCGTGATTTTACATCTGAAACAACCCCATTTCTGGGGTTTTCGGATTTAGGAATTTTCCGATTCCCCTAAGACGAGTGCAGATCGGAATAGCGTCGATGGATTCATCTTATGAGGAGGACCTAGCAATATGAAGTCCGGCTCAGACTAGCCTTCCTATTCAATAAAACATTCGAACATTCTATATTAGATACCTCCGAACTAGATAACACTATGGGAGTGCCAAAGGCCAGATTTCCCGGGTGCAAGGATGGCGGTAAACACGATTGGAAAGAGTCTCGTGTCGAGCATATGCCTACTTTCCTATACTGTGTTAAGTGCGCCGCTAAGTTCTGGCTAGAGAAGCGATTAGGATGACAAACAACAGACTTGTCGAATTGCTAAATATTTCCCTAGATGGGAACTAATCAGGGTATTGATAGCGAGCAGAGCGTGTCCTTCTTGCAAGACGGAATATGAATTTAGGGGAATGGAAAAAATCCTAGTCAGACAGGATGATTACAATCTTCAGGGAAAAATGCATACCGCATGGTGATGCCCTAAATGCAATGTACCTGTATTCTTCGTCAGAGGGAGGTCTTCCATATCAAAAGCGTACTATGATTAATCGTGATGGTTCTCCTAACCGAGCGAAGTCGTAGTACCAAGTTGAAAAATCAGATAACACATACTGTCCTCTATCCTGACTTTTCTCTTCTATTTAGTGGAAAAAGGTACCCAAAGGGCTCCGTAAGTGAGTTGCAGACTTCGGCAAGTAATTCCACATACCTTTTTGCGTCATACGAAGTCTTTTCAGAAAAAAACTCTTCAGGCACGGCCCTTCCAGTAGGTCAATCCTGAGCCTGATCTCCCTTTCGTTACGCAATCAACGCTAAGACCACAAGAGAGGTTTTAATCATTTCCTCTTTTCTTCGACCAGTACGTCCCGCCCGATGATCTCCAGCGCTTGTAGTCATCCAAAATCTTCATGTGGTCGAATGCAACGTCATTCGGTTGGATCTTTTCCATTTCCAACCACTCTATTTTTTCAGCATCGTCTCCTGCATTGTCGGTCCCACCAATTATGATTCCTACAAAAACCACACTAATGATGTGCTTGCGAGGGTCTCTCCTTGGGTCAGAATATACCCCGAGGATTTCTACTGGTTCGATTTCCAGTGAAGTTTCTTCCATGGTCTCCCGAATGACAGCTTCTTCAACAGCCTCTCCCTCGTTGACAAACCCGCCGGGAAGGACCAGCCGACCTTTGAAGGGATCCCTTTTTCTCCTGATCATCAGAATCTTTGAATCTCTTTGAAGTATGATATCGACGGTTGGGACTGGATTCCGATATTCCTTCATATCAGTCGAAGGCGGTTCGATATTATTAACGGTTCCAACTTTTGGTGTGAAACTTTCGGCGATAATTAAATGACTTTGTTGGGTATTCCGGGGAACAGCCCTAATTCTTATTAGTATGCAGCACCATACTAGTGGTAATGTCTACCATCTTTGTCGGGATGGAAGAATCGCCGGCGCCCCTTACTGTATGCCCAAGATGTGGAAGGCAAGTCAGAATCGACGGACACTGCGAGTGCGAAGCGATATTTTTGGATGCCAGTGCCCCCAACAAGAAACAATGAGAGCATGGACGATCTCTACGGGGCGACGCTTAGGAGACATTATGCAAGATAGCTACCAAGTGTGGTCTGCCCAAAGTGAGCTCTGTCAATCCGGGCCGCAGCGCGGGCAGGGAATCTAGGAAGCATCCGTTGTTTCTTGATCTTCAGATGGAGCAGATCAAGAATTCTTCGCTCGTATTTCCTGTCAGCACTCAAATAACTTGATTCAAGAGGCTCCCGAAAGCCATAGATTTTTCTGTACTGTTCCTCGCCGTTGGGCACATCCAAAAGCTTTAGAGCAACCTTCATCCTATCCCAAATGTCTGTCCGCAGCCTCATCAAGGATCCAGCTACGTTTTTCAGGCCTGCATCCCTGCACCTGCTTACGATTGCATCAAGTTCTTCGTCAGAGTCCGTAACAAGCGGGATAATGGGATCCACGTTGACGCCGCATGGTATTCCTGCGTCGGTGAATTTTTTTATCGTATCAAAGATCCTGGTGGCAGGGGGCGTTCCCGGCTCGATGATTCTTCTAACCTTCTCATTGCATGTGGTTATCGACCAAATAATAGAACAATTGTGGCTGTAGCGCCTGTGGAGCTCCAAGTCACGCTCTACAATCATCGACTTGGTGAAAACATAATACGGCACGTTGAAGCTTTGCAGTACTTCAATGCATTTTCTAGTCAGACCATAGCGCAGCTCTGCTGGCTGGTAGCAATCAGTCGCTGATGATACCATCACGGGATGAATAGTATCGGATTTCCACTTTCTTAGCTGACCCTCTAGAACTTCAACTGCGTTGCTTTTTGCGTATA
>DADA01000041.1 GCA_002494895.1 Nitrososphaera sp. UBA210
ACTGATCAGCTGGAGAAGATGTCTGCAGGCCGGAAGCTGAGCCGTAGAGTACATGCACCGCGCCAGCATCGTCTGCAGGAATATTTTCAAAGATTACTCCGATCGCCAGATCATCCCTCCCATCATTGTTAAAATCCCCTACAGCAAGCCGGATACCGAAAAAGTCATCCATTTCTTCGGAATCATCCACGCCAGGTTTGCCTTGGTGCCAGAATTGATCGGCCGGCGACGAAGTCTGAAGACCCGAGGATGATCCGTATAAAATGTGAACTGCCCCAGCGCCTCCTACAGTGCCAATAGATTCCAGCGGCACTCCAATCGCCAGATCATAGTAGCCGTCACTGTTAAAGTCGCCGGCAGCTAACGAAGTACCAAAGCCGTCAAACTCTTCTGCGTTATTCTCTACGCCTGGACTATCCTGGTGCCAGAATTGGTCGGCCGGAGAAGATGTTCGTAGACCGGCCGCAGAACCATAGATGACGTTCACCGCGCCGGCACGGCTAAACCCATCTATCGTTTCTCCAGGTACACCAATAGCAAGATCATCAAACCCGTCATTGTTGAAATCTTTGTACGTGCTGCTCGCCGCGGCTGCTTCACTCGCCTGCGAAGAGGCTCCGAAGGAAGCCAAAAGTGGATCCTCCTCCGCCTGTATCTTGCCTATGCCAGAGACTGTGAATGACAATATGACTGCTGCTAGAAACGACTCCTTCACGAACATTCCTCTCGAGATGCCCATTCCAGTCATTCAAAGATTAGCGCTTATATAATATAGCCAGAACCAAACTCAAGTCTTGTTACTCATTTGTTGTTTCAGCGGTATCTAAGGACATTCAATTTAATTATCTAGCTTGCCACATACCAAACACAGCATTGCACTGCGCGCACCTTTTCATGGAACATGACAGTCATGGCTGCAAACATTCTGCTTGCTCTTGCAGAGTATCCCAACGTCAAATGATACTCAATTACCCCGATCCTGCGCCATCGCGGGTAGATGATATTTACGCACTCGACAAAGCATGGTTCTTCTCCAGGGAGTATCCGAACATACCACCCGATACATTGTTTAGCGCTACTGCAAAGTCATTGCAAGACTACCCCTTTTTCAAAGTTTGGAAAGTGGATAATAGTGAAAGATACATCGATCTCACCACACACTCGATAAAGCTTAATCCAGCCTCTGACAATCACCAAGTAGAGGCGGAATTGAAGGTCTTGGAAAGCAAAGATCCATCTTCTTCGGTTGTCAACGTGAAAATTACGCCGACATTGATTGGGGTTCTTTCGCTGTACAAGGTGTTCACAAACGTTGATGTCAATGACAAATTTGCGAAGTATGTTGCGAATCTGATTTTTGGAGAAGTCGACGCCAGTTACCGACGGTTCTGAATTTGCATTTTTACTGATAGGCAACAAAAACACAATCTCCCCACCTGTTAGCGTTCCCTTTCCTGGGTTTTGACAAAAGCATAAGGTTTAAACCAAAGTCGATCAAAGGTTGGGATAATGGGCGAAGTGAAAACAATGAAGGTATCTCGCATTGGACTCGATGAAGAGAACGGACTGGTACTATGGTTGCCTGAACTAACAATTAGCACACAAAACTTGGAAAATGTGGAGTACGATCTGGAACTGTTCAAGCGCATTTTGAAGCAGGCGGGCAAGAAGGCCGACTAAAGGTCAATCTTCCGTCGGCCATTGCGCGCCCAGGGGACGCAACGAGACGGGTGTATGGTGGAGTCGCCACATCTCAGTAGTGCAGCTGATCCGCAACCAGTCGGCAAATCTCACCTCATCCGATCCTGACTAGGGTACGGAGATTATGGAATCCGCGTTTCGCAACGGTTTAATAGAATAGAATCGACGACGAAACTCCCTGATGACCACAGTGCCACTTGTTAAGGCCATCAAACATGCAATAAACTTGAGAATTTCCGGCAGGTTTGAAAATGTCGACTTGCTTTCTCACAGCGTCGCGGCTAACAGGCGTGTCTGGAGCAGTTATGACTGGTCTCAAAGGGGAGATGAATGGACAAGAAAAGCACCGAACCCTGAGAGGTGGCTGAGAAACCTCCTTGACAACATGCTTTACAAATACATGGACGAGGGCAAAGAGATCTTGGAGATTGGCCCCGGTGCCGGGCGGTGGACAGAGTATCTGCAGCCAATCGCAAAGCGCCTCGTCCTAGTCGACATTACACCAAAGTGCATTACGATGTGCAGGGAACGCTTTGCAGGGCGAGACAACAACATCGAGTATCACATCATCGATAGAGATATCGGCTTTATTCCAGGCAATAGTTTGGACCGTGTGTGGTCCTACGATGTGTTTGTGCACATCAACCCTTCAGATACAAAGCTCTATATCAGGAATATCTCACGGATATTGCGTCCCGGCGGCATAGCAGTCATTCACCATGGCTCGTGGGGCGAGTATGAAGAGGGAGCAGTATCGGGCTTTAGATCGAGAACAACCGCAGCTGCGGTTGAGGGGTTCGTCAGGCACGCAGGGCTTTCATTGGTGGAGCAGAATCGGAATCTTGTCCACAAGAAAGGTGATGTTATTACAGTCATTCGGAAAGAACGATAGCCCCTAATCCACTTACCATTGATTGAAATGACTGAATAATTCCCTGCATCATTTAGATCTGTAACTGGCGCTTAGCAAGAGACCAATGTAAGATTCATACGTCATCCGGTTGCATATCGCATAAATAAAATGCGTCCCGATCGCCCTCGATGCATATCTCAAGGACAACATTTGTCTTGCTCGGCGCATTAGCTTCGGTCATTGCGGTTGGCGCAATCATTGCACAACCGTTATCATCGGCAGTCGCGGCAAGCTATAGTAACACAAATTCGATGAGTGAAGAATCGATGATGTCAGACGGCACAACAATATCGGCGGCAGGTAACAACACCTGGAGCGGAAAGGAAGTAGTAATGCAAGGTACACTCTCTTCGCCAGGTGAACAAAGCGGTCCATTCCAAATAATTGATATCTTGCCTCCACGGGAAGACGGCAAGGTGTACGTGGGAACCATATCGTTTACCGCCACCAGCCCAATTCTAGTCGCACCTATCCAGACATATGGCGTAGCGAATGAGACACTTGATCCAGCCTTTGGCGACCTATTCGTTTTCCCAGGAGCCAATGGAACAGTGTTTACTCCAGCGATAATTACTCCTGAATATTCCGAGCAGGTCGAAACACAGATACCGATGCCAGAGACGTTCTCTGCCTCTGTACCTTTCGCAGGTAATGGCCTTTCAGTCGGAAATCTTAATGGCGAACCATTCTTGATTTCTTACACGCTGCGCGCCACAGTCCACACTGCAGTGGTAGAGGACAGCGTGGAAAGTGCCATAACAAACCAAACCGAGGTGAATGGAACCAGAGTATCTATTGTGGAAGGCTCGGCAGCTCTGAATGACACTGCCTTTGATCCGAACCCGTTGACGATCACAGTTGGCGAAAATGTGACGTGGGTAAATGACGATCCTGATTCGCACACGGTGACCTCAGGAAGCATCAGCAGTGGAGACGCCGGTCAAGAATTCGATTCAGGATTCCTGGGCCCGCACAAGTCATTCACGCACCAATTCGACGAAGCAGGCGAGTTTGACTACTTTTGTGCGATCCATCCCAACATGGTCGGAACAGTAACAGTGGAAGAGGAGCAATAGCTCCTTCCTTTACTTTTTTCTTTTGCTCTGACACTCGGATTGATATCTGTAATGCATATTGCCTGAAGTCCCCATAGTACCAGTGTGAGATTGCAAAATCACTTGTAGAACACCGCGTTTTTCTTACCCAGATATTCGGATATTGGACAAACCAACTTGTCAGGTGCGCCTACTGTAGATCCACGACGACATGTCGGTCGATTCTCCAGTCTTCACAATCACTCCCGGGTCATCAGAAACGTACGTGATGGCCTTAAGAGCTATAAGCCCAATCTCCATTGGGTCTGTGATTCCCTTTTCCTCAACCAACTCCCTTGCCAATGATACCAATTCTGCAAAGCTCTTGGGCTCGTCCAAAAGTAGGCTATCTACTATGGAATCTGCTACCTGTCTTGCAATGGCGGCCTGTTCTAGGGCGTTCATGTTAGTCTAATTGCTCCGGCCAGAGCAGCATACATGCTGCTAGCAAAGGGCCACGCCAAATAGTTTGCCATGCGTATAATAGATTTCTTATATGCCGAATACTATTGCGGAAATTCGTATGGCCTGACTACCTGCTGCGCTGCAGTCATTCTTGACAAACACCCCAGCTTGTCATACCCTTGCTAGCAACTTACCGTTGATACATTCCCGGAACCCTAAGATCATACAGCCGCCCTGCGTCGCGTGGCTCTACGGAATAGCCTCTTCCAGAGCTGAATGACACTCCAGATAGCGCCGCCGGAATAAATCGCGGATATGCTCAACGCAGATACAACCAACAGAGCCGTCGTGACCATCAGGGCTCCCGTACTTTTGGCTAGCAGGGCAACAAGTGTTGAAGCCAGAAGCGCTGCAATGACTAGAATGGCAAGCCTGTAATCAATGCGTTTCGTTCTGACCTGCTTTATTGACAGCGCTATTGGGGAAAAGTAGACCGCCCCTATCAAGGAGCTGGCAACAATTCCTGCTGTTATGGATCCGAATTCACCGGGCACTAGCGCATACGCTTTTTCTGTCATCTGGAGAATTCCCAACAACGGATAGATGGCAATTCGCACGGTCTGCTGCAGCCAGGGCTGCTGCCTCTCATAGTCTGCCACGGCGGGACTGAACGAATAGTACCATGAGTTAAAGACGCTCATAAAGCTTGAACCTGAAGTGGTATCCAGAATACGGTGATCGCGAAAGTTCCTGAGGAACTGCACCTGTGGCGTCAGCTCTGAGCCAAAGGCGGCCGTCGCGATCAAGCAGCCGCCTCCGCCGGGTTGAGCTGGTGCGGGTTGGTCGGTTGTTTCAGGCGGCGGACTGTTATCGCTTGAACTAACTGGTACAATTTCTGAAACTTGGATCGTCCTAAATGTTGCATTTTCGCTTGGACTTGAATCAATGTAGCTCCAATATTCTGCACTATCGATACTGGTGATATTTGATGCCAATACGGTTCCATCTTCTGACAATTGGCTGAATACGGCCTTTGAAGGATAGTACGGCGGAGGCATCGAAAAATACGCAGGTTCGCTGGCAGTGAGATTCACTGTATAAGAGTAATCATACTGTCCGAATGGTTCAACGTGCCTGAACGCGACTTCAAGTAATGCGGTAGCGTCGGCCACTATGTACGAGCCAGGAAGCTCTGGCACTGGCGAAAATCTCACCATCCTGTTAGCCGTGTTTCCTGTCTGCGATATAGTTTCGTTCCATGCATCGTGGATGTAGTTTCGCTCCGAAATGTCTGCAAAGGCGCCATGATTGAGGAAAATCATATCCAGGTCTTCCGAAGATACCGAAGGCAAGAGTGCCACGTAGGTTCCAACCAGAGTCTTTACCCTGCTAGTCTGGACCGCCTTGATTATCTCGCTGCCTTGTTGGGAAACCTTGTCGGTGGTTTGATTATAAACCCGCGACACTGCACCCACATAGCCATCGTCAGACACGAAGCCTTGGTTTGTTTCTACGCCACTGTCATGAAGATCCCAGAGTATTCCGGCCACGGCAAATTCCTCGTCAATCCCGGCCCCCCAGACCTTTATGTCCTCTTCGAGGTTGTACGAGTGTCCCCCCACTGGATATTTCCACGGTTCTGGCTTGGCATAGTGCTCTTTGGTAAGCATCGAAAAGAATTCCGCAAAGCCTTCGATGAACGAATCGTTTGTGCTATCATTCGCGTATCCTGCATGGTTCGTATATTGCGTGCCATCCCGCGGGGAATAGAGGTTGTAAAGAATGTAATGCCCTAGTTCATGCCATTCCCTGTTGAAGGGAGCATCGCGGCCGTTCGCAGCGCTGTCCCCATGGCATATATAGATGCCACCTCCTTGGGCTTGCGCTGTCTCTAGAGAACTTCCCAAGCCGCCAAAATTTGATGCGCTTGATCCCGTCAGAGCCCAATAAAACGCGCTAGTTGGTTTTTCAGCACAAGTGTCCTTGGTGTGGTAGGTCTTTATCATGAAAGGCTTGCCAGAGAATCCGAGCCCCAGTTTTTCGACGTGTTTAACCCCTAGGTAAGTATTGTAATAAGTGAACCCAGCGCCTTCCATCATCCCGTCGAGGCTTCCTGATCCCTTCTGCCAATCCTCGCGTTCCATAAAAGAGTCGGTGTGAGAAGCTTTCTTGCCGTACACAAAGTCAACTTTTGCCTCATAGCCTTTTTCGGTCGGCTCCCATTTTACACACCCACCTTCCTCTATATGATCGACGCACAGTGCTTGGTAAACCGGCACATATCGTCCGCCGGTTTCGTCACCATTTGTCACGGCAAATTCCGGCTTGCCATCGTACCACAGCACAGATACGACCAAGAATTTGCTGAACGGTTCGTTTGGAGGTCTCTGAAGTTTGAATTCATATTCCGCTCCAGACTCTGATGCCGTAGATGAATCTTCAAAATTCGGTTTTAAGGTACTCAGCTTTTGAAGAAATCCTGCGCCGCCTTTACTCCCCAGATCTTTAAAGTCTGCAATTACAAGTTTCGATTCAGACAGAACATTTCCTGAACTGTCTCTGACGGTGCCATAAACACGATATACGACATCAGGCGGCAAAAGCTTGCCATAATTTACATACGTCCCGTCCTCACGATCCTCTTTTACGGTAAAGCCCTTGATCCACTCATCCAAGGGATTTCCAAGCTCAATCCTTTCCGGAACTGCTTGTCTGGCTTCCGTCCAGCTGGAATCCTCATTATGACAGTCAACAGTGTCCACTATTTGTAAGTCCCAAGGGGTGATTTTACCTCCGTATGGCCCGTCCCCCGGGTGACCTTGAAGCGAGATAAAAAAGCCCTCGTCGTTCCCCGAAGATGGTCGCCGGATAGCGCCGATAAAAGTAACGCCAAACTCTCCAACCCCGCTGAGCGCCGCACAGCTTTCAGTTTCATGATGTCTGTATGTCCATGTTGCCTTTCCCGTGCCATTAAGAATTGGGACACCGGTAAAAGGTTCCTGGATGACTTCAACTTCACCGGTCATTTTTTCTGAAATAGTGATTAATGGCCCTTCCACTTCTGTTGTTAATTCCACCTTCCACTTTGTCCCGACGGACTGTGCATCACTTGATGGTAAAGGGAGGAGTGGAAAGAAGAGTAGAGACATGAGTGTAAAGCAAGCTAGGTCTCGGCGCAAGTAACTCAACTTCTGGTTCGAGAAGGATGCAGATAAGCATTGATGGTCACAGAAAGCAGGGTACTTGCTCCAAGGCGCTGCAAGGTTATTCCGGCTTGGTGTCTGTGCTTCCAGTCGCATTCGCAGTCACCGCCGCAATATCAGCGGTTCATCGGTTACGGGCGAAACGATTCGGTCATGACGCCGGTAGCCGAATAAGGTTCAATTGAACTGAAGGATCATTTGGTGCATGAACCTTACTTGTTGATACGTTGGCCCAAAGATCATGCAGGCGGTCTGATTCAGGACGTACTAGTTTGCATCATGGCTGATTCGAAAAAGACTGTTTTTATAGTTGCTTAATCTCAACGTTCCAATGGCAAGGCTCTCATCGTCATGCTTGAAGGCAATTGTCTGTGCCGTGCTTGCGATCGTGCTCCTTTTCCCAGTAATGATGACAGCTGCGCCGGCTGCCGCCCAGAATACTTCAGAAATTCCGGTCGGTTCTAGACTGGCGGTTGCAGTGGAGTACGAACTTGTTTCGGAAGCGACAGATGACCAGGGGAGCCAGCGGATATTCTACAGCGCATCAGGCACGGTAGATGTGTTTCAAAAAGAATCTCCCACCGCGCTCGAGTCAGGCAGCCTTGAACTTAGGGGGCTTGGGAGCGGCACTTTCATGATAGAGCAAGGGCCTTTTGGGGACTTGAATGGGCCTTTTGGGGGTTGCGAAGGAGCCAGCGTTTCAGGCAGTTACCAGGCTTTCCTTTGGGGAGAACTAAGCAACGTTGCCGAATGGAAGGAAGGTGGAATTCCAGAGGCCGGCGTTATGGGAGGCATCCAGGCCTTCCCGATGCCTTCTGGCCTCGACGTTCGTTCAATTGACGTCGAACGAGACTTTCTAAAGCTTTTAGAAGGCAGTAAAGAGTACGAGCGAGAAGTCACTTACTTATGCAGCGACGGCCCCGCATACCCACCGCGTGAAGAAAATCTGGTCGGGCAGCCAGCACCGTTTGGAATGGTCGGACCAAAGGATTTCAGATTTAGTCCAAGCGGAGCCATAAATCTGGAGGAAACGATAGCAGAATTCCCTACCGGCTATATCAAAGTCAAGCTTGCCATCAGCCCCCCTGCCCTGACGTACGAGATCCACGGCACGGTAAAGGACGCTGGCGGAAAACCCATACCGAATTCCAAAGTAGTCATGATAAACTACGAGGATGTGAAGAAAAGGCAGGATTTTCAGGCAAACCAAACAAAAACACTCAGCGAGCTCGAGCTTGACTTTGAACAAGAGACCACGACTTCCGATGACGAAAAAGCCGAGTTTGCG
>DADA01000099.1 GCA_002494895.1 Nitrososphaera sp. UBA210
CCCTCTGCCGCATTTCTGATGTCGAACCTGTGTGTAATTAGCGACCGAATGTCGAGCTTTTTTTCCGCCATCATCCTGAGCGCCTCGTTGGTCTCTATCTCTGACGCCGCGTAGCTTGGTATGACGGAATGCTCATTGGAATACAGCGTGCTCATGTCGTATGTTACGTCAGACCCCTTTGGCGGCACTCCAAAGAGAACTATTTCGCCTCCCCTGCGGGTCAGATCAAACGACTGCAGCAGAGCCCGCGTACTTCCTGTTGCCACGACGCAGATGTCCACGCCACGTCCGCCGGTTTCCCCTCTTATTTTTTCGTGAATCGCGGTGTCCGTCTGGGCGTTAAAAGTCTGCACGCCGTACCTTTTTGCAAATCCGAGCCGAAAATCATTGATGTCAACGACAAATATTTTTCTGGCGCCAAGCGCTCGCGCCAGTATAACGTGCATCATTCCCGCGGGTCCAGCCCCAAAAACTGCGACATCATCGCCTTCCTGAATGTTGCTTTTTCGCAGCGCCCTGACGCAGCATGCAAGTGGCTCGACCAGGGAGGCTTCTTCAAAACCCATCCCATCGGGGAGCTTGATTAGGCCTCCTCTCGAAACGTTCCATTCGGGCACAAGGAACTGCTCGGCAAGACCGCACGGGCTTATGTTGCTAGTCTGGTAGGAAGGGCACATGGTGTGGTCCCCGTGATTGCAGTAGTGGCACGAATAGCACGCGACATGGTGATGTATGAAGACTGGGTCGCCTGGAGAAAAACCCTTGACAGAGCTGCCTACTGCGATCACTTCGCCTGACGGCTCGTGGCCCAGCCTTCCGGACGACATGCCATACTCTCCGTATACCTTCTCCAGGTCAGAGCCGCAAAGACCACAGGCCCTCATCCTTACAAGAACGTCCCCGTCGCTGGCCATCTGGGGATTGCCGATTTCATCAACTGAAACGGCATTACGCCCTTTTGCAAAGACGGCCTTCATGCCTCAATGAATCTGGCGACCTGATATAAACAGTAGGCGGTACTAACAAGCTTTATATAATAAAAACCAAGAATTCACAATGCAGTTTCAAATGCTCCTCCCTTCAGAGATCGAAGCCAAATCATTGATTCCCGCAGTCAGGGCCATCCTTGCAAAAAAACTGATCAAGGAATATTCCCTCAAGGAAGAGGACGTGGCGAGGGTGCTGGGCATAACCCAGGCGGCAGTGAGCAATTATGTGAGGGGCACAAGAGGAGATGTTGAGCTCATCTCGAAACTCGAGTCAGTGCGAGAGGTTATGCGCATGATAGATGACATTGCCAAGGACCTGTCAACCAACAAGGCCTACACTCCTAGCACGCTTGCCAAGTTTGTCGGGCTCTGCAATTACATGCGCTACACTCTGATAATATGCGACGTGCACCACAGCATCGAATCAAACATCGATGAACAGGTCTGCGAGCAGTGCAGGGGCACTCTGGTCAGAGAACACTGATCGTTAAAAGATATTAATAATCCAGGAATAGATTGCATGACATATGGAAGGCGGCAAGCAGCGGCTAAATGGCGAAACGATAGCGGGCATGGCCCTTGTGTTCATGGGGCTGCTTTTCATCTGGGCCGGCACAATGAATCCGGTTTGGGAATTGATACGCCCAGCTGCCTACCTTATCCTAGCAATTGGCGTGGGATTCATAGTGATCGGTGCAATGGCGATCCGAAGAACCAATCATCCAAGCACTCAATCCGGGCATTCCAGCCGCTACTAGAACGCCAGTGGAATGTTTAAAACGCTGGCACAATGAAGCATTGGCATGCCTTCGGGCACCTATGACGCCATCGAGACCTACGCAGACACGGAGAAAAGTTTCTTCGAGCTGGCAAGCGAACAGAGGCTTGCCATAATTTTTCAGTTAAATGAAAAGAAGGCGAAAATATCCCAGCTTGCAAAGAGCCTGGACATAACCATGCAGGAAGCTCACAGAAACGTCAACCGTCTGCAGCAGGCCGGGCTTATAGAAAAAGATCCGGATGGAGTTTTCTCGCTCACGACTTTTGGCAACACCATAATCAAGCAGATCCCGACGTTCAACTACCTTTCAAAGCACAAGGAGTATTTCTCCGAGCACATCCTGGGCGAGCTCCCGATAAAGTTCATCATGAGACTAGGGGCGCTCGACAAATGCGAATTCGTAAAGGGCGTCGTCGCGATTCTTGAGCGCTGGAAGGACATTTATCGAGAAGCTGACCAGTACATCTACGAGATCGTTTCTCAGGTGCCCATAGACCTCATAGAGCCCGCCGTAAAAAGGGTGAGAGAGGGAATAAAGTACAGCTATGTCCTGCCAAGGAACGTGATCGTGCCAAAGGGCAGAAAAGAGCTCTTGAAGAAACTGGGCCATAGCGAGCTGCTGAACAAAGGATCGATCGAGCGTCGCATGGTTGACGGCGTCCAGGTCGCCGTGGTCTTGAATGAAAAGGTCGCCACTGTGCTGTTTCCGACACAAAAGAGGGAAACCGACATGAACATGATGTTTTACAGCTCGGACCCCGTATTTCACGAGTGGTGCCTGGACTACTTTAGGTATAGGTGGTACGGTTCTGAAATATTTGACGAAAGCAACTTGAAAGAAATCTAGCCTGCTACCGCATCCAGTCGGTGGGGATATCCTGGTATTTCCCGTTTGGAAGTATCCGCCTTATCGATATTGGGAGCGCTTTCTTTTCTATCTCCTGGACTGCCAGAACTATGGAGCTGGTGGCTCCTTGCGGGACCTTGATGAGCGGAGGAGCGCCGAGAGAAAGCTGTAGAGATCTTGATCCAGTGATCCTGGCCCTCTCAAACCGAGTAAGCCATGGCGGGCCTATTAGCACCTTGCTTCCTTGGGCCGGGATTTCTGCCAGTTCGTATTCGATTTCCTGATAGGTGACAACTTCATCAACCGGGCGCAGCGATTTCTTTACGGTTTCCTGAACCTGCACCTGGGCCTTTGCGGGCTTTTTGGCCTTTGAACCGGATTTCTTGGTTTTGTCCGTCGGAATTTTTTTTGGTAAAACACGTTTTTTTATAGAATGCTTGACTACCAAGAATAATCCAAAACATAATAGATATCTAATTAAATGTTTGCCCTATTCGTCTAATATCTTAGCTAGGGATGATAATGAACTGCACAATATTATTGTCATCTTCTCTATTTAAGCATGCCGCGACTATCCCATTTTCAGATTTCAAGAAACCTTTTCATTGGATCGACGATCTAGTATTGACAATGCAATCAGACGGGATTCAAGCCGGATCAGTTTCAAGGCTTCGATTAGAGATACAAGTGTCAGACAAGGGCTCTGCCATCTGCGAAGTCGTACGGCACCTAGCTCCGATTACGTCCGGAACGATTCTCAAGAACCTCCCGCTGCAGGACAGGGTGCATAGGTTCGGGGAAAATTTTGCGTACATCGAAACCGGACTTGTCATCGGCGCAGAGAAGCAAAGATCCCGGTTTAAGCGGGGAGACGTTGGGTTCATGATTTCAAACGGTTCGGTTTGCATTTTCGTCAAAGACGCCGTCGTTCAGCCGATGAATCCCATCGGGACAGTACTGTCTGCTCTAGAATTAGTCGATGCCAGCGCGCCTGGAGATGTGATCACGATAAGAAAGCCTAGTGTCTGACCATCTGGTAGACCCTGTGGCCGCTGTATCCTCCGACTGGCTTTACGACCCCTTTTGCTTCAAGCGACCTTATGAACGTGTTCGCGACTGAAATCTTTACGCCAACATTTCGCGCAAGCCCTTGAATGGTGATTGCCTTCATGTTCTGAATCGCCTTCATTCCTGCTGCCTCTTCAACAGTCACCGCGAGCTTTTGTCTCTGCGGCTTGGGCGATTTTTTTTTCTCATCCGAAGGCTTTATCTCGGCTCCTCCAGGACCCGTCTGCACCGTCTTGTCAGAAGCGCCGACTGCTTTTTTCTTGTTGCCTCCCATGTCTTTTTGTATAATATCAGAAGCCCTATTAAAAATCATTCAGAAAAGCTTTAAGCATGAAGGGGATGCAGCATGATTCGGCTTTGGATTTTGCTCTTTTGGTGCAGACCTTCCAGAAGATGGGAGGGACGTCGAGCAGGATCGCCCTTACGGAATACCTCGTTGAACTTTTGAAGCAAACTCCTGCAGAGATTATCGACAAAGTTACCTATCTCATTCAAGGCAAGCTTTATCCTGACTACGAAGGAATCGAAATCGGCGTCGCTGAGAAAATGATAGTGCGCGCGATAGCGAGCTCATCAGGCAAGGACGCGGCAGCGATCGAACGCATTTACCAAAAAACCGGAGACTTGGGCGATGCCTGTGCCGAAGCGCTGAAGTCAAAAAGCCAATCCACCCTTTTTTCAGAGCTTATGACAGTCGAGCGCGTCTATAGCACGTTTGACAGGGTGGCGCGTACGAGTGGCCCCGGATCCCAAGAAATCAAGCTGCGATTCATAAGCAGCCTTCTCAATGATGCCACACCAGAGGAAAGCAGGTATATTGTAAAATTCGTCATGGGACAGCTCAGGCTGGGAATCGCAGATTATACAGTCCTGGACTCACTTGCGCTTGCCTTTACGGGCGATAAGGGAAACAGGCAAGTTCTTGAAAGCGCGTACAATGTTTCGAGCGACCTTGGTACCATAGCGAAATTGATGGCCACAAAGGGACTGCGCGCAGTCCGGTCGGTGAAAGTAAAGCTTTTCAGGCCAATAAGGCCGATGCTCGCAGAAAGGGTCACCACGGCCGAAGAGGCACTGGACCGCATGGAGGGCAAGGCAGGTGTGGAATACAAGCTTGACGGCGAACGCGTGCAGGTGCACAAAGGAAAGAATGGTGTCGAACTGTTCTCTAGAAGACTTGAAAAAATAACCGGGCACTATCCGGACGTCGTCAAGGCCATGAGCTCGATACGATCCGAAGTCATAATGGAAGGCGAAGTCGTTGCGATCAATCCCGAGACCGAAGAATACCTTCCCTTTCAGGAACTGATGCACAGGCGGCGCAAGCATGGAGTAGAAGAGGCCATGGAAAACTATCCGGTCGTCATGAACTTTTTCGACGTACTTTATCTGGACGGAAAAAGCAAGATGCAGCTTCAATATTTGGATCGGCGCAAGCTTCTCAAAAAGATTGTTGATTCAGCAAAGAAAGACGACGTAGTCAGGCTCATCAGTCAGGCCGTAGTGAAGGAACCTCAAGAGATTGACAGGTTCATGGCGTTGGCCATAGAGAACGGCTGCGAGGGTGTCATGATAAAGCAGTTGACTAGCAGATACAGGGCTGGAGCCAGAGAATACGCATGGGTCAAGCTCAAGCGGGAGTACAGAAGTGAACTGGCAGATACTCTAGACCTGGTCATAGTTGGCGCGCTGCATGGCCGCGGCAGGCGCGCGGGAAAATATGGGGCGCTCTTGCTTGCCGCGTACAGTCCAAAGGACGACATGTTTCAGAGCGCCACCAAAGTTGGAACGGGATTTACCGATGCACATTTGGAACAGTTCTACGCAGACCTTGAGAGGCACGTAATTGCGCAGCGGCATGCCAGGGTTGAAACAGGAATGGAGATGGACGTCTGGTTCGAGCCTAGGCTGGTCATCGAGGTCATCGCGTCCGAGATAACTTCAAGCCCATCACACGCGGCTGCCAAAAACACGATAAAACCCGGCTATGGTCTTGCACTTCGGTTCCCCAAGTTTACAGGCAAAATAAGGGATGACAAGAAGCCCGAAGACGCTACGACGGTCGAAGAATTGGTCGCGATGTACCGGGGGCAGCTGAAAACATCTGGTGTGAAGATGGGCGAAAGCTAGATCCCAAAAAACGGCGACTTTCGCGTTCGATCCGGATTACTAGTCCGGAGCAGTCCTCCATTTACCAGATTGATTATTGTCTTCATCTATTTTTCCACACAGAACAATATATCCAAAAGTCATGAAGAGCATGCGGTGGTATCAATGGGGACAGGTCTCCTATGGTGACCATAGCTGGACTTGAATTCACGGAGCTGACTACGATCATCATGACTGTTCTTGCGCTCGTGATAGCTCCAGCAGCGATAGCGATTCTCGCCGGACTCATGGTCTGGCGGCGGCAGGTAGGTGGAGCATCGGTAAGACGCGAACTGATACATGACAGTACTCGAAACAGGGTAGCATGGAGGCTGGTGGTGACCGCGCTGCGCAGACCTGTTCCAGCTTGCACGATAAGTTTTGGCGGCGAAACCTTGAATTGGGAAGGATCGCAGGAAGCGCAAATCGATATAGGTTCTGGGGGAGCGGCCCAGGCCATAGTTGTGGATCGCGATTACGACGCGGGTACGAAGGTTCATGTAAAGTCGGGCATGCTTACGATCTTTTATAAGCGATTCGAAACCCTGCCCGAACTCTCCCTGAACAGCCAGACGGGGACCAAGAAAGATTAAGAAGGCTCCCGCCCGATAACGTGGTGATGAAGATCTCAGACCTTTGCAAGATGATCGAAGAGTCGATCCATTCAGGCAGGTACCCACTTGACACTGGAGCTCAAAAAAAGTTCGCTGCCAGCCTCCGTGTTGCGAACATGTCTGATTCAGAAGACCTCAAAGGGGATAACATCAAGGTCGAGACTCGCATTGGCGATCTTTACGTCGCAAACAATTATCTTCCGAATATACAGCATTTACCAGGAGTAGTGGAGCTGGACGTTCTAGATTCTTTCAAGATGATATGCCGAAGAATCGAGCGGCTTGACCAGGGCATCAAACTGGGCGGTCGCTAGGCTCGATAAGAAGAGTCGCCGGACCTCTTCATCCGATCAAGCTCGTTGTCTATCGCGCTCGCCAGCTGATCAAGCTCGTCTATCCCTGCGAACTTTTGGTACGTGAGTTTTTCAAGCGTAAGTACCAGGCTTTTTGCGGACCTGTATTGGGGCATCTGCGGATCGTCTATTTCGGCGAACAGACCTATTCCCTGGAGGCCGTTGGACTTGGCATAGCCAAGAACAAGGCCGTTGAATCCGGTTATTAGTGACGAGCCCGGCGTTGTTTCCATCCCTAGCGTCCTAATCCTTTCGGTCAGTTCAGGAGAGGTGGTTGTGACCAGCGTTTTCGGATGCTTTCCATAGTCTCGGTTCGTATGAAATGCACCAAGTGTATATATCAGCTGGGCAGAATGCGCCTTTGCAATGTCAATTGCGTCCTGGCAAAGCTCGTAAAGCTCCTGGTTAGTTTGCGGCTGGCCCGTACCGCCTCCGAAAACAATCGTGCCATCCGAGTATCTGTATTCCCACTTCTGCTGTTCAAAGTCGATATGTCCGCCTCTATCAAGCACATAATTTGGGAAAGGAGCCAGAACGTAACGAAAGAGGTCTGTATCCAAGCTCTTGTTAATGAAATCAATCGCAATGCTACCTACATTTCCCATATCCTGCATGGCAGCAATCATTATGGGCTTGCTCAAGGAGGGTTCCTTTACCTTTACAGTCTCCACTGAGACATTTAGATGATACAGAATAAAAAATGTTGGCGATCTGACTTCAGGGGGGGCGTCTGGACATTTCACTCCAACAACGCGGTTCTAGTGCAAACGTTAAAAGACCAGAAACGGCTCATGTCTAAAGTTTGTCTGATCGCGTTCTGGATTCTCACAGGCTTGCCATGGAGGGATGGAAAGCGAGAAAAGAACAGCTGTACAAGCAGCAAGAGTCTGTCTTGCAAGTGAATGAAGAAGCTGAAAGGGTTAGTCTGCTCTCGCTTTCCAAACGGAAAGCGGATTAAAATAAGAGTACAAGGGCACCACAATCGTTGAACAAGGCGATCTCGCGCGTCATATCGGAGCTAGAAGGGCAATCCAATCTGCAGCGAGGCGGGAAAGTCGAGTTTTCTTCAGACAGAGAAATGCTCGCGATAACATATGACACAGGCATGTTTTTCTCGATATTGATACAGGCAATCAAGGCGTCGAGGATACTCGAAATAGGGACCTCTTCAGGGTTCTCGACCTTGTGGCTTGCCGATGCGGTGCTTTCCGTCATGAAGCGTAGAAAGCAGAGACCTGCCATCGTCACCATAGAGGAGAATCCCAAGAAAGCAAAATGGGCTGCTGCGAATTTCAGAAAGGCCGGTGTGGACAAGATGATTGAAATCATTCCGGGTCAGGCACTCAATGCTCTGCGCAGTCTGCGCAGGTCAAAGGCGGTATTTGACTTTGCTTTTATTGACGCTGACAAGGAACACATGATCGAGTATTTCGACCTTGCATTACCCATGATACGAGTGGGTGGGGTGATAGCAGCAGACAATATTGTTTATCCGGAACACTTTCGGCCGCACACGGCAAAGTACGTGCACCATGTGCGCCATGTACGTAACGTCCAGTCCGTCACCGTTCCAATCGGAATGGGAGAAGAAATCTCATTCAAGCTGTCAAGTTGATCGCATTATTTTTTCAATGATCTGATAAATTCTCTGACGGCAAGGGCCTCTTCCCTGTAGGCCTTGATGGTATGCGTCTTGCCGTCGGGACAAGCAAGTGAAACGATCACAATGTTGATTTCGGCATCGGATGCGGGAATGGCCGGATGGACTTTTTCTATGCTACAATTCGCATTTAAAAATTCTTGAAGCTTGGCGATCGAATCATACATGGATGGTGATGATTCGGAGCCGGTGCAATTTGAAACTTTATTTGTTTGTCTACCTTGTTAGGCATTGATGGCCGGCCTATCAATGAGCGAAAAGTTGGTGGTTCTCCAGTACGCGATTAACAAGTATGATTCGCTAAGGAGATTGAGCGGGGGATCGACACTCTGATCGGCACCCAGAAGGTTCGCAGGATAGGGGAAGACACTTTGCAGAACAACGTGAGCCATACAGGAGAGCTTCCGGAAGTGCCCGAACATCTTCGGTCAGTTGTCGATAGTCTCTAATCTCAAACCGATGAACGCTCCCGTAGAAGGCGGGATATTCACTTAACCGGTAACGAAGCAATGCATTCTGACAATATTCTGGCAGCAATGCTTGCTGTCATTCCGCCAACGTCAAAGTCAGGCGACAGTTCCACAATGTCAATCCCAACAGTGTTGCCACTGCTGACCGTCTTGCTTAACAGGAAAATCAGGTCCATGCTAGAAAGACCGCCCGGCGAAGGCACTGATACCCCGGGTGCAAATGCAGGGTCCAAGCAGTCAAGATCGATAGAGATGTAGATTTGTGATCCTTTCGTTCTTTCTGCTATCATTGAAGCGACTTTGGCTACTCCCAGTTCGACGATATCAAGAGGATTGACTATCTGTAGTCCTTCTTTTTCAGCGTTCACTAGTTCTTCTGGCTCTGCAGATCGGGTGCCAATCAGCATACTTTTCCTGAAATCAAGATACTCTGAGGAATCGGTAAGCACAGACCCGTAATAATTTCTGGCAGAAGAAACAAAGTCCGGATGTGCGTCAAAGTAAAGAAGGGATAGCCGAGATTTGGTCGCAGTAGATGCAGCTTTTAGTGCCTCAGTGGTCAGCGAATGGTCCCCTCCGATCAGGATTGGAAGCCTTCCATCG
>DADA01000034.1 GCA_002494895.1 Nitrososphaera sp. UBA210
TGCGGGATTCGAACCCGCGATCCCGAGCTTGGGAAGCTCGTACCTTGACCAGGCTGGGCTAACTTCGCACTGCCGCAAATTTAGGAGATGAAAATAAAAGCCTTGTCTTTCGAGTCTGTCGTAACTCCGAGGCACGAGTCAATCTAATTCGTACTGACTATTCCCCTTCTAACTA
This sequence comes from Nitrososphaera sp. UBA210, assembly GCA_002494895.1. Classification (GTDB taxonomy): domain Archaea; phylum Thermoproteota; class Nitrososphaeria; order Nitrososphaerales; family Nitrososphaeraceae; genus Nitrososphaera. The sequence continues at coordinate 176 of DADA01000034.1, forward strand.
GGACGTCCTGGTGTCCTTCCACTCCGTTATCTCGCCACCAACTTATGTATACTCTGTTTCCTGCTGCAGCTATGTCAGGACGCGGATAGCCAAGTGAATTGCCGGCATTATCATCAAATGTCAGAGATTGACCAAAGTGCGCTCCTCCATCATCGCTTCGTTTGAATAGTGTTTGGCTACCCCCGGAACTATCAGCACTTCTATTTTGCCAAACAACATACACATTGCTTCCTGCTGCTGCCACTTTGGGCAAAACAGAATTGTCCAAGTTAGTGTCAAGTCTCTTTAGTGGGCCAAAGCTGCCTCCGTTATCGTGGCTTGCGATAAAGAATACATGTCCGTTTACGTCGTCGGGAGTGAGAAACAGTTCTGCCTGCCATGTGATGTACAAGTCGTTGCTTCCAGAGAGAACGATGTCTGGATACGGATTGAAAACGTCAACATTTCCATTCAATGTTTTGATTGAACTAAACGTCCTTCCGTAGTCATTGCTGACTCTGAAATTTACTTTATCGGTATTCTCATTCCACACCAAATACACGAACTTCCCCTTGCTGGCTATCTTGACTTGCTGCGAATCATCACCCAAGTAAAGCGGTTTGGAGAAACTCGTACCATTATTGTGGCTTGCTCTAAAGAGCAGATCTGGATGGCCTTCGCAGGGATCCTGCGCCGTAACGTAAACATGGTTCTTCCATGCAGCTACGTGAGGTTCAGTCGGAGAACAAAGTCCCTTGCTGTAGACAAGCGGCTCGTCGAAATTTACTCCTCTGTCATGGCTTGCCATTAGTATCATTTCTCTTTGAACATTGCCGACGTGATCGAACACGACATACACGTTGTTGTCGTAAGCGGCGATATCAAGAGGTGAGTAGCTGGCAGTTGACTCACCCAAATCCTTCCGATTATCAAAACTCTTTCCATGATCATGGCTTGCGCGAAATTGTGTTGTGGCATCCGCACCATCTTCATGCGTCCAAGCAACATACACATCGGTAGCAAAAGCGGCAAGAAGAGGCGGATGGTTTACGGCGCCGCCGCTGAGTTTTACTGCTGGTCCAAAAGTCCTTCCGTAGTTATGACTTGCTTTGAAGTAAATGTCGTAAATGGGAATTGTGTCATCTCCATCCATCCACGCAACGTAGACATGCTCCTTTAGCACCAGAATATTGGGATGGATCGAATGGCTTGGATTATTACTAATGTTGATTTCTTTCTTCAGCTCGAGTGAGCTAGATGCGGCCGCAGGGTTAAGCGCAACTGTAGCAAGGAGCATCGCAAAAATGACAAAGATCACCAGCTTCATGGTTTTTGTCTCAAAGTTATGAGATGACCCATGATTATATTATTTTAGTAATATCTGCCTGTAATGTTCCTGTCTGAGCAAGCAGGAGTACCAACTGACGATAAATGCCAAGGACTAACTTGTTGTTTTGGTCGGCTCGTTTTCGATGAGTTCGTATTCAAAGCTCTTGCTCTATTTAAACGACCGTGTTAGTTGCGACTACACTAGAAAAACAGCTGGAAACAATCGACAAAGCGCCTAGAAAAGCTCGACGTTATTATATCAAATCAAGCTTTTCATGCATGCCAGTCAAAGCCCCGGCGTGGCTAGCAACATTTTCTTGTGGCCGACAAAATCCATATTGCCAGCAGTGCTGCTGGCAGCCTTGTCGGCCGGAGCTAGAAAATGAATTCAACCCCAGGCGACCGCCTTGCATTTGAACCCGCGATCCCGAGCTTGGGAAGCTCGTACCTTGACCAGGCTGGGCTAACTTCGCACTGCTGCAAATTTAGGGGATGAAAATAAAAGCGTTTACGATGCTCGCAATCTAGGAGGTCGCGATTTCAGAAAAGATGATTTCAAGACCGCTGGAGGCACGGGGCCATTCGTTTCGAGCATTATAGAAAGTGGCCAAAGGCTCAAAGGCCACATCCGAGTCGATGTTACTGTGATTTAAGAGAAGCCATATCAATAGAGAAGCGATACTTTACATCTGACCTGAGCAATCTTTCGTATGCCTCGTTGACCTTCTGGATGGGGATGACTTCTACGTCAGCAGTGATGTCATGCTTGCCGCAAAAGTCCAGCATCTCCTGTGTCTCAGCAAGGCCTCCGATAGGCGAGCCAGAGAGGCTGCGACGTCCGAATATAAGAGCGAAAGCAGCGACGGCATGAGGTTTCGGCGGCGCGCCGACGAGGGTGATGTTGCCGTCGCGGCGTAGAAGTTGGATGAATGCATTGATGTCATGTTCGGCCGAGACTGCGTCGAGGATGAAGTCGAAACTGCCGGCGTGCCTGTTCATCTGGTCTGCGTCGCGGGAAACGACAACCTCGTCAGCTCCAAGGCGAAGCGCATCTTCCTTCTTGTTAGGTGAAGTGGTAAAGACTACGACGTGAGCTCCAAGCGCATGAGCAAACTTTACGGCCATGTGGCCCAGTCCGCCAAGGCCAACCACACCAACCTTCTTGCCCATGGTGACTCCCCAATGGCGCATGGGCGAGTATGTTGTGATTCCTGCGCATAGAAGAGGAGCGGCTCCAGCGGGATTGAGGTTGGAAGGGACATGGAGGACAAAGTGTTCTTTAACGACAATGCTGTCCGAGTAGCCACCATACGTGACGCCTCCAAGATGCTTGTCCGGGAAATTGTAGGTGAGAGTCGAGTTGGGGCAAAACTGTTCAAGGCCAGCTTGGCAGTCGGGGCATGTACCGTCAGAGTCAACCAAGCAGCCGACTGCAGCGAGGTCGCCGGGCTTGAATTTCGTTACTGCGGAGCCGACCTTGGCTACACGACCAATGATTTCGTGTCCAGGAACACATGGATATGCAGTGGGCATCACGCTCCATTCGTTACGGACTTGATGGAGGTCGGAGTGGCAGATGCCGCAGAAAAGGATTTCGATCTGAACATCATCGTCCCTTGGCTCACGGCGCGGGATCTTGGTTGGCGCAAGCGGGGATGTTGCACTAGCAGCGGAATAGGCCTTCGCTTTATACTGACCACGCAATTCAGAACCAATTTGCGTTGTTGACATGCATTCTGTATGTGGATGTAATACAAAAGCATTTGGCGGAAGAAGCCTTTCAACGACTCAATACCCGTTTTCTCCTTGTAAACACTAGTTTATCATGTAATCTCCGACAAAGTATTCGTCTAGAACCGCTAACGGCACGGAAACCACTGGCTCCATAACTCCTCCCGCGATCCCGAGCTTGGGAAGCTCGTACCTTGACCGGGCTGGGCTAACTTCGCACAGATGAAATTTTAGGTGATGAAGATAAAAGCGTCTACTATAGTGACGTCGCTTCAATGGGCGCCGCCAACGCAAGTTATTGGTATAAAGGCTTAATTCATAGCCTAACGACATTTACTCATGTCAATATCTGGGTTACTGCTTCAAATCCCATCTGCTGAAACCTTTGCGGGTGTGGCAGTAGCCATCATACTATTGATTATTCTTGCATCTGCAATAAAGATAGTTAGAGAATATGAGCGGGTCGTTGTGTTTAGGCTCGGCAGACTGATAGGTGCGAAGGGACCTGGAGTTGTAATCATACTTCCCGTGATAGATAGATTTCGAAAGATTGATCTAAGGTTGCTAACCCTTGATATCACAAAACAGAGAATAATAACAAAGGATAACGTGACGGTTGATGTTGATGCAGTGGTCTACTTTAGGGTAGACGATGCTAACCAGGCAGTGGTCAAGGTGCAGGATTATGTTCTTGCTACAAGCCTTCTTTCACAAACAACCTTGCGAGATGTTTTGGGGCAGGTCGAGTTCGATGAATTGCTAACAAAGAGAGAAGATTTGAACAAAAGGCTGCAAACCATACTCGATGAAGTCACAGAGCCATGGGGAATAAAAGTTTCTGCAGTATCGATAAAGGATGTCGCCATAGCTGTGGAAATGCAGAGGGCGATAGCAAAGCAGGCAGAGGCTGAAAGGGAGAAGAGGAGCAGGATAATCATGGCTGAAGGCGAGCTAATAGCGTCTGAAAAGATGGCCCAAGCAGCAGAATACTACACAAAGAATATGGCGGCAATGAGGTTGAGAGAATTACAAACATGGGCTGAAATTGCCAGAGAAAAAAATATGATCGTTGTAACTGGTGGAGATTCGGGAAACCTAGGTCCATTGTTGGGAATATCTAAAGAGAAGATACAGAGTTCAGAAAAGCAGAAAATTGATAATACTAGAGCGCTGATAAGGGAGGAAATTGGGGATTTGTTCGAGGCGAAGAAGGAGAAAAAGGAGACCAAATGAGAATTGTTCTGCTTATTTTGTTTCTTTCAACAATTTCATTTCCTCTAGTCGCGTCGCAATCCCAAGCAGAAGATAGGCAAGTCCTATGGATTGAATTGAACGAGCCAATCACGGCCGCATCGTCAGAAAATGTTGCAGCCGCAGTTCAGGAAGGATCAACTGGGAATTATGCTGCAATACTAATTTCCTTGGACACATTCGGTGGTTCTGCAGATTCTACATTCAAGATAATAGATAGTATGCAATCATCTAGTCTGCCAGTGATAGGGTACGTTTATCCTGCTGGAAAGCATGCTCTGTCGGCCGGCACAATCATACTCATGGCATCAGACTATGCCGCAATGGCACCATATTCAACAATTGGTTCCTCACAACCCGTCATCGGGACAGAACCAACCAATGAAACAAAGTTTGTAAATGCCATTGTTGCAAAGCTCGTCACACTTGCAGAACTGCACGGAAGAAATTCTACGCAAGTCGCCAGGTTTGTAACAGACAACGACAACTTGACACCTGAACAGGCGCTCAAGAATCATGTGATAGAAGCTATTGCTGACAGCCCTGAAGACCTCCTAACACAGGCTCATGGAGCAAAGGTTAGAACGCTGGCGGGTGGTGAAGTTGCTCTTGACATTCTGGATGCTCAGCTGGTCAAGTATGAACCGAGCATAAGGGTTAGTCTGTTAAAAATACTTTCAGATCCGATAGTTTCTACAATGTTCCTTTCAATTGGAGTATTGGCCCTAATCCTAGGACTGAGCTCACCAGGATTTGGTGCGGAAGTGCTTGGCGCTGCGCTACTGATTCTGGGCCTAATCGGACAAGGATTCGACGTAAACTGGGCCGCTTTGGTATTAATGGGGATAGGAGCTGGACTTTTGGTCTTCGAGTTGCATGTGCATGGTTTTGGGATAGTCGGTGTAGGCGGCGTATTAGTCTTGGCAGTTGGAATGGCGTTGCTTGTTGCACAACCTGTAAACCCAATGCTTGTTCCGACTAGCCGTACAAATGAAATCATCGCAACGCTATCATTGCTGCTAATTCCGTTTATAGGATTATTTGGATTTCTGATGTACAAAGCTTACAAGGCAACCAAGATCAAGAGAGTTATTACAAGATATCCTACTGGCAAGGGACGGGCTGTAGATGACATCTCACCTGACAAGGTTGGTTATGTTGTCATTGGAGGCGAGTACTGGAAGGCAAAAAGTTCGGTGAACATAAAAGCTGGCAGCACGGTGAAGGCAGTTGGTGATATTAGTGGTCTTCTTTCAGTGGAACCAACCAATGAACAAGCTGATCTGTCGAAATAGGGCTCTTAACTTGATGAGCGCGCGTACAGCTTGTACAGATTTCCTGTCTTGCTATTCACTCATGTTATGAACATTAAGATTATACTCAACAAAAGATTTGCTAGCAAGCGATCGTTCTTAAGAGGAGAAGGGAGATTATGTTCATGGAGATAACCATGCGTAGCCACGATGGTAGAGCGGTTGAATGATTGTATTTCCTTTGAAGCTGCTTTTTCTACTGTTATTTCCGGCGATGCAAGTAGGCGGGTGGATTAAGCAATGAATCAAAATATCCTGCCGCTAAAGGCGCTTGAAGCATATACCAGAGATGTCGGCAGAGGCACTGCAAGAATTGATTATGAGGCTATGGATTCTTTGGGGGCAACTACAGGCGACATTATCGAAATAAAAGGCAAACGAAGGACAGTTGCCAAGTGTTTACCACTTTACCCTTCAGACGAAGGAAAGAGCATTATCAGAATAGACGGCCTGATGAGAAATAACGCTGGCGTGGCCATAGGAGATACGGTAAATGCAAAAAAGGTTAAGGCAGTTCCAGCAGAGAAAGTCATAGTTGCTCCTCTAGAGGCAATACCGCCCATAGACGAGCGCTACCTTGCTGATGCACTTGAGAGCACCCCCCTTGTCAAGGGCGACAACGTTATGATACCATATTTTGGCGGAAGGATTACCTTTCAAATAGTTGGTGTAACCCCGCCTGCTGATGCTGTTCTTGTAACCAAAAAAACATCATTCACCATAACTGAAAAAGATGCAGATTTGCGCGGGATGCCTCATGTGTCATACGAAGACATTGGCGGATTAAGAGATGAAATGCAAAAGGTCAGAGAAATGATAGAGCTTCCGCTGAGGCACCCAGAAATATTTGAAAAGCTTGGTATAGAGGCGCCAAAGGGCGTATTGCTCTTTGGGCCGCCGGGGACTGGCAAGACTCTCCTTGCAAAGGCAGTTGCAAGCGAGAGCAATGCTCACTTTATCAGTATCTCTGGCCCGGAGATCATGAGCAAGTTCTACGGAGAATCAGAGGCCCGGCTAAGGGAAATATTCAAAGAGGCAAGAGACAAGGCTCCGTCCATAATATTCATAGACGAAATCGACTCTATTGCCCCAAAGAGAGAAGAAGTGACAGGCGAGGTCGAAAGGAGGGTCGTGTCGCAGATGCTATCGTTGATGGATGGTCTTGAGGGAAGAGGCAAAGTCATCGTAATTGCAGCCACTAACAGGCAAAACGCCCTCGACCCGGCGCTGAGAAGGCCCGGCAGGTTTGACAGGGAAATCGAAATCAAAGTGCCAGACAAACATGGGCGCTTGGAGATTCTTCAGATTCATGCCCGCAATATGCCGCTTGACGCTGACGTGGACCTACCTAGAATAGCAGGAATTACCCATGGTTTTGTTGGGGCTGATCTGGAATACCTCTGCAAAGAAGCTGCCATGAAGTGCCTTCGTAGATTGCTGCCTGAACTCAACATGGAAGAAGAAAAGTTGCCCCCAGAAACACTCGACAAGCTCATAATAACGCAGAATGATTTTGATCAGGCAATAAAGGACGTCATGCCCTCTACAATGCGGGAGGTCTTCCTTGAATCTCCAGACGTAAAATGGCAAGACATTGGGGGCCTTGAAAGTGTAAAACGTGAATTGCAGGAGGCTGTAGAGTGGCCGCTCAAATACCCTGACCTCTATGCAAAGATAGGTCACACAGTTCCAAAAGGCATTTTATTGCACGGACCATCTGGAACCGGCAAGACTTTGCTTGCAAAGGCAGTTGCAACAGAATCAGAGGCCAACTTTATCAGCGTAAAGGGGCCGGAACTGATTTCCAAGTGGGTAGGCGAATCAGAGCGCGGTATCAGAGAGATATTTCGGAGAGCCAGGCAGGCTGCGCCCTGTGTGATATTCTTCGACGAAATTGACTCTATCGCTCCAACAAGGGGAATTGGAACTGGCGGCGAACACGGAACTGAGAGGCTAGTTTCTCAGCTTCTAACAGAGCTTGATGGCATCAGCGAATTGCATGGGGTAGTGGTACTGGGCGCAACTAACAGGTCCGACATGGTTGACCCCGCGCTTTTGAGGCCCGGCAGGTTCGATAGAATAATACTAGTTCTGAACCCCGATAGCCAGACAAGGGCCAAGATACTGGAGATTCATGCTAAGGGCAAGCCCATTGGACAGGATGTAAACATTCAGAAAATAGCAGAACAAATGACAGAAGGGTTCAGCGGTGCAGACACTGCTGCAATAGTAAATACCGCAATAGCGAAAGTGCTGCATGAATATCTGGCAAAGTACCCGACGCCGGAAGAGGCAGCCAAACACGCTTCAGAAGCGCACATCATGATGCGCCACTTTGAAGAAGCAATCAAAAAGATAAAGACACAGAGAGATACAAAGCCCAAGGAAGCAGTAGCACTATCACAATATATGTAAAAAAATCTGTGACATTTCAAGCAGATGCCAATCAAAAGCTTCTGCCACCATTACATCGGCATATGTCGCCTTGCGATAGGAGTACCCGATGAAGGTATTGATACCTGAGACCGCGGGTGTCGTCCACATACTCTATGGCTCTTCATCGGGCCTTCAGACATCTTCGCCTGTTGATCAGTTCTGGAACCAGAACACACCGGGTGTGGAGGATAAGGCGGAGACAGGGGATGAGTTTGGTGGCGCGTCTTCTGCCGATTTCAATGGTGATGGCAAAACGGATCTAGCAATCGGGGTACCTTCCGAACGAATTGGTACAACCATTTTCGGCGTTGTTCACGTGCTATATGGCTCTTCATCCGGTGTTCAAACCACATCGCCAGCTGATCAATTATGGCACATTGATTCGCCCGGCGTGAATGGCGCAGAGGGCACCTTTGGATATACTTTCTCGAACAAGTATCAAGGTCAAGGTTAGCTACGCGGGGAGGTCATAAGAATAGTAAGTGTTTACATTGCTAGCCTTGGTGCCTCGCGACGGTTGACTGGGTGTACTGTTTACAATGTCGATAGTCTGTCTATCTCTCTTCTTGACGAGTGCGATATTTAGCTGGCTGAGAATGGCCTGAACCTTGATCTAGGCAGTATGCACCTGAGCCGCGATCCCGAGCTTGGGAAGCTCGTACCTTGACCAGGCTGGGCTAACTTCGCACTGCAGCAATTTTAGGAGATGAAGATAAAAGCGTTTACCAGGGCAATCCAAAGATATTCCAGCAATGATCTTGAACTGACGGGCAGGTCCGAGCCTGCATCGGATTAAATCTTGAACGGGGCCTGAATTTCGGTTATGGCACTTGCGATTATTGCCTCTGGATACCGGGGTGGGCGACTACTTCCTAGGCGAGGGGATGGGGAAGAGGTGCTCGCGAACGCAGTACATGATCCTGGCAGCTCAAAGCGACACTGCAAATGCACCACAACGCTTTTATGTTAGCGCAGCTCAAATTATACTAAAATGCCTTTTAGTATAATTACAAGATTTTTAGTTATACCAACCTATACGAACCATCGGAGCAGTTGTTAGGTGACAAAGGGCTGGAGCAATCTGCATTTTCGAAGCCTTTTGGCAAGACGATAAAAAACAAGGCAGGACATCTCTCATTTATTCCAAACGAGTTGCCCCCCAAGATTATCTATGATGAAAGTATGGCCGCGCTAATCTCGGAAGCCAGCCTGCAGCTTGGTAATTTGTCTGGCATGGGTAAACTAGTACCTAATCCACGTCTTTTCATAAGACCGTACCTGAGACGCGAAGCGGTGTCAAGTTCAAAAATTGAAGGAACGCAAGCATCGATTCTTGATGTTTTTCGCTTTGAAGCTGGGGGCATGGCTGGAGGAAAAGAGGCTAGGGAAAAGAGGGTAGCAGAAGTTGTCAATTACGTAGATGCATTGGATGAATGTTTGCGTGATGTAAAGAAGGGTGCGCAGATAAATCTGCAAATGATCAAAAAGGCGCATAAAATATTAATGCAGGATGTAAGAGGGCAGGAATTACAGCCCGGAGAATTTAGAAAGGCACAGAACTGGATAGGCGTAGAAGGCACGAAAATTGAGGATGCAACGTATGTGCCTCCACCACCAGAACACCTCAGCGAACTGTTAGTTGGACTTGAAAAGTTTATTCAGAATCCACCGGGGCGCATATCAGTACTAGTTCAGTGTGCAATGCTTCATTACCTCTTTGAAGCGATACACCCTTTCAATGATGGTAATGGGAGAATTGGGCGTTTATTGATTCCAGTGTTGCTTGCGCAAAGAGGATTACTTGACCAGCCATTATTGTATCTTAGCGCTTACATAGAACGTAACAAGACGGAATACTATTCGCTACTGCTCAACGTTAGTCAGAAAAGCATGTGGTTAGAGTGGATAAAGTTTTTCTTGCATGGTGTAATACAACAGGCAAGTGCTGCGGTACATAACATACAACAACTCATGATGCTAAAGGGTGCTTATGATCAAAAACTGATGTCTAAAAAAGCGTCCGGTAGTGTAACTAGGCTTGTAGATTACCTTTTTTCGAATCCTATCATTACTATACCGAGCGCTGCAGCGCATCTCCAGATAAGTTACCCGCCGGCCAAGAATGCGGTAGAATACTTGAAGGAGATAGGCATCTTGGTAGAACAAGGAGAGAAAGCAAGAGGAAGAATGTTTGTAGGACATGAAATAATGGCAATCTTGAGCGACTCTGGTCGTGTCGCTCGTCAAATGCCCATAACTAGCTATCCAACAAAGTAAGCTAGCTGCCGAGCATTTGACCGCGATCCCGAGCTTGGTAAGCTCGTACCTTGACCAGGCAGGGCCGCTATCCATAATCAGCAGCATCCTTTTACGTAACTCTGAACGAACACTGTAAGTGGCGAAATTTACAGAGCATGCCAAACTCAAGATGCGGGAAAGGAATATCAAGCCATCAGACGCTCTTTTGGCGGTAGAGACACCTTCAATGGTGCTCTATGATACCATTACTGGCTGCAATATTGCTTTGGCACCCTGGAGAAGCAGCCCTGGAAAACAGCTTCTTGTATCTTATGTTTTGACTGACGATGAGGTAAAGATAATAACGCTCTTCGTATTATCAAAGCCACAGAGATTGATGGCAAAGAGGGAGAAGTCGGGAAGATGGCTAAGAATAAAGCAAAATTAAGATACGACAAGGATTCAGATGTCGTATACATCAAGATTAGGGAGGGCCCGGTCGAAGATACCGAAGACGTGGCCGAAGATGTGTTTGTTGAACGCGACAAGGACGGCAATATAGCGGGTATAGAGATCTGGAGGGCAAGACAATTGCTGCTAAATCCTCTCGCAAAGCATATTTCCAAACAGGTAAAACTTGCTAAAGCCAGTTGATTATGCAATCTAAATATACGGTGATATTTGATGGTTCCCGGAAGGTCAAGGACTGACTTTCCGACGGCAGTAGAGCAAATATTGGAGATACTGGAAAGTGGTGAGTCATACACGCTAAACAGGCTGACACAGGAAAGCGGTCTGAATTTCAGAACCGTGAAAAAAGCAGTGGAATTTCTTCAGAGAAATCAGAAACTGCTTCAGGAAAGGATCCTCGAAGTATCCACGGCTGACAGGCTGACTATTATAAGAACAAGAGAAAGAGTCGGTGGCCTGGCGTTGTACCCAGAAAAGATCCAGCATTTGATAATAAAAACCGCATACTATCCGACTGTTTCCCGGGAAGAAGAAATACTGGCCTACCTGTTTATTGCAAACGCGTCAGATGCTAGCAGGGCGGTTGACATTCCGAAGGACAGCAAATTAAGCGGGTTACTGGGAGCTGAACACGTGGCAAGGCCGCCCAGTGGAAGGTACTATTTGACTTCTGACGGTCAGACTATTGCCCGGGGAGCATTGAGGCTTTACCCTGAGTTAAAAGACGCAAGTGGCTAGCCGCACCCGGGTGTCACGTATTCGACCCGCGATCCCGAGCTTGGGAAGCTGGCTAGGCTGGGCTAACTTCGCACTGCTGAAAATTCTGGATGATGAAAATAAAAAGCGTTTACCATGAATCCGCAATCCTGTGAGATCAAGACGTGTGAATGTGAACCCCATGATCCGGAGCTGTGGCCGTTCTGAATCAACAAAGATATTCTTAAGGATTGATCGCTCTTATCTAGACGGCCGGCTCGATCTAGCTTTCATTGCGCGATTGTGGGAGCGAATTCTAGGCTTTGATTTCGCCATAGTTTCGAGCAAAAGAGGAGGCGACTCAACGATTAGTTCCCTAGCCTGCATCCTTGCTCTGGCCCTAAGCTTTGCCTTGTACTTAAGGTTCCTCGGCTTTGTCCTGAGTCTATAGCCGCAGCATGGGCACCAGAGACCGTCCCACTTGATAAATATCTCACATATCTGGCATCTCTTCTGACCGCTGGCGTAGCGGCCGGCGCCAACTGGCTTTTGGGCCTTATGGCGCGTACATATTCCTTTACATGTCATTCATTTATCACCATGTTTTTCTTTCCACAGGCTTTACGGATGAACATCGTCTCCAGCAACGTCGTCGTTCTCAACATTTTCACGCCTTCTGGACTATCTACACCATTCCAGTACAAAAGTGCTGGTTCCACAGATGTTCGGGGCGGAATTCAGTATGAAACCAAAGTGCTGCGTTTTTGAACCCTTGATCCCGAAAATGAGTGTTTTATTGGTTTTTGTGGTCCCGACCCAATGGGTCATAGGCCAGTCTAGGCGCTACAGCTGATCGATTATCTGAACTGGGATCGATGTCTTTGTTCCCACTACTTCCACAATCTCTGTCCATACTACTTCCCTAACGCCGTCCATGGCCTTCAATAGCTCCATCATCCTCAGAATCTCTCCGTTGTCTTTTAGAATAGTCTCTACTCTCAGGTCTATGGTATGCTGTCCTATGCTCTTGCCCACGAAAATAACCTCTTCGCGTTTCAGCAGTGTTTTTCCGATTAGCGAAGTTTTGCCGCTTTCCGTTGCAATAAGGAAATCCACCTTATGCCAGCCAAATTTTGACAGGTCGAGGGTGTATGATAATTTCAGAAATTCCTTTTCTAGCCTTTTGCGCCTGCGTTGAATGGTAGTTGCAGGAAGACCAAGTCTCCTTGCCAGCGATTTCGAGGAGAGTTTGCCGTCTGGAACAAGTAGCGCCTTCAACAGTTTTCTATCCACGTCTGACAGATAGGTCGCCTTTGCGCTCATTGAAGCATCACTATATGGTGCAATAAAGGTGCACAGATGTGAGTATTAAAGTTAAGGCTCCAGAACCGACGATGCGTTTCAGTCCAAAATTACCGCAGCGATGATTAGAAAAACCATAATGGATATCGTAATGTTTCAAAAGTCCGTGCTAGACCCTACAAATAGCAAAGGCACATAAGCAGCGAGACTTGTTGCATTGTCGATGATTGGATGCTTGATGAAAGAAACGCATCCCAGCCCACAAAAGATGTTTTCCTAGTAGACGATGAGCTTGACATCATTTCAGTTGTGAAAAAGCTATTGGAACGGAACGGGTTTCAAGTTCATGCTTTCGATGACCCAAACAAAGCTCTGGAGGCATTCAGGGCGGATGGCAAAGACTGTTCCGTGGTCCTGTCCGACATCAGGATGCCTGGAATGAACGGGTTTCAACTGGCCCAGCAAGTCAGCCAGCTTAGACCGGATGTGAGAATTGTCTTGATGACTGCATTTGAAATTCACAAGACAGAATTTGATAAGGTGCTTCCTTCGACTGATGTTGCCGCATTGATAAGAAAACCGGTAGGCGAACGGAAATTACTTGACACTCTTGGTGCACTCTTTGTAGACGGACGATGAGTACCTTGACCAGGCTGGGCTAACTTCGCACTGCTGCAAATTTAGGAGATGAAAATAAAAGCGTTTGGCGGTCGTGCTTCTTATGATGTGGTTGGGAGCCGATCACACTGGCAGAATACGCGAAAAGAAAGCCATGAACAGATACGTCATGAACTGTTCGTTACTCTCATTGCATCCTGAAACGCTTTAACACTATGAGAATACTTTGTCATCCCAATAGATCGGTCGCGTATGCAGCGAATCTCCAACTGTGATCAGGATGCCAGTGACAGGTTTGATGCAGGGCGGCGCTGAGCATCTCCTCAAAAATGTTTATATGTCCACAAATATATACATATGTCCTAGAATACGGACATGCAGTACCACAATTACCTTGAATCCCTGCTGAGCAGCCGAGCCATCCTGCGCCTAGTGAAGGTCCTGCTTGATCATCCTGGGAAGGTGTTCACTGTGCGAAAACTTGCCTCAGACGCTAATGTTTCATCTAGCAAGGCCGCTGTCTTGGTTCAGGAGCTAGAAAAGTATGGGATAATAAGAATACAGCCTGTAGGACGGTCTTACCTTTTGACGTTAAATGAACACAATTACATCTTGAATAAGATACTGAAACAAATCATTAGGGCTGAGAAAGACACACTGGACGAACTTGTCGTAACACTACGCAAACATTTGGAAGATGATAAAATCATCTCCGCAGTACTCTTTGGAAGCGTGGCCCTAAAGAGAGAAGGTCAGGATAGCGATATCGATCTGCTGATCATTTCTAATGATTTTGAATCTGCCACTTCAATTGTATCAAAGGCGCAAGAAGCAGTTTCATCTATCTTTAACGGTCGTCTCTCTCCTTTAATCATGAATGAACGAGAACTAGTGGCAAAGAAGAAAGGGCCTTTGGTGCGTTCTATTGTGGCTAACCACAAACCAGTTGCAGGAAAAAGTCTGAAAGAGGTCATAGCTGATAAATGACTAGCTCCACCAATCCTGACAAAGCGGAAAACTACCTGAGAAAGGCAGACGCATCATTAAGTATGGCGAAGATAGCGATCACAAGGACGCATACGACAATGCAGTGATGAGCGCGGTTCACGGTGCTATAAACGCCCTTGATGCTCTTACCACCTCGTATTTAGGCAAGAGATCTTCTGGGTCCCATACCGATGCCGTCTCCCTGGTGAAGGGAATATTCAGTCCAGCGGAATATCAAGGTATTCAAAGGCAGTATTCTTCATTAATGAGCATGAAAAATGCGTCTGAATACCAGCCTGATTTAATGAGCCCCGAAGATGCCGAGAAGGCCGTAAAATGGTCCGAACGAATCACTAACAAAGTGCATGACAAGCTGAAACCGCAAGCGTGATTTCAAGACTGCAGCAGGAACGAAGACCCCGGCTTTCGCGTCCACACTTTGTTACAAGTAAGACTCAGGTGGATGTGCCCGTTTTCACCTTCACTTTTTCATCATACTTTTCCAGTAACTCATACAATTTCGCATTATCCTTCAGATTATCTTGAATTGCCTTTCTGACTTGCCCCTCTGCAGGTTTGGTTACTGTGTATGTCAACGTACTTTAATAGACTATAGCTTCTTTAAGTGTTGTCCACGCCAGAGCAAGAACAAATAGATGCTTTGTAAAAAGTGACATAACATGACAATGTATGTTTCAGTCGACATTGAGGCCAGCGGTCCGTTTCCTCCAGATTATAGCATGCTCAGCATCGGCGCTGTGGCGGTAGGCAATCCTTCTGTAAAGTTCTATAGCGAATTAAAGCCGATAAGTGACAACTTTACAAAAGAGGCACTTGAAGTATCGGGCTTTACAATGGAGCAGGCCAGGGAGAACGGAAAAGACCCGGCAACTGCAATGAGAGATTTTGCCGGGTGGATCGAGAAGCTGTCGAGTAAAGGCAAGCCCAAGTTCGTCGGCTATCCTGCTGGCTTTGATTGGCAGTTCGTAAACTATTACTTTCTGAAATATCTCGGAAGAAATCCGTTCGGGTTAGCGCCTGTGGATATCAGGAGTGTATACTTTGGCATGTTCCCAGCAGAAAACGGGTTTACCATTAGAAAGCAGGACATGAAGAACAAGCTTGGTGTCAGCGCAATGCATACTCATAATGCGCTGGATGACGCAGAAGAACAGGCGCAGATCTTTGCCAGGATGCTAGAAATTAGAAGAGGAGCAAATGATGACATCCATATGGGATGAACCCGATTGATCATCAAGCCTAAAATAATGGGCATATGGTCCAAAAGCTGGACTTTATTACCCCTACCCTAATTCAGGTGCTGGATGTGTTCATGGCGGATCCCATCCAAGAACATCACGAGCGCGAGGTAATGAGGATGGCCGGCGTAAGTAAGGGCTCTGCTAACAGAATATTGCACGAATTGTCTGAGAGTGGATTCCTGACAGCCCGGAAGAAGGGAAGGATGATATTTTACAAGCTGAATCTAAAAGACCCGTCTGCGAGGCAATTCAAGATCCTGTCTAACGTCTATTCTCTCAAAGAGTTGCTTGAAGGATTGAAAGGTACTCGCGTAGAGAATGCAGAAAAGCTTCTGGCAAGGTCAAAAGAGATTCTTAAAATAAAGTAAACGCGTCTTTGATGAGGTAGACATCATGCAAGACAATATTATTGATCGCACTTGAGACATATGGGATGTCGTAATAACAAATACCTCTTTCGAACCCCACATCTTGTACAGACTTTGGTGAAAATTCTAGATGAAAATAAAGCCCTTGCCTTCTATGTAATTCTCAACTCACTCAACAACTAGAAATTCCTTTGTCAAGCTGTAGTGGAACGATGTGTAGTCTGCTTCAAAAGACACAGTCACTCTGTACGTTCCTGTCTGATTGATTGGTATTTCGTAGGCAGGTCCCTGCTCCGGCAATGGAAAATGGTAACTGACATCATTGTAGGGCGCAGCCACATTAAAGCAATCAAACACCCCTCCATAGTAGTATCTAAAAGGTTGTTCGTCCGGTGATTGATTGGTTCTTTCCACAGACACTCCAAATTCGCCGCAGCCTGTTTCGAACCCGCTTATGTCCACCGTAAATTCTACAGGCTCCTGCCCGAGTTGATAGACATCTTTTAACCCGCCAAGTTCGAACTCTAGATGCGCGTTTGTTGCTTCACGCGGTATTACCCAGACGACTCCTCGCATCCATTCTCTTTCAAGGTCAACATAACCGAATTGGCCTGCTCCAGTGAATGTGTGTTCAAATGAGTAACCCGGATACATGAAGGCCGGTCCTTCAAACTCCACGGGATTTATAGAATCGCCAGCGAGCCGGTGCGATACGATATCTCCATTGGTCCACCTTACCGTATTGTTTACGCCAATTACCACTCTTATCAATGAGGGCTCGAAGTTTACCTGCTGGAGGGAAGGATCCGGATCATATGGAATTGCTATCACGGCCCTATCAGAATTGGTAGCTATAGTAATATTTTGACTCATAACTGCTGTTAGAATCTGAGGGTTCTCAGTGTTACTCACGGCAAATGTTCGCAGTTCGTAATCGCCACCTCGAAGAGGCACCCACGAAACGCCTACCTCGGTCTGGTCCTCTATCCCTCTCAAAACTCCGCTCTGCCAGCTCAGAGATTCTGTGGTTCCGTCAGAATTTCTTACCTCCACCAAAGCAAAGAAAGGCACGTCATCCTCGACGCAATTATTGCTGATTATGGTAGTAATGACAAATTGTTCGCCCGCTGTCGCTTCAGCCAGTACCCTAGAGCTAGGCGATTTCAGAACAGGATTTGTTGTTTCAAGATTACACGAGCTCGCAAGAACGCCCGGAAAGTCCAGGATCTCGGCGGATAAAGTCATTATCAGCCCTACAAACATGATCGTAGCGGTAATCGCAGATCTGCCTGCTCCCGCTCGTTCATTCAATACGGCAAATCATGTCCGCGTCATGCTTTTGAGTATTATGCACGAAACGTCCACCTGGAACAAACGGGTTTGCTTGAATGACGAAATAAACTTTAAAGAAGCCTTGCCGGCAATAGCCGCGAATGCCAAGGCTGGTTGTTTGCGGCCGTCCCTGGGACACCGCGCTTTTTGTTCAGATGCTTCCAGCTCCTGGTGAATAGGTTCTGGCATCCTGAGGATGACTCGAGCGCAAGAACTCCCATCCTAGTCATCGTCATCATCCTCATCTTCCTCGTCATGGTCGTCCTCTCCACAGTCGCTATCGTTGTCGTCATCGCCGTGGTTGCTGTGCTTGCGATCCTTTTCCTTGTCATCGTGATTATCATCCCTTTCTTCATCATCATGGTTCCGTTCTTTCTCCTCATCGTCATCCTCTTCATCACTGTCGTGATCGTGCTTGCCTACTTCACCATGACTATCGTCGTCATGATCATCGTCTCGTTTGTCATTATCCTTTTCATCATGGTCGTGATGCTTGTCATTTCCATCTCTATCGTCATCATCCTCTTCGTTATCATGATCATCGTCGTTTACTCCCCCATGATCATCTTCATCATTCTCGTCTTCCTCTTCATCATCGTCATCATCGTCATCATGGTGCTTCTTTTGGACTATCACATCCACGGTCGCCGTTGCGGAATTTGTCCCGTCCGTTATAGTGTAGCTAAAGTGATCCTCTCCAGAGAATCCATGATTGGGTCTGTAAATTATCGCATTGCCGTCCGCGCTTATCGTGACTGAGCCGTGAGAAGGAGTTCCTACAGAATCGATGCTTAGCACATCGTTGTCAGAATCTTCGTCATTGCTCAGGACGTTGATCAGCACCGAGTGATTACGAGTTGTTTCTGCCGTGTCATCGCGAGCCGCAGGCGAATCGTTGACATGTGTAACAATGATAGTCACTGTTCCCGTTGCGATTCCGCCACTGCCGTCCGAGATCTGGTACTGGAAGGAATCAACTCCGTTAAAGTTCTCATCGGGCATGTATAGAAAGATGCCATCCTGATTCAGGACCACTGTGCCATGGGTGGTACCGCCTGGAATCAGACTAGTGCTCAAATGGTCGCCATCCACATCAGCGTCGTTAAGCAGGACGCCTCCTGTTAATGGCGTATCTTCTGTGAGCTCAAAGTTGTCACTGTTGGCGATAGGCGAATCGTTGACGCTATTTACCACAATGCTCACATTTGCAACATTGCTGTAGGCCAGTCCGTCGGTGACACGAAATGCAAATCCATCAGCGCCATGATAGTTTGCTTCAGGGATGTATCTAACGATAAAGTTGCCACCGGATACTACCTCCAAGCTGCCGTGCAGCGGTGCAACTAGTATTTCCAGGTCCAAGATGCTTCCCTCCACGTCCAGTGCATGAAGCTCGATCTCCACAGACTGATCCTCGTCCATAACAACTTCTTCACTAGAGATCACCGGAGCGTCATTAACCGAGCCCAGAGTGATGGTAACGGTCGCCGATGCCGAGCCCCCATTGCCGTCCGAGATCATGTATTTGAATGAATCTGTTCCATCAAAGTCTGGATTTGGAGTATAGGCAATAGTACCGTCCCCATTGACACTAACTAGGCCGTGGTTCGGCCCTTCAGAAATTGCGATGCTCAAGAGATCCCCATCAACATCGACAGCGTCATTGAGAACGTCTATGATTGAGACATTGCCTTCGTAGCCATACACCAAGCTGTCATAAGCTACAGGCGAATCGTTGACGCCAGTGATAACGATCTCTACCGTAGCAATATCGCTTCCCGCAATGCCGTCGCTTACCTGATAGGTAAAAGAGTCCGAACCGAAGTAATTCGCAAGCGGGATGTACTGTACTGTTCCTGCGGTACCATCGATCATTACTAGCATTCCGTGCAGGGGTTGAGAAACGATGCTGAATGTGATGATGTCGCCGTCTGGATCGGTTGCATTGAGCTGGATGCTTGCCGAGCTATCTTCACCAAGCACAACGATGACGTTCTCGGCAGTAGGCGTGGTGTTTGCAGGGATCACGATATCATCACTCGATTGGGTATCATTTACAGGGCTTTCGACATCGCTACCAGGCGGGATGACAACTGCGGGAAGAACAGTGATCGTCAGACTAGCTGAAACCGAGCCTCCATTAGAGTCGGTGACTGTAAAGCTAAACGAGTCTTGCCCGACAAAACCTGGTGCGGGCGTATAAGTTACTGTGCCGTCAGAATTCATGATTATCCCTCCGTTTGATGGCTGCGTAAAGTTTGATACTGTGGGGATATCAGCGTCCGGATCGAAAACGTAGGACAGGATATCTATTTGCACAGAACTGCCTTCCATAGTCGAAATGGTGCCTATGGCGGCTCCATCAATGATTGGGATGTCGTTGACTGGTGTAACAATAATGTCTACGATGCCACTGGAATTGTATGAGACATCTGCTATGGTATAACTAAAGCTGTCTGCACCCTGGAAATCTTTGTTCGGAGTATAAGTAACAGTCTTGTTGTCAGGGCTTATGGTGACGATGCCGTGGGTCGGCAGCACCGTAATTGTCAAAGAAGCAACATCTCCATCGACATCAGATGTTCTGTTGATCAGTGTCAGAATAACGGGGGTATCTTCTGTGGTCGTGACAGTAAGATTTGCAGCTGATGGCGGATCGTTTGTCGCTATGATAGTGATGGCGACATTTTGTGTGGTAGTGCCGCTGCCGTCCGTTGAGCTTACCGTGAAGGAATCAATGCCATTGTAATTGGGATCAGGGGTATAGGTGAGTGCGTTATTTGAGTCGTGGGAAACACTTCCATGCAGGGGTTGCGTGACATTGGAAATGACCGCGCTGCTTCCATTCGAGTTGTTCCATACCTGTATCTGTATTGCCTGATCTTCAAGGGTGGTGTAATTTCCACTTGTGGCACTGGTCTGGTTTATCGCATCACTTGAATCGTCCTGACCAGACTCTTGGTTAGTGTCATCATCTCCGCTTCCGACATGAGCATCCTGACTCGTGTCCTGAGGATCGTGGTGATGGCTTCTGCGATGGCCTTGAACCTCATTAACTTCATCTTCGACGGGATCTGGCTCCACAGGTTGATCTTCTACAACTTGCTCGACGATCGTGATGGGTGATTCGTTCGATCCGTCATCGGATTCATCACTGGATGAACCAGCTACCTGTTCGACGAGGACGAGATTGAAAGGCCACGAGTTGCTCTCAGGCCAACCGTTGCTGTGAAAGTTGGCCAGATCGGCGGGGTCTGGACCATCCTCTACGGCAGGACGCCCCGGACCACCGGGCATCAAGAAAAGAAATATTGCTAATACAAAT
>DADA01000097.1 GCA_002494895.1 Nitrososphaera sp. UBA210
GGAGGTGGGATTTGAACCCACGAACCCCTAAGGGATAAGAGCCTCAGTCTTACGCCTTTGACCATGCTGGGCGACTCCCGCGCAATTAACACGCTTTCAGCGCACTAATTTGAATATTGCGTGAAGCGACACAGTTTTTATTATCCATGTACGATCTGACGGTATCTGAAATGCTGATACCGGTTAGATGTTTTACGTGCGGTAATCTGATAGCTGACAAGCACGCGGAATATTCAAACAGAGTAAAGGCAGGAGAGGATCCAGCCAAGGTTATGGATTCACTCAATGTGAAGCGCTACTGCTGCAGAAGGATGTTTATTGCGAGCATTGAAACTATCTATCAGATCATCCCGTACTATGAAGCACTGAGAAGGCGCATGTCCGAGATCCAATCGGAAATCGAATGAGTGCGTTTTAAAAAAGTAATAAATAGCGTAAAAATCAGCAACATGACAAGATGCCTACCATCACTTCGGTGACCGGACGTATGGTATTCAACAGCAGGGGCAGCAAGACCATAGAAATTGATGTCACGACCGACGGCAAATTCACCGGTAGAGCGTGCGCCCCTTCCGGTGCATCTGTGGGCAAGCTCGAAGCCCAGAGCTTCCCGGACAACAGGCCCGAAAAAGCGCTGGCCAGGCTCAATTCAAATTCAAAAAAGTTTGTAGGTCTGAAGGCTGAAGATCTCCATGCCGTATACGATGCCCTCCGATCAATTGACAGTACCGACAACTACTCGGAGATAGGAGGATCAGTTGCCTACGCACTGAGCATCGCAGCGGTGGATTCGGCAGCAAAGGCGCTTTCATTGCCCCTATTCAAGCTGCTGAATCCCAGAAAGCCGTATCGATTTCCATTTCCTCTTGGCAACATTCTGGGAGGAGGGGCGCATGCAGGCCCCGGCACTCCCGACATTCAGGAAATCCTTGCGTGTCCAGTCGGCGCCAAGGGGATCGTTGAGGCACTAGAGATGAATATCAAGTTGCATTCGGAGACGCGCAAAGTAATAGAATCAATCGACAGTCGCTTCACTTATGGAAGAGGCGACGAAGGGGCATGGGCTCCCAATGTGAATAACGATCAGGCGTTGGAAATCGTTGAAAAGGCGGTACGGAATTGCGGATATACCCTAGGCAAAGAAATGGCGATCGGAATAGACTTTGCGAGCTCCTCGTTCTGGAACGAAAAGAAGAGGGCATACGACTACTCTAGGCAGGGAATAGAACGCGATACAGGCGAGCAGATCGAATTTGCAAATAGACTCGTTCGTGATTATAAACTAATTTACGCAGAGGACCCAGTACACGAAGGCGATTTCCAGAGCATGGCCATCCTGACGAAAAAGAACCCCCGGACACTTGTAACAGGGGACGACATGCTTGTCACAAACGCAAGCATGGTAAAGAAAGCGGTGAAATATGGTGCGTGCAGCGGCGCAATACTGAAGGTGAACCAGGCTGGCAGCCTTTACGACGCGATGGAGTTTGCAAAGGAATGTTCAAAGAACAACATCAAATTGATCACGTCGCACAGGTCAGGAGAATCCGTCGATTCCCATATCTCTCATATCGCCGTTGCCACCGGATCAAGGATGTTAAAGTCCGGTGTACTGGGCGGAGAACGCGTGGCGAAACTAAACGAGCTTGTTCGCCTTACAGAGTATGACTTTGTTCAAGGTATGAATAATACATAGCATCTGCGTCTGACCTTTCAGACAACCTACGTTTTTCTGGCGGAGGGACTTAATTGAATCCTCAAGCCTCAGACTACCCTTCCTTATCCTTGAGCCTTCTCAAAGAAAAAAATGCGACTGCGCCTGCTGTCGCAGCGCCTATCCCTATTACTGATATGATTATGGATTCTTGCTGTTCTTCTTGTCCAGTCGGCAATGGCTGAATGTCTATCCCGTTCATTTGGTCATCCCAACTTCCTTCTATTGTAGGCACCTTACCTTCTCCTAGAAAAGCCAAATGCTCCTGAGCATTCTCAATTGGCTGCGTTCCATATCCAAGCCCTGTATACATTAAGTCAGGTTCATACGTCCATTTGTCCGCGTACACCAGAAATGACTTGCCTTCCTCAAAATCATAGCCGCAGGCTCCATGATCTATTGCCGTTACTACGACTAACTGCTTGTAGTCTTCATTTTCAACTAAATTGCTTTTCCAGTATCTGTCAACCTGAAAAAAGGCGATACGTACCTCACCCGCCGGCTTTTCCACTATGACCTTTCTAAATTCTACTACTTTGCCGGAGAATACTGCTGCAGAATTGTCTAACCTGTCCGGGGATGGAGAGCCTGAAGAAAATGCTTCGCAGGCATAGGCTTCTTCGGAAGAGCCTACTAGCCCAGTTGCACCGATACCACTGATAATAATTAACAACGTTGCAAGAGAACGAAAATGACTCGTTTTTGGCACTATGATCTTATCATTGTGTAGTGCTTCTTTTGAGCCTTTGGCTACTTGGCTTCCCCTAGCATTTGACGTCTGAGCTCGGCGGAATGTTCATTGAGGCCTCGCAGGAATAGCCGCTTTACCTTTTGGAAAGATTTCTCTCTTTAGCACGTCCCACTCCAGCGAGATCCTTCCTGGGCCGGTTATTACTAGGCTTATTGCCATCGCCATCAGAAGCAGGTCGACTTCATACCCCGGCTGACCCTGCCCACCCAGAAATCCGTTTTCCAGTTTCACGACGAGGGTAGTTAGCACCATTTCGATAGCAAGCAGTATCCCCGAAACGCGAGTCAAAACCCCAAGTATAAGCAGGATGCCCCCAAGGGTTTCTAGAATCGCTATCGGGAGTGCCAGCTCTCCAGGTACGCCAAGGCTTCCCATGAAACCCTGGAGTCCGGCAATATCTTCAAACTTTGGGTAACCATGAATTATGAAAGCAATGCCCGCCATTATCCTGATAGGGAAGGGGCCAAAATGCATCGGATTTAGTCTTCCCATAATGCTACCTAGGAACAAACCTATAAAAATATTACAAAAGGATACAATTGCCGGGACTGATTTATTTTCTAGACTACTAGCTGGCTGGTGATATCGGCTTTCGTCATATTCGATTATTGTGACGAGATGGGGCCAGAAATGATCGATTAATTGTGGACTGCTTCGTAAATTATGACTGTTGTTTTACTGGCCAGGCGTTCTAGAGTCGGATCTGCCACCACAATCAGCACAAGAAATGGACGCGTCGCTCACGGTTGCATCACAATGGATACACTTGATAGTCGTATCTGAAGACGATCAAGTCGGTTTTCCACATTCTGAACAATTGGTGCCCGCGGCGGGTCTCACCCTTCCGCAAAATCGACAGAACATTGTCTGCAACTGACCGTGTTGTTGAAGCTTGTCGCCTTGTCGTTTTTGATTAGGAGAACCCTTTGCAACTCGGTACCCGACAACGGCGATTAAGAGTATTCCTAAGACTACCAGCCCATATCCTCCCAGTTGCGAAATTACTCCAAACGTATTTGCTGTCGATATAGCAGCACATCTGGCTCTCGCTTCTTCAGAGAGCAGTTGACCAAACCGACCAATTTCCGACTCGCATACAGCTTTTTCAGAACTCGAATCCGATTGAACCCCAGACTCAATGCCTGCGAAAATTACGCCAATAATGAAAAATGCTATACCGCCTGCTAAAATTCTTTTACTCAATCGCCACCACCATGAAGAAGGAATAAAGGGTATTATAGAAAAGTGACAGTTATTTGCTTGTATGTTAGAGCTAGAAACATTCAACGAGCAAGCTATTGCAGCAAGAGGGTTTATCTTGGTCGCTGCCGTAAGTACTGCGTCCTTTTTTTGTTTCGAGGTTCTGGGCGTACGATAACTCCGGAGGCTACTCACGAATAATGATTTAATCGATGGGATGCAACCATCGGTCTTGTCTACAATGGCAACATGAAGGATAGTGCGAAGGGCTCCATTTGCATCAGTTTGTAGAATTTTTGAGAACGTTTACGCGTTAACCCGGTTTCAAGTCTGATACGCCAGCAATTCCTCTTTCTCGCTATCAGCTTGCATCTATTCAGCAATTCCCTTCCTATCCCCCTATCCCTGTGCTCGCGGTCAATAATGAAGTCAGGCACCCACGCTTCCTGTCCGATTCTGTTCAGTCGCGGCAAAAATACGAGCGACATGATTCCGATGACTTTGGAATCAATCTCTGCAACGAGGATGGTCTTGTCTTTATCAGAAATGTATTTACGAATCGCGGCTGCAAACTGCTTGACCTCATTTTGTTTCGGTTTCGGTCTTCCGAGCTCGATGAGAAGCTCGATGATACGAGCTGCGTCTTTCATTGTCGCCTTCCTGATCACAGGTCTGTACATGTCATTCCCATTCTTGATTGGTAGATAATAATGCTAAGGAGTCTTTTCGCTCTTGATATCTACCTTACCATACACGACTATGGGTCCGTCAAAGCTGTTCCTTTCCCTTTCTGGTTTTCGGGGTTCCGGATTTTCGTACCTTGGGCGGACACCTCCGAGGAATGATTTAATAGATGGTATGGCAGAACTGACCTCTACAAGGTAGGAAATGAGCAGTCCAGAAGACGAAATTGGTCAAAGCAGCGCGGAGGGCAATCAGGAAATTGACGAATCCCCCGAAGGCCGCGAAGTTGTAGATACCGATAATCTAGAAAAGATGATACTTTCAACTGGCATCCGCGTCGGAACGCCAGTAAAAACAAAATTCATGACTTCATTTATCGTCAAGGCCAATCCTGAGGGCCTCTACATTCTAGATATCAGCAAGACTCTTGCGAGAGTCGATGTCGCTGCAAAGTTCATTGGCAGAGCGACGATTTCCAAAGTGGCCGTAACATCTGCGCGCGAATATGGCAAGACGCCGGTTGAAAAATTCTGCCAGCTGACCGGCGCTACAGCCATCCTGGGTCGGTTCATGCCCGGTACCTTCACAAACCCATCGCTCCCGGATTACATGGAGCCGGAGATCGTCGTGGTGACCGATCCTCAGGCTGACCAGCAAGCAGTCCTTGAATCGACGAGAGCTGGCGTGCCGGTAATAGCGATCGCAAACAGCGATAACGTTACCGCAAAGGTGGATCTCATCATACCTGCAAACAATCGCGGACGCAAGGCCCTAGCCACCGTATACTGGCTTTTGGCCAGAGAAGTGCTAAAGAAGCAGGGCGCAATAAAGTCTGACAGCGAAATGCTGGACAAGGCTTCCATCGACGACTTTGAAACAAAGCTAGTCGAGGAGTTAACATAACTCTAACCCAGACTGGACAGTCCTTCATTAAGGAGATAAAGTAAAAACATTATCAAGTAGCCCGTGCAGGCTCGAACAACTCGATAGGATTGCCATCTGGATCTTCCACCTGAATTTGTCTGCCGCCAGGTCCAACTTCCATTTCATTTCTAAAGTGTACTCCTTGCTTCCTGAGGTCGGCAATGCGTTCAGGCAAGCCTTGCACTAGGAGGACTATGCGGTTCCATCCGCCTGGCGCTTGCTGACGGCCATCGGGCATCGGCCGAGAACCTGAAGCCCCGGGACCGCTGAGAATCAGTTTGAGATTACCGACTGAAACCTGACTAAAAGCGGGCAGGTTTTGGTGATCCAGATTGAAACCAAGCGTCTGGGTGTAAAACGCGATCGAGCGCTGAACATCTTTGACCTGATACCGGACGCCCCAAAGCCCCAGGACGAAGCCCTGTGGCTTTGTTGATGAACCTATAGTGCTTTGCTTTTCCTGCATGGAAATGATTAGCCTTGTAAACACATAAACCTTCTTCTTTATCCCATATTGGCTAGACTCGATCTGCGATTTCGCTGAGTATAATCTTTAATGGCGAAATTGGCGAAACTCCTTTTATACAGAATACCTCTTGCAGGGAAGAGCACAGTAGCAATTACAAGCCTTGGATCCTATGACACATACGTCATCTCACTTCTTTGCCGAGATACGCTTTGACATGCGGTCTGTATAGGCAGTAAATGATTACTGCGCCTAT
>DADA01000107.1 GCA_002494895.1 Nitrososphaera sp. UBA210
AGTTTATATAATA
Organism: Nitrososphaera sp. UBA210; assembly: GCA_002494895.1. GTDB lineage: Archaea > Thermoproteota > Nitrososphaeria > Nitrososphaerales > Nitrososphaeraceae > Nitrososphaera. Next base: position 14 of record DADA01000107.1, read on the forward strand.
TGTAACTTGATTAGACGTGAGAAAGAAATGCCGATAGATCCAGACTTTCCAAGGAATCATAAGGTAATAGGAAAAATCCAGCACACAGACGGTGAGCACTATCACTACTTCTGGGGGCCAGGCAAAGCAGCCGAGGCCGCAGAGAATGAAGAGGTTAAACATGCATACGAAGCCAGAGGAGAAGAGCTCGTCCCGCTGGGTGTGAGTGGCACCATGGTGGCCATCGACTGGGATTCATGCGTTGCCGACGGTGCATGCATTGAAGCATGCCCAGTACAGGTATTCCAGTGGTACAGGACAGAACAGGATATTGCTGGAAAGGAAGCAATCAATGTGCAATTTGCCGGCACGGGAAGCTCTGTAAAGGAAGAGCGCAAGGACTACACCGACAAGGCCGACCCTATTAGGGAGCACGATTGCATCTGGTGCATGGCATGCGTATCAGTGTGCCCGCCGCAGGCAGTAAAGGTTGATCAGTCAAACCTGGAATTCCACGAAAAGGCAGCAGGAACATACAACGAGAGCCTAGCAAAGGGAAGCGCACCACCGCCTCACGCGCACTAGACTTTTTCTCTTTCCTCTTTTTATCTTTAAATTTCCCGTTCGTAGCTGAAAGCTTCGTTGCCAGTCGTCGCAGATTCGTACATGGGTGTGTTCATGCCGGCTGACATTTCTGACAGGATAACCCAGTTTATTGCCGGCAAGCTAGAGTTCCCTATTGTAAGAAGAGAAGAGCCAATGGCTGTTTTCTACCTTTTCGGCAAGGACTATGCGGTCAAAGAGGCGGAAGTAAAGCAGGCAGAGGACATGGCTAGAAAGACGGTAGAGCAGGTTGCCAAGGACGTGAGGCTCTACAAGTCGATGCCCAAGAAATTGGATCCCGGCTTTACGCGGGAGAATTACACAAAGAGGTCGCTCCAGATAGCCGTCGAAAGTGGCGGGAACCAGGATGAGATGCAAAGGCGCGTCGCCAGAGACCCGGCCATACTTTCGGACTGTTTTGCGCAGCATGTCGCATATCACCAACAGGAATGCTTTTTTGAGCTGTTCCAGCCCCTTAGGAAGGGTCAGTTTCCACCATCGCTTATGCAGAAGCTCGAAGGCAGGATGGTGCTCCTCGCCTTCAATGCAAAGGACAGGCAGTCGCTGCCGTTCAAGAGCACTCTGGATCCTTTCTTTGAATGGATACAGCAAAAGAGCGGCTAAAAGTTTGACGAGTGGTCGATGACCCTTACCATGTGCTTGACATCAAATACGGTCACTTCTTTTGGCAGGTTTATCGCAAGCACTCGCTCAGAAGGAGGGCTATATTTTATGACGTGCACTAAGGAGCCCTCCCTGCCCAGCCGCCTGCCCGACCTCTTTTCAATCGCTATCTTTGGATCAAAGAGCGCATCAAAAGTAAAGAAATACGTTCCGCCCCAGACGTTGACAGAATACTCTACCCTGTAATACGGCACAGACATCCTTGGAAACAATAGGCCGCCGGCCGAGTGGAGGTTGTCGCCCTCGCCGTACATCCTGCCACTGTGGAAAGCGTCCACAAACGGCACCCGCGCATAGACAGTCGAGTTTACTGACTTTCTTGTGCACAGGGCAGAGTAGCGCTTGAACTCTTCTTCAGGAAGTGTAGCAGGGCCATATTTCGCATCGTCATGGAGCGTAATTTTTCGGTTGACGAGAAATTTTTCCCCAACCTCTATTAGTCGCCGAATGTTCTCCACGAACTGGTGCTCGTTGCATTCGTAGAGTGGCACTATCCTCCCACTCCTGTGATTACCCTTGATATGGTATTCTTTGATCCGCAGATGGTGATAATGGGGTCCTTCGGATATGCGTCTCCGATCTCCTCTGAAACCGAGACTGTCTCTTGGCCCCGGGAATACAGCAGCCTGTTCCAGAACTTGCCATCGGCCACTATGGTGGCAGAGTCTTCCAGCAGAAAGCCAATTTCAGAGAGGCTGGACTGCACCGTTTCAAGGGGAACAAGTACAGAAATTGATTTTAACTTCTGTTCGCCCTTTCTGGCTTTCAATGCACCGGTTATTCGCATCTCAAGTATAAAAATCGGTCGTGGGACCGGTGGTCCCCCGTGCAGATATCGGTTCGAAAAGTGCACCAGACTTGAATTACTGGTGGAGATAAAGGTTTTCGGCCATTGAACACGGAGAGAGTCGGACAGGGTAATTCTTGTCCGGTTGCGAATAGCGCTACTACAGTGTAATCTCCTATACGGCGTTGGAAAGGTATTCGAGTCGGCTTAGGTACTGTCGCTAAAGCTACCCTCCTTTTTTAGAACTCCATTGTTTTCGGCTCTTTTCACGTACCACGTACTATACACTCTTACGTTATGAAGAACATATGACGTTATGCGAGACGCCCTGCGCAAGAGTGCAGAGGAAGAGCGGACAGGGGGGTAAAGTGGACTGGTAAACGTAGAGAAATACCCCAGCAATCCAATGATTGGCCCGCGACGTGAGTACGAATGGGAAGCGTGGCAAACATTCAATCCGGGTGCGATCCTTCTCAACAATCAAGTTCACATTCTGTATCGGGCAATCGGTTCAGATGGGATTTCTCGTATTGGCTACGGTGTTTCGTATGACGGTTTTGCTATTCACGAGAGGCTCCCTTACCCCGTCTATGCTCATCACGCGCGTCAGTACCATTACAACAGGCTTTTCCCTTCCGGCGGCGGCTGGGGCGGTGTCGAGGATCCACGTTTGACTCTCATTGACGGAAGGCTGCATTTGCTTCATGTCCTTCTCTATGACATTCCTCAGTTGGCGATCACATCGATCGCTGAAGATCATTTCATGAGGAGACGATGGAAGTGGGCTCAAGCTGCGATCATTTCTCCACCTGGTGTGATCGTGAAAAGTGGATGCGTTTTTCCTGAGAAGATAAAGGGAAAGTACGCCATCCTCTATCGGATCTTTCCGGACATCTGGATCGACTATGTTGAAAGCCTAGAGTTCCGGCAGGGCGAATACTTGAAGGGCAGACCGGTAATCCACATCCGAAAAAACGAATGGGATAGCGGAAAGATAGGTGCCGGCGCGCCGCCCTTAAAGACACCTTATGGATGGCTCTTGATCTATTACGCCGTGGACAAAAGGGATCCATCAAAATACAAAATAGGAGCAATGATCCTCGATTCCAAAGACCCGGAGCGTGTACTAAACAGAACGTCCCGGCCCATCCTAGAACCAACGGAATGGTACGAGAATACCGGTCACAAAGCCGGCATCGCGTACCCTTGCGGCGCTGTTGTGAAGGACAGAAACCTAATTATTTATTACGGCGGGGCTGACAGCTTTGTCTGTGTTGCTTCGACTGACATTGATGAATTTCTGGACAAGTTGCGGAGCCAACGTCAGCCGGAGCTTGACAAAGGCATTGCAAAGATGAATAGGCCATGATTGTTGAGCGACTGGAGGAAAATCCTGTTTTAGGACCTAATGCCCGACAGTCTTGGGAGGCAGAGGCGGTCTTTAATGGCTGTCCTGTGACCGACAGTAGCCGTACATGTCTCATCTACCGTGGCATGTCTTTCCCACATTACCACACTTCTGTGCGCAAAAAAATATCCGTTTCAAATATCGGTATCGCCTACAGCAGGGACGGGATACGATTTAGACACAGAAGGCGGCTAATTGTGCCCGAGTACGACTGGGAGAGATTTGGATGCGAAGACCCACGTGCTACGAGACTAAATGACAAGTACTACATTTTTTACACGGCGCTTTCGGACTATCCTTTCCATGCCGACTGCATAAGAGTGGGTCTCGCAATCAGCAACGACCTGAGAAACATTGCAGCGAAACATCTTGTTACTCCCTTCAACGCAAAAGGCATGGCTCTCTTCCCGGAAAAAATTAGTGGCAAGATGTTCGCCATACTTACCGTACATACTGATAGGCCACCGGCAAAGATCTGTGTTGCGTCATTTGATGACGAAAAAGACATGTGGTCAGCGGAGTACTGGAAAGATTGGTATGGAAACTTTGAGAAGTACGTGTTGCCTTTGCAGCGCAAGCCGGAGGATCATATCGAGGTTGGAGCACCTCCTATCAAAACAGAGGACGGATGGCTTGTTCTCTACTCATATATTCAGAACTACTTTTCGTCTGAACGGCTTTTCACAGTTGAGGCGGCTCTACTTGATGTAGATGACCCTCTGAAATTAGTGGGGAGGACTAGCGTGCCGATATTGACCCCCGAGGAGTACTATGAGCGTATCGGGCTTGTGCCAAAAGTTGTTTTCCCATCGGGCGCTCGGACCATGAACGGCTGGATCTGGCTGTACTATGGAGCGGCCGATACTACGTGCTGTGTCGCCCGTATCAGGCTCTCGTCATTGCTAAAGCAGATGCTCGGAAAGGATAAGCATCCACAGCTTGTTCGAGCAAGACAAAATCCGATTCTAACGCCGGACAAACAGCGCCCCTGGGAGAGCAAAGCCACATTCAATCCGGCGGCGTTATACCTTGACGGCAAGGTACATCTTTTGTATCGGGCAATGTCCGATGGCAATACATCTACCATGGGATATGCTGTGAGCGATGACGGGATTCATATCGCACATCGTCTTTCTCAACCTGTCTATCTTCCGCAGGAACCGTTCGAACAAGAGCTGCAACCAGGCGGGAATTCTGGCTGCGAAGATCCTCGGCTTACCAGGCTAGGAGATACGATTTACATGACTTACACGGCGTTTGACGGCAACAATCCTCCTAGGGTCGCATTGACGTCTATTACCGTCGAAGACTTTTTGCGTCAACACTGGCGGTGGGCAAAACCGGTGGCCATCTCCCCTCCCGATGTTGATGACAAAGACGCCTTTATCTTTCCGGAGAAGGTTAACGGAAAGTACTTGATTGTACACAGGATCGGTGTTCACATGGATTATGCGTTTAGCCGGACGCTTGACTTCAGATGGGGCAACTGGCTCGATGAGTACCGATGGATAGCGCCTCGAAAGGGATGGTGGGATAGCAAGAAAATAGGGGCCGCTGCTCCTCCAGTCAAGACCAAGGACGGGTGGGTGCTCTTGTATCACGGTGTTTCCGATGACGACAATACATACCGCGTAGGCGCGGTCCTGTTGGATAGACTTAATCCTGTTACTATCTTGGGCCGCACTGACGACCCTATCTTAGAACCGAAGATGCCGTACGAGAAAGAGGGGCAGGTTCCTAATGTCGTGTTTCCTTGCGGCAACGTACTGATAGACGGAAAATTGTTCGTGTATTACGGTGGCGGAGATAGTACCGTAAATGTTGCTACGATTGCGATCGATGAACTTCTCGGAGTGCTTAAGTGAACTATCCACCGTACGGGTATGACTGCCTGCGTCCATCGTGAATTAACGTAAAATAGTAGGAAGCCCGGTTATTCGCATCTCAAGTATTAAAATCGGTCGTAGCTTCGGTGGTTCCGACTGCTATGCCAATGTTAAAGCTGGTTCCATCATCTGCAGGTGAACTCGTCCGCTAGAAAAGTTCAGTGAGTGCTGGGCGGCATGGGTTCGGACCCGCCAAGAGGTTCTGGGCATATCGGAACAGACTCCTTAAGTAATACGCGACTCTATCATGGCATATGGCATCACCACCTAACGACCAATTACCGAAAAAGAGTCCCAGCAAAGCGTGGTATCTTTTGCCAATATTCTTTACGATAATCGGGGGATTAATCATGTATCTAGTTCTAAAAGACGATGACAGAAGGATGGCCAAAAAAGGTCTTTACCTCGGCATAATCTTAACCGTGGTCGGTATTGTAATAGCAGTTGCAGTAAATATTGCAATATTCGCTTCTATTGGCACCATGGGATGATAAATGAAAGACACCGGCAGCCCAATCTCGCGGAGCATCATAAATATTAAAAGCAATTGCTGGATGTAGGAAGCATCTCCATTTATGGTTGCTAATCAAAATAGAAAACCAAGTCGCATTTTTTATGTAATAGGATTTGCCATCATCGCAGTTGGTATACCATTATTTTCCATTCTAGTATTCGAAGGTATTAACAAAATTATCAGTGATAGGAACCTCACTGTCTCCGGTGACACTGATCTTGTACAGCTAGTGGTGCCTGAGAGGGTAGACATCAGACTAGAAAAGACCGGCAAGCATACCATTTACCATGAATACAGAAGTGTCATAGACAACAGAGTGTACGCAAGCTCTCCACAAGAGATTTCAGGACTTGAAATTTCGCTCATTTCTGAAACAACACGAACGCCGATCCCTATTGAAGAGTCCTCCGTATCGAGTACATATACTGTAGGAAGCCGCTCAGGTATATCGCTATTCGATTTTAATATTGACGAGCCCGGCACATACGAGCTTTCGGCATTTTACCCTGACGGCCAGCTTGAACCCAAGGTTGTTCTAGCTGTTGGGCATGGTTTTGTGGGTAACATCATCTGGACCGTTCTGCAAGGACTAGGAATACTGTTTGGGACCTTTGCCGCAGGCTCTACGATGGTAATAATGACATTTTTGAAAAGAAGAGAAAAAGGAAACAAAAATCCTAAGTAGTAAAGACATCTTTATTATTCTGACGTATCTGGCTCAGAAATTCGTGATAAACTTTATAAGATCAATTCGTCGTGCACTAATATTGAAATCAATTATAGGCCGAAAACTAAAGCTTAAGGAAAGCTTGTCTGCGTGTGGAGTTCTGGCGCTGTCGTTTGTTCTTCTCTCAACCCTACCGTCGGCCGTATTGGTCGCCTATGGCCAGCAGGCAAGCTTTTTGACCTATGAGGATCAGTTCCACGGAGTAAGAATCCAGTATCCGGCTGGATGGGAAGTTACAGAAGATGATCAACCTGTGGATGTAGTATTTAGGTCCCCGGCCGGTGATAGCTCGCCCGACTATACAGAAAATGTGAACATTGGGATAGACTACGTTCCCGCAGGATTTACGTTAGACGAATATACCGAGCTTAACATAGAAGATCTATCGAGTCAGCTGGACACCCAGGTCAGCGGATCATCTGATTTTACTCTGTCGGGCAAACCTGGAAAGAAACTGGAAATAAACAAAACCCTGCAAGGTGTAGAAATTAGGTCGATGTTAGTTTTTCTAGTAGAAAACAACAGAGCCTACGTCATAACATACGACGCGCTTGCTGAGACATATGACCAGTACCTTTCCGTTGCTGAGCAAATGATCGCTTCGGTGGAGATATCGGAACCAAGAGAGGCAGAGAACGAAGGATACGTGGCCTTTCTGGATAAAAGTGAACTAGTAAGTCTGGAGTACCCTGCAGATTGGGATACGAATGAAAATGTTAGACCAGACAACATTGTTACGTTTACGAACCTGGCTGAACCAAGAGTAACGATGGGGGTTGACATACAAGATGTGCCGGGAATGACGCTGGAGGAGTACACTGATATGAGTATTGATCAGTTACGGGCGGAAAACATAGAGCCAGCATTCTTTGAGACCACAATAGGCACAAACACTCCAGCTGGAGGCCTCGAGTATGCTCTGACAACAACTGGTGGTTCGGAAAATCGCGTTGCTCTCGTCTATGCCGTAAACGACGACAAGGCCTTTATCTTCTTTTACATCGCACATCCAGACACGTGGAATACATATTTTGAAACATCGCAAACCGTGCTTGATTCATTTAGCCTGGTGAATGAAGAGGTCAGCGGCTCTGTGCCGCTACCAGAGCTTCTTACTACACATGCGATCAGTATTAGCGCTAGCGCTGAACCTATCGAGCTCAATATAAGAAGCTCGTCAACAGTAAGCGACTTTGTTTTCAATGAAGAAAGCAAGATGATTTCATTCAAGGCGACTGGCGACGACGGGACGAAGGGAGTGACAGTAGTAACAGTTGGTGCAGTGTTAGAGGGACCGTATACTGTAATGGTGGATGGCACTGCAATGACAGATTTCAAAACGACTGAAACTGCTGAGGGCGAAGCCGAAATAGAAGTGACCTATGACCACAGCACTCGTGAAGTCAGCATAACAGGAACCCAGGTGGTGCCGGAATTCCCTGTAACTATGCTTATCATGGGCATCGCAATTGCAACAATAATTTCGCTGTCTGCAGTCATGGCAAAGAAAAAGGGGACAGGCTTCTCTGGAATGATGCCAAAGTAACGTGAAATGACCAAAGAACAATTGATGGAAAATGTCATTGCTCTTGGCAAGTCAACTGGCAAGTTCACGGCCGCAAAGGGGGACGATACCGACCTTGTCATTGAGCACGTCATAGTGGACGCGGAATATTACAAATTGGCGGGTGAAGAGAAGACAAAAAAGGTTTATCGCGCGTTCATGCTCTTTGATGAAGAGACCAAAAAAGTCAAGTACAATGAGGAGATGACCGATAGCTCCCGGGATGTCGGCTTCAGCCCGACTGATGCAAAATTTTCGTTTGGCCAGAAAAAGTCCTTCTTCCAGGGCAAAGTCATTGGTTCGAAGCAAACCGAAAAAGTGTGGGGCATAAAAAAAGACGACTTGTCGTTTGGTAAAGTTGTGGACTATAAATTTGATGTCAAAGACATAAGAAAACCAATTGAAGAAGTGCTGGCTCAAAATGGCTGGAAGCTATCGCAGGTCGTGTCAAAGAAAGATGCAACGCACAAGAAAAAAGATGGCGGATTCTTTGGTCGATTCAAATAGCCAATCTACGCAATAACTTAGTTTTGATGGTTCCTGTTTCTTGCTGAGAACATACTGGACAAAAATATGTTCAGTTTCCCGGCAACTTTTGCAACTAGACTTGCTGTCAATATCGACGTCAATGCTAATGCTGTAGTAACTAGCACCGAAGTCAATATCATTAAATAGATTGGATTTGTGTGCGGGAATACGACTATAATGAAAGCAGCGGCCGTTGTAGCTGCAGCGAGCGCTACTAATACTAGCCTGTATCCGGTGCCTTTTGATTTTACAGTCCTGATTTGCTTTACTGAAAAGGCAAAAGGCGTAAAATAAACAGCCCCGATAAGCGAACTTGCGACCAATCCGGCGGCCACCGACCCATATTCGCCAGGCATCGTTGCATACGCCTTTTCAGCTAAAGTCAAAATGCCCAGCAGTGGGTAGATGGCTGTCTTGATGCTTTGCTGCAGCCATGGCTGATCTCGCTCGTAATCGGCGACGTAAGGACTAAATGAATAGTACCAAGCGTTGAAGACGTTCATAAAGCTAGAACCTGCTGTTGTTGATAAAATCTGATTATCCCTGAAATTCCGAAGGAATTGAACTTGAGGCGTCAACTCTGACCCAAAGGCAGCAGTAGCTATTAGACATCCCCCTCCCTGTCCGCTGGTAGTTGTTTTTATTACAGTACTTGTATCGGCTTGAACTGGACTCGCCTCGACGTTACCAGCATTATCTCTGGCAACACTTATGAAATTGTACTTACCTCCCTCTTCCCCAGTAAAATTGATCCTTGACTGACTTGTAATATCGATTGCCTCAAATTCGCTATCTTGCTTCTGTGCTAAAATTGTTACATATCGTATTCCTGAACCGTTATCGGAACCTTCCCATTCTAACTGAAAATCCTTAGGCATTTCACTGTTTAGAGCTTTCATCTTGGTTGATGGGGGGTCTCTATCTACGATGTGTTCAACTACGTTTGTATCGATAGGAGGATTAAAATCGAAGAATATCCTTGCCTTGTTATTCAAGACAGTACCTGTATCGAGGTTCGCTTTCGGTTCTACTGAGAACTTGACCCAACCTTCACCCTCTGGCGGGTTCTTGTTTGGGGGTAATGTCAATTCGTCAAAAAACCAAGTTGCTTCCCTTTTTTCTTTGTCTAGGGTAAAGTTGGCAAGATTATCTGTAGTAGAAACGGCAACATTTGTGAATGTATCAAGATCAAGGTTTTCATCTAGGAAAGCCACAACCTTCACGTCATATGCTGGAGCGGTAGCATTAGCAAGATTTTCAAACATTGCAGTAAACTGAATTCTTTTGTCATCTGCGAGGTACTGGGGCGGGTTCGCATAAAGATGATTCGGATCCATCGCACCTACCAAGGCTGTGCAGTCAGCCAATGCCGGATCTCCCGCGGCAGCAAGAACTGAAGGTACATTGATTCGAACTACACCTTCTGGAAAAATTTCGCCAAATAAAGCCTCTCCCGATTCAAGAGATTTCGCCTCGTCTTCAATTTTGTCGACCAATATATCTGCCATACCTCGACCAGTAGCTATATCCATAACTGGTCCTGCGATCTTACTCATTTCCTTCCCTGCCTCAAAGACTCCGCTGTTTCCGTTCCATTCAAATTTGACAAGATTGAGGGGAATGGCCCCTTCAATTATTCCAGCTATGCCGCCGAGAGCAAATTCTATTCCTGGGCAAACAAATATTGACATGATTCTCCAAGTCAGAAAATCTTGCTGAGCGTAGGCTTCAGGAAATAAAGAGAAGTATTCGTTACGGGAAGAAGAAAGTTTGTAAGATTCTTTGGGGAGTTCAATGCTAGTTGGCACAAAAGTGCCGTTCCCTTCATTAGTACTTGAGCGATCGATGGCCTGCATGATGATCTCAACATAATATGCTAGGGCTGGTGCGGCATTTCTAGTATTTTCCAACCGTGCAACAAACTCAGCGTCCGCCTCTTGCATCAAGCCGTCCTGCGGTTTACAAGGTTCTTCATCTACTATATCGTCGAAATCATTATCTTGCCCATCGCCACACTTTTCAACCACAGGGGATTTGAGATTGCGGATGAATTCATCTTCCTCTAGAAATGATTTTTTCAGCGCTTCTGCAACTAATTCAATGCCTTCAAAATTCTCCTTCAGTCCATTCCAATCTTCAGATCTTAATGTGGCTAACACGACCGTAAGGCTTGGGAAAAATTGATCGCCAACTCTAACAAGTCTCTCCTCTTCGGAATCGCCCTGCTCAAATTGGACTGCGCTTGGTGGTACGGTAATAGGAATCCCGAGCCATTTATGGTCCTGTGGTGTCAAGGAAGCTGTATATATCAATACATTATTCTCTGAATGCAGCAGCTCTATGTCATCGAAACTGACAATCGTAGGACTAACTTCTAGTATCGGATTGAAGGTGGTCATAAGAATGAATTGGCCTGCTGATGTCCCATAGTTGTCCAAAGTTACTAGGTGTTCAGATGTCCTCCCAAGGGTCATAGTTGCAGGCGGAAAATCGCTTGCCATGAGTAGAGGTCTCATTATTACACTTCCATCTTTGATTTCTGGAGAAGGACCTTGTGCTCCAGGTGTTTCCGATATTCTAAAGGTAGTCTCCACGCTCTTTCCATCGTAAGTTGCTTGGGCGGTGTATAGCCCTTGTTCGAATTCACTTACACGATCAGGCATCAGGGATCTGATAGGAATAAAGAACCTATACGAGTAGGAACCATCATCGCTTGGTTCAACTTCTTCACCGCTAATTACTCTAAGACAGCATGGGTCAAAATGTTCAGCCTGACCACCTGTGAACACCTTGTCTTCAGGATTAAACACGTCTATACGCACAGTCTTGACTCCAGCAGGATCATAGTTGGAAATTTGTCCGCTTACATTGACATATCCGCTGGGAATATCCCTCACTTCCCTCAGAACGTCCCTCACCAATTCCGTCAGCAAGTACAATGACTTGTCTGTCTGAACGGAGAGAATGCCCTGTCCACTTGTACTACTAACATGAGTAGAAGTTATTTCAAATGGAGTCTCCACGCTCTTTCCATCATAACTTGCTTGAGCAGTGTATGTGCCAAATAAGGAAGTCAAATTGGTACGTATGTATAATTGGCCAGTCTGGGAAGTCAAATTGGTAGGCATGTAGAATCTAAAAGAGTAGGAACCATCATCGCTTGGTTCAACTACATCGCCGCTGATTACTCTAAGACAGCATGGGTCAAAGTGCTCAGCATCACCGGCTGTGAATACCTTGTCTTCGGGGTCAAATACGTCTATACGCACAGTCTTGTTTTCACTAGGATTATAGTTGGAAATTTGTCCGCTAACCTCGACATACTCCTTTAGTGTATATGAAACCTTGTCTGTTTGTACGGAGAGAATGCCCTGTCCACTTGTACTACTAACATGAGTAGAAGTTATTTCAAATGGAGTCTCCACGCTCTTTCCATCGAAAGAGGCCCTGATGGTAGTTTGACCGACTTTGGATGCTGTTTCATTGCCTGCAATTACGAATCTATAAGAATAGAAGCCATCATCACTTGGGGTAACTTTTCTGTCACTAATAGGAAAGAGGCAGCACGGATCTTGGAACTCCGTCTCACCGCCTGTGAACGCCTTACCCTCAGAGTCAAATACGTCTATACGTACAGTCTTGCCTTCGCCAGGATTATAATTGGAGATCTGTCCTGTGGCTACTACGTATTCTTTCAGGGTATACGAACTCTTGTCAGTCCGGATAGAGATCTCCTGTCCGTAGGCTGGAGAGAAGACGAATAGCATGCTGAAAACGAGTCCAGTCAGCAACAACATCATGCAAATGGCAGTGATTCGATGCCTCTTGGCAGAGTTGCCTGATTCTAACTTGGAAGCTGATACGTTCTTTAGCGCCGAAACCGAAAAGAACGCCAAGATTGTAGTTCAACCTGTGGGGATTTATTTAAGGATTTTAAAGTCACACCGGTAACTATTAGGCACTTTTCCGGTCAGCTGGCTGGTTGCTAACTTTGGGTGATAGGATGTTAACTTTCGGGGCGATCGCTGGGTTGTATACCGACTCCTGACTGTGTCATGACAACTTGCATCCATCGCGAATTAACGTATAATAGTAGGAAGCCGAAATGGAACTGGCAGCGCGGATGTGGCAGAGTGGTCTTCTTTCGAGAACACAATAATGCGTCGGCCTTGAGTCTGTCAGTTTCTGGCCGGTGAGCCGATTCGCCTTCGGGCGATCAGGAGTTCAAATCTCCTCATCCGCGCCATTCTTACATCCTTCTGCCCGATTCCCTGTGCTGCCTTGCTTTCACCCGCTGGCTGTGCTCCGACTTTATCCGGCGATCAAGCTTGGCTATCAGTTCCTTTGAAGCAGACAGAGGGTCGTATCCAACGGCCTTGGCGTCAATTACTCCCCGCGCCGTTATGAGGCGGGTGCGAAGCGAGTACTTCCGCGTCTTGTGTTTGTCCACATAAACGACAACTGATTGCACATCGCCCAGCTTACCCTGGATCTTTTTCAGAAACTTTTGGAGCTGCTCCTGGATCTCTACTCGGTCCTGACCGTCTTCCAGGTGTGCCATGTGGATTACCGGCCCGGCGGCCCTTTTTGGGAGAATGAGTTCAAGTGCATCCTTTGGGGTGACGATCCCCATCGGCCTGCCATCACCCACGACGATCACTTCTTCATTTCTCCTAAAATTCTCCACCAGCGAATTGAGGCGCGTGCCTCTCTCCGCAGATATAGCCCTCCGCATCAGCTCCTTGACCTTGACGTCTCTGATGCTGGTTGTCCCTCCCGAAATCCCGGCAGACCTGCTTGCACGCTCGCGGGGAATAGCCCCTATTATCCTGCCCACGTCGAGGATGTTCAATACTCCACGGAGAATCCCTTTTGTGCTTATAACGGGCAGCCGGGAAATATTGTATCGCCTCATTTTTGATATGGCGTCAGCCAGCGAAGTGTCCTCTTCGATCACAATTGCGCCGGACATCACCTCGTCCACCACAGCGTGGCCAAAGTCCGCCGTCTGCACAAGGTCGGTCTCGCTAACGATGCCGGCGAGTTTCCCCTTCTCGACTACTGGAAGTGCCCTGGTGCCGGTGCCAATTAAGAGCTGTGCCGCCTTTTCAACATCAGTATCTAGAGTCAGCGCGGCCGTGTTTACGATAAAGCTCTTTAGCTTTGAAGAAGGCTGCGCGGTAGAAGCCAGGAGCTGTTTTGCAAAGATCATGCCTGCATATCGCCCATCTCTGTCTACCACAGGTATCTGGCTTATCGACCTGCTTTCCATTAGGCTGAAAGCCTTTGCGATCGTGTCTTCCGCATCAAGCGTAAAGACATCGGACACCATTATTTCAGAAACTTTCAATGCTCAGGATTCGTCAGCATTTAGATTGTTATAAACCTTCGAGCTGCAAGATCATAGCGATTATAACGCTTTCATTGCCACTTTGATTCAATGGAGAAGGAGCGGCGGCTCGTGGTCGTGGCGATAGCCGCGGTAGTAGCCGCCGCGGTCGCAACCATTCTGTATACTCCTACGGGGACAACCCTTCCTATCCCGGAGCCAAACCCAGGAACAGGCGGCTCCAATAACACCGGTTCAGGGATCCAGGTGCTTGCAGAGAATCTGGAGGTCCCTTGGGCGATCGATGTAGCGGATGATGGCAGGCTGTTCTTTACCGAGCGGGCAGGCAGGATAAGGGTGATCGATTCGGATGGAAAGCTGCTGGCAGAGCCTGCTGCCTACATCAACGCAGAGCAGATGGGCGAATCCGGGCTTCTCGGCCTTGCGCTTCACCCGGATTTCGCAGACAACCACAGACTGTATGTATATCACACCTACTCTAACGGATCATCGGTTCTCAACAAAGTGCTGATGCTGACAGAGCGCGACAACAAGATCATCGAGTCAGAGGTGATAATTGACGGCATACCTGCAGCTGACAGAAATGACGGCGGCAGGATAAAATTTGGACCTGACGGCATGCTTTACATTGCAACCGGCGACGCGAGGCAGCCCGACCTTGCGCAGAATGCCCGGTCGCTTGCAGGCAAGATTCTGCGGATATCCCCTGATGGGGGCATTCCAGAGGACAACCCATTCGAGGGCTCGCCCGTATACTCGTACGGTCACAGGAACATCCAGGGACTTGCGTGGCATCCTGTGACAAATGAGCTGTATGCAACCGAGCACGGACAGGAAGGAAACGACGAAATCAATCTGATAAAGCCTGGCGGCAACTACGGCTGGCCGGTGGAGGAATGCGACGCCGAGCAGTTTGAAAAGCCAGTGGCCTGCTTTAATCCGGCGATAGCTCCCGCAGGCATGGCGTTTGCAGCGTCTGATACGCTGGGATACCAGAACGCATCCCTTGTTGCGACCCTAAAGGCCCAGCACCTCCGGCTCGTGGATCTAACAACGGACACCGAAAGCAACATCCTGACAGGTTTTGGCAGGATTCGCGACGTTATCGAAGCACCCGACGGGTCGCTCTATGTAGCCACAAGCAACAGGGACGGAAGGGCCATAGCCGGCGCCGGCGATGACAAGATTTTAAGAGTAGTGAAGCCATAGCACGATCGCCGGGTAAATGGCGGAAAAGAAATTCTACGAGATGAGCAGGACCGAGCGACTCCAGTATGTCAAGAATTCGGCGGCATTGCAGGAAGACGTTGAAGCCGCGCTGAAACCTCTCTCGTTTGAGGAAGCTGACAGGATGGTAGAGAACGCAATAGGCGTAATGTCGATACCGATGGGAATTGCCACCAACTTTGTAATCAACGGAACCGAACGCCTTGTTCCGATGGCAACTGAAGAACCGTCCGTCATTGCGGCTGCCAGCAAGGCAGCCAAGATAGCGAGGATTAATGGCGGCTATACTGCCCAGGCCGACGAGTCGGTAATGATTGGGCAGGTGCAGCTGGTCGGTGTCGCAAACTTCAAGGCTGCCATGGCAAAGATCCGCAGGAACAAGAAACAGATTCTGGACATTGCTAACTCAAAGAGTAGATCGGTAGTTGCCACCGACATGCAGGTGCGGAAGGTACGCGACAGCAGCCCGAACAGGATGGGCGGCATGATAATTGTCGAGCTAGCCATTGACACAAAGGACGCCATGGGGGCGAACGCGATAAACACGATGTGCGAGGCCGTCGGTCCAAAGGTTGAAGAGATCGCGGGCGGCGAGGTTGTGCTCAAGATCCTTTCCAACTATGCCACAAAAAGGATGGTCAGGTGCAAGGCGGTGTTCGACAGGGAAGAACTCGGAGGAATTGAAACCGTCAGGCGGATATTGTACGCATATGCGCTGGCGCATTCGGACGTTTATCGAGCCGTGACGCACAACAAAGGCGTGATGAACGGAATCGATGCAGTCGCTCTAGCCACGGGTCAGGATTTCAGGGCTATCGAGGCAGGTGCGCATGCCTATGCCGCCAGGGATGGCACCTACAGGTCCCTTACAAAGTGGCGCAAGACCAAAAGAGGAGACCTGGAAGGGGAGTTAGAGATGCCACTTGCTGTCGGCATAGTTGGAGGAATAACAGCCGCGCACCCTACTGCCAAACTCGCGTTAAGAATACTGGGAGCAAAAAATGCAAAGGATCTTGCAATGGCAATGGCATCGGCGGGGCTCGCACAGAATCTTGCCGCAATAAGGGCGCTTGCCTCTGAGGGGATTCAAAAGGGACACATGAAGCTGCACGCGCGCAAATCAGGTTACAGTTAACCTAGCCCGTCCATTCCAGAAATGTGATGAAAATCTTGTGTGCGAGGCGCAATTTTCCGCATAAACATATATCCAGAAGAACGCTTTGCTCACCTGTCTTTAGCAAATGCCTACTGTAAAATTTGCAGTCCCAAAGGGCAGCATTGAGGAAGTGACCTTCAAGCTCCTCGAGCAGGCCTGGCAAAGCGTCAGCGGCCGCGGCCGGACGTACAGAATCAAACTGGGCGATCCCGAGATTGACACAAAGATCCTCAGGCCGCAGGAAATTCCTACCTACGTCCAGGAGGGCTTTTATGACGTAGGAATAACCGGCAGGGACTGGATCCTTGAGGCCAAGGCAGACGTGCAGGTATTGCTGGATCTGGAGATAGGACGCGTCAAGCAGGTAATTGCCATTCCAGCCGGCTTTCCATACAACAACCTGGAGGAAATGATCGGCGATTTTGCAAAGAAGGGCAAGACGCTACGAATTTCGTCAGAGTACCTTACCACTACGTCGTCCCACTTTAAGGCCAGCCCTTCCTACAAGAAGCACTTTGGCTCCGCAGACCCGATGATAATAACACCGTGGCTGCGCGTAGGGGAAAATAAGAAAGTCGAGATATTCCTGTCTTTTGGCGCAACAGAGGCCAAGCCTCCTGAAGACGTGGACGCCATTTTCGACATCACAGAGACCGGCACGACACTTGCCCAGAATAACCTAAAGATCATAGACTGGGTTGCTGAATCCACCGCAGTTCTAGTAGCCAACAAAAAAGCATTGAAGGACGCAGCAAAGAGGGAAAAGATAGCCGACATGGTCGCGCTGCTAAAGGGAGTGGTCGAGGGCCGGAAAAAGCTGCACATTTTCGTGAACGTAAAGAAGGAGAATCTCCCAAAGCTCCTGAAGGAACTTCCCGCGCTAAAGCGGCCTACCATCAGCCCGCTTTCTGAAGACGGATGGTACGGAGTCAATACCGTAATTGACAAGACCGAGTTCATCAGAATAGTCCCCAAGATGAGAAGGCTTGCCCAGGGGCTCGTGGTGCTGGAGCCCAAGCAGATACTCCCGCTTGACGAGGTAAACCTGGACGGATACTCCTGAGCCATGAAGGTTATTCGCGTTGCCGACCCCACTGCCGCCGCGGCCGGGCTGCGCAGGGCTTCCGGCATCCTTTCAGATTCGCTCATTGAAGAAACAAGAACAATAATGAAGGCGGTGGCAGATCACGGCGACTCGGCGCTTCTGGATTACGCTGCGAAGTTTGACGGGGCA
>DADA01000008.1 GCA_002494895.1 Nitrososphaera sp. UBA210
CTGTCGACGTGGAAGAACCGCACGGTGTTGAACAGACCCTCCATCAGCTTGATGTCGAGCAGCGCCTGAAGCAGCTTCCTCTTTCGGACTCGGTATCTTCCGCACACGTGGTTCACCAGCAGTCTGCTGTCCGTGAAGACGTAGACTATGTTACGGCAGTATTTGGCGGAAATCTCCAGAGCCTTCACCGCTGAAAGGTATTTCGCGTGGTTCGGAGTCGTGAAGCCCACGAACTCCTGAAACTCCTCCAGCGTCCTGCCGTACGAGTCCTTGACCACGACAGCGATTGCCGAACCTTTTTCTTTTTTCTGCGAAGCCCCGATGTTGACGTAGAGCTTCCTGATGTCCTTCCCTGTGAAGTCCTGCATTCACAGTCCCTCCTTTTCCTTCGGCTCGGACTTCCACAGGACTATTCTGTAATTTCCTTTGTCGGTCTGCACGCTACCCGTGAACACAGGAGCCTTCGCGTTCTGCGACTTGTTTTCCCACAGGGCGACCTTGCCCATGTTCTTAGTCGCCTTCGGGTCTTTCTCCTCGCTCGTGAGAAATCCCTTGTAAACCGGGTTTTCGCCTTTCATACCAATACACCTCCTGCTGAACAGCATTCCCTTTCGTCGAAGCACCAGCGGCACTCCCCGCCGAACTTCAGCGACTGCGGATATTCGAACCCGCACCTTGAGCACCTGAATCCATTCTCCATTTTCACTACCTCCTTTTTTCAGGAACACGAACCGCTTCCAATGCGACCATGTTCCAGATTGGGTTATCAGGGAGGCGAGCCATCTCGATTTCGCGTGGTCCCGGAGCCGCGCGTGGACTACCGAAATAGAGAATGAGCGAGCCGACGTCAATAATTCCAACACATTGAAGAATGGCCCCAGAGGGATCCGTGATTAAAATGTCTGGTTTGTCGGACCCGAAAATTCGTATCGGTTCGCATTTGGCCCGAACCCAACAAGAAAGGAGGGAGCCACGTTCGGTTCTACTTTTTCAAAACCGCCTGAGTACCACGAAAACAGAATTCTTAAATAAATAGATGCTAGTAGTCAATTGGAGCGCAGCCCCGTAGTCACGCGCTCGTTTTTTATATTACTTTGGGCTTTAGGTGTGTGCTTAGTTGAATGTCCCTCAAGTCTTGGCACTTCATTTCATATGCTTGCTAGTTCTAATTCCGGTAAAGTCCTACGCGCAGAGCGAACCGCTCACCTCACCTGTTGATGTCTATGAGTTAGACTATAACGGAAGGAAATTCACAATCCCATACGTAATTTCAAGCGGCGAACTGGAAAGAATCGAGTTACGTAATGGCTCACTCGCGATCACCGTGGATACCCGGACGGAAAGCGGATCGGCAGAATTTTCCATGCCGTACGAACTGTTCAAGCTGTTCTGGAAGCATATAGCCGGCAGCGAAGATGCTTTGGAGGGGCTGGTCGTAATGGCTGATAATAATTCCGTCCATCATGAATTAACGCTCATGGGCGCGAGGAACACAATAGGCTTCGAACTGCCTGCGGGCTCGCGAACAATCGAGATAAGCTCCGTGATACTGCCAGCCAAGCGGCCCGAAATGACCCTGCATTCATCCAGTCTGTGGGTTTCTCCCGGGGAGGAATTGAAGATAAGCGGGACTCTGTCGAACCTTGATAATGTCGCAGACATCAGCATCGATCTTAAAGTGCGGGATGCGCAGGGAAGATTCATTTTTAGTGACAACAACACAAGGACCGATGTCAACGGTGATTTCGTGGCTTCTGTAATGATTCCTGAGGATTCAACCGGTGGGCTCTTCACTATTTCGGCAATACCATCTTTGCAAAATGTGCCGCGCTTGGAAGGAAGGGATGCGTTCTACGTAAAGGCAGAACCAAGCCTGTACTCCATTAGATCAGACGGTGTCGAGGAGGCGTACCAAGTCTCGTCGACTTCAGCATTCTATGAGCCCTATTTTCTAAGGAACGCCAAGATTCTGGGCCTCTTGGTATCGGGCGCGAGCGGGACGGGTGGAATGGCATCGATCGTTTTCAGACATTCCCTTCTGGGAGGTGATCTCAAGATGCTGGACGGAGCGCCCGCAACCTCGTCGTTGCGATCTAATTCGACCCACTCTATGGTGGATATCGAGTATCGTCACGATAGTTCCATCCAACACTTCGACGTAGCAGGAACGACGGCGATCCCCGAGTTTGGCGCCCATACACTCATTGCGCTTACAGCCATAATGGCTATCGTCTTGGTTCTAATGCGTGTCCGGATAACCAAAGGAAGACGCCGCATGATCTAATAATTATGATGTATCGGGTTCGGAGGGTTCCGCAGTTCTTTCACTCCAATTCAAGACCCGGTGAAGCGGATTGCGGCTGACCCGGACCGATAGCCAGCGCTGCCACTGTTTGTCGGCTACCTTGCATATCGTCCTCTAACGCGATCTATGCATATTGCAGGGGCGTCTATTGCTAGTCCACGAAGTCCGGCCATGATAGAGTGGCGGCCTCGGACCGCAGGAAGTCGCAGAAAAGATCGTTGAAGTTCTGGTAGACCGCGCCGCTGTCGAAGAGGCGTCGAGGCAGTATGCGGAAGTCATCATGCTCGGAGGCGAACCCGTTACATCGCCAGACTCAATCTTCGAAAAAATAGCTGGCAGGAACGCGACCCCTGAAGAGTCAACGCAGATGATGCGAAGAATTAACGGCCTGCTTCAGAGGCGAAGGAAAGAATGAGCGAGCCCCACAGAGGATGAGGAATGGCATTTGCGAAAGAAGTTCTCGTTGAGCAGTCTGGCACCTTGGTGTTAAAGAAAAGAGAATTCGGCAGTCTAATTTCGCATTAAGGCACCTGACAGCCTCAAACGTTTTAAAACTCCCCGTTGAGCCATTCATGTGCCGCTGAGCGCTTTTGAAAAACTCACTCTGCAAAAAGAGATAGACAGCGTTCTGGAGGATATTCCTTCTCTGATCCAAAGAGCAAGAGCAGGAACCCTGAAGGCAGCGGAAGTTCAAAACGAAACAGACTTCATGCTCGGCTACACTGTGGCGAATTTGCTTACGATGTCAGCAGTTGCGATATCCGATCCTACCAATGAGGAAGCTCACACCGAGGCCAAACTGATGATTTATGGACGAGCCAGAGAGATCAGAAGTGCGATTAACAACTACATAGAGAAGAGCGCAAGAATATAGGATTCAATCATTATCGCGAGGTTTCATTTGAAGAAATTATCAGTGGGAAAAATTCTATGAGCGGGCCTTGACCTGCAACGCGAAACGACTAATGCCATGCACACCATAGTGGAGCGACAATATCCTTTGAGCCTTCAGCCTTTCGATTTACAGAAGGTGCGCCTCCGCTTATCTAATCTTCCAGGCCTTGCGCATTGACACGCCCGCAATAGCCACGCCGGTCAGTACGAATGCCAGAATCAGCGCAGAAGCTGGACCAACACGACAGCTATGGCTCCAGGATCGCTTACCATCCCTACGATAATCTTGTCCACCGAAATACTACCTCCCACCTGTCCCTTTCATGTTACTTTTCTGCCCAACTTCGTCTTGAGTCGCAAGATTAACGTTCCTTGCTTGACGATTGCGATAAACCCCGCCATTGATATGGCTATGATTATTGATATCATTCCAGCATTAAGCTCTGGCACTACAGTTGCAGCTTGCAACTCTATTTTCTTGAAGTCTTGGCTATAAGCCAAAATGACCCCAGTATGCGTGGCATTTTCTGCGATTTCAGCACTCCTTGTATGCGGCGAACCTAAATTTCCAGGCTTGCCATCAAATAGTATAGTGTTGATGCCCGTCGCAAGTCGCTTCGGTATTGATATTTCCATTGTTCCAACGGTGCCTGCGACTGGGTCCAGCTCAACTGCTACGACATTTTTGCTTCTGTCAATCCAGGAACCAATCAAGGTCGAATTTGTCACGATAACGACATCTTCGCTACTGCCTTCATTATCGTAGCCAGTCGTAAATGTAAACTGCTTGGCAGGCAGGCTATATTTTGCCTTCTCACCAAAAACGGCTATATCAAGAGTGCTCTGTAGAATATCGTCACTTGTGAACTTGCGCAGAGTGAAATCATTTCTTTGTTCAGCTCCCCAGTCGGCGACTACATTCTGGTGTCCTCGACCATCTTTGTAATTGTAAATTGCGAAACTCTTGTTGGCCATGTCTTCATAGTAGATATCGTACTGACCATAGTTAGAAGTAGGGTGGACATAGATTGTCCATCCTGATATGTTCGTTAGGTTTTCAGGCATCTCCGATTGCCGTACGTTCATACTGTAAAATCCAGTGTCGTCGGTCAGGGCTTGAAAATCCGTGCGGTCGTAGTACTGCGTGTCTGGCCTAGCGGATATTCCCACATTGCCTACTGGATTTCCTAATTCGTCTTTGACCCAACCAAAAAACCTTATGCTCATGTCGTTGTCGTCGGCATAATTGCGAATGATTGTGTAGTTGAAAACAAGATCCGCGTTTTCAATCAGCGAGTTCTGATCATCGTCAGCAATGACGGTAATGGTATTTGGCTCCAACTTGACTATTCTGTCTTCCACCCGCAGCTCATAGCTGTTTACTGATACGACATACGTACCTGGAGGCAAGTCCTTAGCCAGGAAATATCTGCCCTGTTTGTCGGTGCCTCTTTGATCCAACTCGTCAGAAAAGTGTGTTACGATGCAGCTCTCACACGGATAATAATGCTCGTACCCCTTATCCAACTCCACTGGTTTGATATCAACAAATACGCCTGGCAGGGGTGTTCCATCAGAGAGTAACACTCTGCCACCGATTGAAAAGGACCTCTCAGCCACAGTCTCTCCGACATTTACATTCTGACCCTCTTCAAGTAGCACATTTGTCACATGCCTCGCGACGAGCCTTTGGTCTTGGGGCTGGAAATCTATCGTATAATTGCCTGCGCTGACGTGTCTAATCACAAAAGATCCATTTGTGTCAGTCATACTCTCAGAAATATTAGTTTCGTCTTCCGTTGAAGCTCTGACCATTGTATTAGGTATCGGCTTTCCATAAACATCAATTACCTTTCCAGAAATCAATCCAGATCTTTCCTTACCTGGAGTCACTGAACTTATGACAATGCCAACCACAGTCGTTTCGTCTTCCAGCAGTTTTACTCTCTGCAGTGTAGTCGAATTGAAAAGCAATGAATTGTATCTGTCGTCGAAATGATATGGGTCTTTAAAGGCCAGCACAGTAATGTTGTCCAGACTACTGCCTGAAGTTCCTTCTCTCAGCAGATGACCGTAAAAAGGGTTCAGATACCATGGAGAGTAGTACGTGTATGAAGGAACGGAAGCCTCAATTCTATATTCACAGCTCGGTTCTATACCCGCCGTTATGACGTATGTCCCGTCATGACCAGAGATGTCACTGGCATAGATTTCGCACGCTTTGACTTGACCTTGTTCGTTGTATATCGTCAAACCGCTGATATCTACAATTACTCCTGGCATGGGATCGCCGAGTTCATCAAGTACCCTACCAACTATCGCGCCGGATCTTTCCATCCGCAAGGTCACGTTGCCTGTCTCTCCAACTCTGAGCGGCAGCTCTGCTGTCTCTTGCAAGAATCCATTGGCAACTGAAGAGATGTATACGCGCCCGAACATGGTTTTTCCCAGGGCATCACCCTGTTCATTTGTAACAAGCTCTCTGGAGAAATGTGTCGGGGACGGAAAATCAGGCACTCTTAATGATTCTTCGATAAAGATGTCTTCAAAGGAACGAAATGGGGCAAAATAGCTAGACTGACTTACTTTAGCATAAGGAATAGCCAGGTCGGAACTGTCACTCAAAGACCCGGAGGCGCTGACGGCAATGGATATGGGTTCCAGGGTGATTGAGCACAAGACAAGTACTACAGTCATACTGAGGACAATGATTTTGGTTCCAGGCCCCGGGATGTCATTCAACTGTCGTTCATGTCTGCTACGGGACATACTTGAGCCTTGTGCATCTATCCTTCATTGATCTTAATCCAACTTTGTAAGCCTCTTGACAGCCAAACTGAATTCTTGTCTCCAACTAATTCTAGCCTACACTTAACGTAGGTTCTGTTACCTTGACAGGCGCCAGTTTTCTCTCATGGCCACGTAGCACCGTGGATGTAACTGCAACAAGGATACACTACTAATTAAGGAACAAAATTCATGGGACCGGTGATCCCCGTGCCGATAGCGGTTCTAAAAGTGGTCCCTTTCACGAAGGGCTTCTGAGCGTAGATAAAGTTTGTGACGAGCGGCGG
>DADA01000088.1 GCA_002494895.1 Nitrososphaera sp. UBA210
CCGGTGCTTGTCGATATTCCAAAGGACGTTCAGCAGGCTACTGCTGACATGAAGTTTCCGGAGCTAATCAAAGTCAGAGGATACAATCCCGTAGTGGATGCTGACCTTTCAGAACTGGGCAGGGCAGTAGAGCTTTTGCTAAAGGCCCAGAAGCCGATCATCATGGCCGGCGGCGGAGTCATTTTGTCAGGTGCTTTCTCGGAATTGCAGGCACTGGCAGAACTGCTCTTGATCCCCGTGGTGAGCACCTTCAAGGGCAAGGGTGCCTTCCCAGAAAACCATCCTCTTGCAATGGGTCCCATAGGTATGCATGGCCATGCGGAGGCAAACAAGATAATACTTGAAGCGGACTGCATCATTGCAGTTGGCGCGAGGTTCTCTGACAGATCAGTAGGCAAGTTTGAAGAGTTCGGCAAGGGAATGAGCATCATACACATGGACATAGACCCTGCAGAGATTGGCAAGAACAAGTCGGTGGACGTTGCGATAGTAGGAGACGTAAAGTCGTCACTTCGAACTCTGATAAAGATGCTATCGAAAAAGGTGGTAAAGAAGGAGGTGGACAATCCCTGGCTCAAGCGGAGAAAGGAGCTGATTCAGTACTTTTCCGAAACGCTCAAAGATTATCCAAGAGAGATAACTGCGAAAAAGTCGCTGAAAAAATTGCGCGAATTGCTTCCAGCTAATGGAATAGTGACCACAGAAGTAGGTCAGTGCCAGATGTGGGCCTCGCTCCACTTCGACGTGATATCTCCTGGCACATTCTTTAGCTCGACGGGGCTTGGAACGATGGGCTTTGGATTTCCCGCCTCAATAGGAGCCAAGGCAGCTGCGCCAAAGGTTCCCGTAGTAGACATCGCAGGCGACGGTTCGTTCAATATGACAGAAAATTCACTTGCGGTATCGGTGCTGGAGAAACTACCGGTGATAGTATTTCTAATGAACAACTACATGCTCGGGATGGTCGCGCAATGGCAGAGGACATTTTACAACAGGCGGTACAGCGGCGTGCACCAGCACAACTGCCCGGACTATGTAAAGATAGCCGAAGCGTATGGCGCACAGGGAATAAGAGCTGAATCTATGAAGGATCTCGAGAAGGCCATCAAATCAGCAGTAAAGAGCGATGTGGCTACCGTGATAGACATCCCCATAGATCCGGATGAAGACGTCTACCCCTTCGTGGCCCCGGGTACAGGCTTGAAGGACATGATAACAGGGGCATAGCAGAATGTCGGCGTCTAGCGAAGCTCATGGGTCCTGGCACATAGTTTCTGCACTGGTGGAGAACAAGCCGGGGGTCCTTTTTAGGGTCACCAACCTGTTCAGGGCCCGTAGCTTTAACATTGAAAGCATAACCGTCGGCTCTACGGAGCAGAGGGATCTCTCAAGGATGACCATTACTACAAACAGCGACGAAAAGACCCTTGATCAGCTGGTGAAGCAGCTGCGAAAATTGATAGACGTGGTCGAGGTGAAGGTACTGGACACTGACAGGACGGTTTACAGGGAACTTGCATTAATCAAAATGAAAGCAATCGATCCGACGACAAGGAGCGAAATTATCAACTACTCTACCATATTTCGAGGCAACATACTTGACATCGGCAAGGAGACCATAACGGTGGAGATAACCGGCACTCCCGACAAGATAGACGCGTTCAAGAGTCTAGTTGAACACTACGGGATCACTCAGCTGGCAAGGACCGGAGTTTCCGCTCTTCCAAGGGGTCGCGAGATTTGAGTTCGAAAAACGCGGATGGCGGCCAGAGAAAAGTCAGGATCTTTGATACGACATTAAGGGACGGCGAGCAGACGCCAGGCGTGACGGTCACTGCGGATCAAAAGGTCCAGGTCGCCGTCAGGCTGGACGAGCTTGGCATAGACGCCATAGAGGCTGGATTTCCGATAGTCTCGCATGGGGAGATGCAAGCGATAAAGACGATAGCCAAACAGGGCCTAAAGGCCGAGGTTTGCGGCCTTGCCCGAACCATTGACACCGACATTGATGCGGCACTGAAATGCGATCTAAAGTACGTCCACACCTTTATCGCCACTTCTGAAATCCACATGAAGTACAAGCTAAAGATGACACAGGAGCAGGTCCTTGAAAAGGCGGTCAAGGCAGTAGAATATGCCAAAAAGCACGGACTCTTGGTTGAATTCTCTGCAGAGGACGCGACGAGATCCGACAGGAAATTTTTGATCAAAGTCTTCAAGGCTGTCAAAGAGGCAGGGGCAGACAGGATTGACATCCCGGACACAGTGGGCTATGCCACCCCGCAGTACATAGCCGATGTCGTGAAGGAGGTGAAAGAGGCTACGAAACTACCGATCAGCGTCCACTGCCACGACGATTTCGGACTTGCGGTGGCGAATTCGATAGCCGGAGTAAATGCTGGAGCTGCGTGTGCTCACGTAACGATAAATGGGCTGGGCGAGAGGGCCGGAAACGCGTCGCTTGAGGAATTCGTGATGGCACTCCAGTGCTTGGCGTGGCAGAATCCAATAAAGCACAATATCAAGGCGGCACTACTCTATGAAACTTCGAAATTCGTTTCCAATACGATGGGAATAATCGTCCAGCCAAACAAGGCGATAATTGGCGAGAATGCATTTGGGCATGAATCCGGCATTCATACCCATGGAATAGTCAATAACCCGTTGACCTATGAGCCGATCAGTCCAGAGCTGGTGGGCAGGAAGAGGTGGCTTCAGGCAGGCAAGCATGCCGGCTCCCACGGGATCAGGGCGATGCTCGAGGAGTTTGGAATCAAGCCCACTGAAGGGCAGTTGCACGAGATAGTTGAGAAGCAGAAAGATATCGCGGACAAGGGAAAGGCAATAACGACTTCAGAACTGCTCTCGATTGCAGGTGAGGTTATGCACAACACAAAGTACGAAGAAAAGTTCAAGCTGTACGACTTCCACATAGTGACTGGAATGAACCTGATTCCAACGGCTGTCGTAAGGCTCAACGCAGATGGAAAGGATTTCATCGCGTCCGAAATAGGGGTGGGGCCGGTCGACGCGGCGCTAAAAGCAATACAAAAGATTTCTGGCGAAATGGCCAACATCAAGATAAGAGAGTACAGGCTTGACTCGATCACAGGCGGTTCTGACGCGCTGGCGGAAGTGACCATCAAGGTCGAGGACAAGAATGGCAATGTCGTTTCCGCCCGCAAGGCCGGAGAGGACATTGTCGTAGCGTCGGTGCAGGCAATGATGGATGCCATTAACAAAGTGCTTTTGAGAAAGGTGCTCTATTCCAAAAGCTAGATTGGCGCCAAAGATGATCTAGTTGTCGAAATACACCATTTCCCTTATCAGCGGTGATGGCATCGGGCCGGAGCAGGCCGCGTCAGCAAAGCAGCTCATGCAAACCATTAGCGACAAGTCATCGACAAAGCTCGTGGTGAACGAGGTGGACGCCGGCGATGGCGCCTTGGCAAAGCATGGAAAGGCCCTGCCGGAATTCTCGGTCGATGCTATCAAGAAATCTCAGGCGTGCCTGAAAGCACCCGTGGGCGAGAGTGCCGCTGACGTGATAATCGTTCTGCGACGGATGTTCGATCTCTATGCAAACGTCAGGCCGGCCAAATCCTACCCAAATATTGCTGGAATTTCTTCGGGCGTTGACCTTGTCACCGTCCGCGAAAATACCGAAGATGTGTACTTGGGCTGGGAATTCAACACCGACGAGAACACTGTAGTGGCGCTCAGGGTCACTTCTGAGAGGGCGAGTCGAAGGATCG
>DADA01000104.1 GCA_002494895.1 Nitrososphaera sp. UBA210
ACTAAGCTTCGTGGCCCGCGTGAAGCCAAAGAGGGTTCTCGTGAACCATGGCGAAAGGACAAAGTCCGAAAATACCGCCAGCGCCATCTATTCTCGCCTAAAGATAAGGTCGGCGGTGCCAGATAACAGAGAAATCGTTCGCCTGCGCTAGTTTTTGATAGAGCTATTTCCACAGCGTTTTTAGCCTTGTAGATACAATACCATTTGCGCGGATAAAATGGCCATAAGGTACAGATGCGTCAATTGCAACATTGTATTGAGCGGCGAAGGTGCCTCCAGGCACTACCTTGCCAATCCAACACACAAGCTTGAAAAACTGCCACCGCCGGTAAAGCCGGTAAAAAGCATAAGATAGTTCCTATTCTCTTATGCTTTCAAGAGTAGAAACGACCTGCCAGAGCATCGTTCGAATATGCGATTGCATTTGTGGGCTTTGCGTTGCATTGTCCAAAAGGCTGATAGCATTGGCGGCCCTTACGGAGGGGCTGCCGCCTTTGTCATCTTTTAGCGCGGAGAGGACTTCCTTTATCATGTTGCGTATGCTCTTTTGCACGTCGTTGTTCTTTGTTATGGAATCGAGAGTCTCAACTGCGCGGGAAAGACGCTCCTGGTTCTCCTTCAATTTCAGTTCTTTTTTCGGTGAATTCAATGCACGCTGTACCTCCGGTTAACGACTCCAAATAAAGTAGCTAGTTGCTTTTGAATGTTTTTATCGTCATTCCCATTGGCCTAATGCTACAAAGGATCTTCCAGTCTGCCAATGATATCATTCATGCGCAACGCGATTATCTGAACCGATCTCCGCGCTACGATCACAATGCTCTGCGAATACAGTAAATTGCTTCTAACAGGAGACGGGAAAGTTTTATAGCTGGCAGGACTGATACCTAGGGATGGCCAGTGCTGAGCAGCTGAGATGCAATATATGCGGCGCGCTACTCACGCCAGCAGAGGTATCAAAGCACGCTGCGACTTCATCGCATGCTTCGTTAAAGTCGAGACTTGTCGGCGATCTTGAAAAAGTTGGCAACGCCCGCTACGAGGCAGACAGCTCTGTCATCTTGCGATGGAAAGATTCGCTTCGAGCATAGTTATTTCACTACCAGTACCGGGCATTTGGCATGTTGCAAGACCTTGCTGGAAGTGCTACCCAGTACCATTTCTTTGAATCGTCCCATACCTCTGCTTCCCAGAACTATCAGGTCAAAGCCGCCCTTTTGCGCGTACCCGGTTATGCCCGATGCCGCGTCGCCTTCTGCAATAACTGTTTCTATTTTTACTCCATTCTTGTCTGCCTCAGCCTTGCACTTGTCAAGGATCTTGGAAGATTCCTTTCTGTAATTTGCCAGTAATTCATTAAGCACCTTTTGCGACTCTACGTATACAGTTGGAGGGCTTTCTATGACATGAACTGCAGTCAGCTGAGCGCCCGTGCTTTTCGAGAGGAATAAAGCATGTTCAAAAGCGCGGAAGGCGTTATCTGAGCCGTCCACTGGCACCAGAATCTTTGATAACATGTGCATGATATCATGAAGAAGGATTATTTTAATGCGGCGTGAGGTCCTGTGGGATAAGGAACTGGATAATCATACTTATCACGTACATTGCGGCAAGCATCACGCCTGTCTTTAAGCCAATCGCCTTCCTGAACATCGGAACCAATGCGATAATCGTGACCGCTGTAACAAGAATCACCTGGTACTGCAGAGTCGTGTCCATCGGAATATTGACATAGAATCCTCCATGGTACATCGCCGCAAATACTGCGACTGCGAAGAGCAGAGTGTTGTTTAGAATTTTCGAGCCCAGCACGTTTGCGACTGCGATCGCTGCGCCAGCCGCACCCTTGCGCGCAAGTAGCATCATGGAGATTTTTTCCGGCATTTCGCCGGCTATTGGACTGATAATGACTGCCAGTACGATTAGCGAAACTCCTGCTTCAACCGAAAAACCCTCAAGCGAGGCGATGAAAGGCCCGGCACCGAAAAAGATGCCTGCAGTCCCTGCTGCGAATACTAACATAGCCTTGGTCATGCCTTTATCAAATCCCGGTGGCGAGATACCGTTTGTTACCCCAATGACCTTATGGTCATCACCGACTATTTCGTGCTCCCTCTCCTTCGATGCCTTGTTCTCCGCCTTCGTCTCAAGGAGCGCCATTACGAGATAGGCTACGAACATTGCGATGAATATTATTCCGTCAATGTAGTTGTAGCCGTCAATGAATAACACGGCGCTTATCACGGCAGTGGCGATAAGAAATATCTTGTCGAGCTTGAATGTCGCCACTTCTACTCCTTTGAGCGGCGCCTTTGAAAGGCGGGTTGTCGCTATGAGCAACATGATCGCAAGTCCAAGGGTCATCATAAGCAGATTGCTCCCTAGTCCCGCACCAATTGCCGGCCCGTAGAGTCCGTCGGCGGCAGCATAGATCACGATCGCGATTTCAGGAAGCGTGGTAGCTACACTCAAGAGGGTCCGGCCTACGAACTTGGCGCCATATTTTTTTGACAGGTGTTCCGCCCCGTATGAGAGGAGAAAACTTGCCCCCGTCAATTCCGCGAGCCAAAGAAGCATAGTCAGAACGTTTTCTACCAAACTGGTGCTTCTTTGTCGTTCCAAAGTGTGATATAAATTGCAATCTGCCAAAGTTGCCGTCACAAATGCACCCCAGTCCATTTTCAAAGGTCTGCTTTGGAGCATCGCCCTGCCAAGTAATGCCAACAGAAACTGTCACTATGACGATAACGTGACGAATATGGCAACTCTCGTCCCGGCCGCGCAGTCAACAGAACAAGATCATCGACATCTGGTGTATACGTATGGTGTGTCTAGGCGATGGTCCGAAGTCCAGAATGTTGGGAGGGTTACTGTGCAGGATATCTCGAGCCCAAAGCTCGCTATGATACCTCCCCATCCTGACTCTGTGTGATCCCTTGACATCGGCTTCATCGTGTGGCTGCCCATCAGATTGAATCCTGCTGAATCGCCAATGTTCTCGATTGACCTCACCTGCCTGATTACGCTGTTTGCCAGCATCTCGCCCATTTCAGGAAGTCCAGAAACAAAAAACATGGGCCTGGACAGCGGGAGTAACCGATAGTCAAAGCGCGTTGCGTCCGCCCTTATGGCGGTATACTCAATTCCAGTTTGTGAAGAAATCTGATTCTGGACTGTAGCTAGATCTTCGTCGATTTCTATCCCAAAAGCTTCCATACCCAGCAGACAAGCACAATACGCTATTCTGCCGTCGCCGGATCCAATGTCCACGACCTGCTCAAAGCCAAGCATTTTCGCGACGAACGCTAGAGTAAATGCGGACAATATCCATGTAGGGTAGAATGGTTGGTAGCTTGTGTCGTGTTTCTTGCTGCCAAGCCAGTAGGAATTGATGTCGCCTTCATAGACGATGCAGTCGACCTCTGAAATTCTTGAACTGTAGGATTTCAAGTATATCGGGTTGGCTCTGGCAAACCGGTGCAGGTAGTCAAGCGTCGAGCTTTTGATATCCAGCGGTGAGGGTCCCGCAGGCAGCACTTCCGAAAGCGGGCTTTTGTGGTTGTTGCTTTTTACAAACTCGCTCTTTAGCTGGACTATTGATCTCGCCAGCGAGTCATCAAAACCCTGATTCATGTCTAGTAGACCGATTCCGCGCTTGGGCGCAGGCCCCTTCGGAACGACTTGCGGCCGCAATCCTGGCAGAGGTAGAATCTCTTTCTTTTGTAGGTATAGATAACTTCCGGATCCTCCACTATCTTGTGAGCAGTTTTCATCATGCACCTTTCACAAAATCGCAGTTCGGTAGACAATCCAAGACCGAATAGTCTGCTTGGTATTTATTGATGCCGGCTGTATGTAATCTGAATTACATATAGTGGCTTTTATGCTCTAAAAGCACTAGAATTTTTGAGCCGAATTGAAGGAATCTCGGATTCCGAGTATTAACTGGAATGCCCGGATATCACCACCTTTGGATTTTGATGAGCGGAGTCTGTGTTTTTCCGCGAACAAGATTACGAAAACCGGAGGTCATGCGGCTTGATAAGTGATAGGGCATATTATCAATCTCTTGTTGATGCCCTTGCGGTCCTTGGCAAACCAAATGTCGAGCTGGTTATCCACGCCCTAGAGGACGAGAATATTATTCAGGAAGGCAAGGTGGACAGAAAGAGACTAGAACCCGCCCTCAGATCCATTTTTGGTGACGCTGCCAAGGTCTTCTTGGATGCTTCGATGAATCTTAAAGCGGAACACTAGTATTTTCATCTGGCACGTTTTTACTTGCGCAGCCTATCGGCAAGAAGTTCAGGGACTTCTGCAGGCCGCTTTGCTACCGGCACGCCAGCTTTTGCATAATTAGAGATCTTTGATTCCGCAGAACCGTAATTGCCGTAGACGATCGCGCCCGCGTGACCCATCCGCTTCTCCTTGGGAGCAGCCCTTCCTGCAATGTATGCGATTACAGGCTTGTTGTATGAAGTTCGGATGATGTACTGGGCCAGTTGCTCTTCCGCATCGCCGCCTATCTCTCCTACTACAACGACAGAGTCGATGTCGTCTCTGTTTCGGACCAGGTCAAAAGCCTCTATTAGGTTAGTGCCGTTTATCGGATCGCCTCCTATCCCAAGGCAGAGTCTCTGTCCGAAACCGCGTTTCGACAGGTTAAATGACACTTCGTACATCAGCGTTCCGCTACGCGAGAATACAACGGTGCTTCCGGCCTTGAACGGCTGGGCAGGCATGATTCCAACTTTCATTACTTCCGGCACGATTACGCCGGGTGTGTTTGGACCTATCATTCTGGCCCCCTTGCCTTTGGCATACTCTAGAACCTTTATCGAGTCTCTTATCGGGACGTGCTCTGGTATAGCAACAAGCAGTTTTACGCCGCTATCGAGTGCTTCGATGGCCGCCTTTAGGAAAAACGGCGCAGGTACGAATATTCCAGATACCTGAGCACCTGTAGCCTTGATGGCCTCGGCCATCGTGTCGTACACGGGCGTGCCTTCAAAACTCTGACCTCCCTTTCCAGGAGTCACTCCAGCCGCCACGTTTGTGCCATATGCCTTCATTAGTCTGGCATGCGTTGATCCGTAGCTGCCGGTTATCCCCTGTATTACCACTGGTTTCTTGCCAAAGTTCCTGTCTCCCTTCGTGCCCACGAGAACGTCAAAAATGTCAAAGGTCTTTTTGATTGTTCGATCTGTCATTTTACTCTAACCTTGCCTTGCTTCGGCCACCGCGGCCTGGATAGCTTCTTCCACTGTATCGTAGAGTTCCGCCCTGCTGCCCTTCAGCATCTCCCTGGCCTTCTCAGATTCGGCTCCTGATATTCTGGCGAATACCGGAACGCTGATCAGATTATTTCCATACGCATTCAGTATTGCCTGAGCCACCAGGTTCGTTCGTACTATTCCTCCGAATAGATTCACCAGAATGACTTCAATACTTGCAATCTTGCTAATGACTTTCAGTGCTTCATAGATTGTTTCAGTCGTCGCCCTTCCGCCGAAATCCAAGAATGCCCCGGCAGTGCCGCCAG
Source organism: Nitrososphaera sp. UBA210 (assembly GCA_002494895.1). Lineage (GTDB taxonomy): Archaea > Thermoproteota > Nitrososphaeria > Nitrososphaerales > Nitrososphaeraceae > Nitrososphaera. The sequence continues at coordinate 5,543 of DADA01000104.1, forward strand.
CGTCCGATACCATGTCCAGTGTAGACATTACTAGACCCGCCCCATTGCCGATAATTGCAATGTTGCCATCGAGCTCGACAAGGGAGAACCCACTGATTTCTGCCTGCTTTTCCAGTTCAGAAACGTGCTCGTACTTTTTCAGTTCAGGATGTCGAAATATTGCGTTGTCGTCAATTATCACCTTGGAATCCAGTGCCAGAAGCGAGTGATCACCTAGAATTGCCACCGGATTTATTTCTGCGAGCTCGGCTTCCTTTTCACTAACCAGTCTCGAAAGTTTGGTCGTGAGGTCAACAAATGAAACGACAGTTCGGCCGCTGAGTCCAAGTCTCTTCGCGGTATCTTCAGCTCTCTGTGGAGCCAAGCCGTCGAGTGGCACATCAATCATGACCCGATTCGCGGCACTTTCTATTTCAACCCCTCCTTCGGAAGATGCTATGAACGAATAGCAACGCTTGCTTCTGTTCAGGAACAGAGAAAGATAGAGTTCCTTCTTGATATCTGCCATTTCCTCAAGCAGGATGCCCCTGGGCAACTCGCCCTTGACCTCCTTGTGCAATAGTTCCTTGAACTTCGGCTCAAGCTCCGCTTCGGTCTTGCATTTGATAATTGCCCCCGCCTTGCCCCTTCCTCCGACCGTGAGCTGAGACTTTAAAACGAGTGGATAACCTAGCTTCCTACCCGCTTCCCTTGCTTCGTGCAGGGTGCTGGCTAGATATGACCTAGGTATCCTGATACCGTATTGATCGAACAGTTCTTTTCCCTGGTACTCGAGCAGTCTCATTTCAGCACGAACCAATCGATTCATGTTATTTATAAATCAAATTCCATGACGCTAGTAGCACGTTGCAATAATCCCGGTTCATGGTTCTATGGTAGCCGCGGCGATCCTCTTTATCTCTCTTTCAAAACAATCGGGACACAACATCACAGAGTTGAATTCGACGAGGCTTGGTTGCAATTTATTACAGTTCTCACAGGTTGTTCCCATAAAAATCACTCAATTTATGAGATGCTGGTATTTGTAAGTTGTGTATTTTGAGGCGATACGCGCGTTTCACATGACTTTCCACTGTGTCGGTTCAACTGACATACTTGAGCGTATATTCCGCGTTTCTGAAGATCTGGCAATGTCGGGATTCGTGCTATATCTTCGGGTCAAGGCGGCAGCCATGGCTGGCATAGGGGCCATCTTTTTCGTATTCGTCCTTCCAAAGCTCGGATGACACCTAACAATCCCCAGCAACCTTTCTCCTGCTTGACACCAGTCTGCTATTCTCCGAATGGTCCGAGCCGACGCACTGCGGATGCTCTCGTGGCAGCTATTTCGCTTTAATGGCGCCTCGGTGCGCTCGGGCTCTGGTTATTGCCAGGTAGATAAGCGAGGCCGCAGCTAAGCTTGGGATCGTTGCACCGATTGCCGGCAGCTGGGACAGGTGGATCGGCGAGAGTGGCGAAAGCAGGTAGCTCAGCAAGGCACCCAATGCCCAGGCTACTATGGCCGGTGCGCGGACCGAATTCGCGCGGCCATATAGCATCTCTTCAGAGTACTTGCCTCTTCGAACGATGTAATAGTCGGTCAATACCACGCCAAAAAGCGGAACGAATATCGCGCCTATGAGGAGTAGAAAGACTTCGTACTGCTGGATCGAGACTATCATGGCAAGGATGGTGCTCAAAGCAGTGAATCCAACCACCAGCTGTTTCTGGCTTACATGTGAAAATATGTTCTGAGTGGATACCGCAGCAGAGTAAATGTCGGCAAACGCATTGTCGGCCTCGTCAACTATCAGGGCGAGCATAAGGAAGCCGAAAAACATCATCTGGATAGCAACAACTATAGCAATTACGTCGAACGTTCCCAAGAGGACCCCGCCAAAATAGAAAAGAATGTTTGTAAGAGCGAACCCGATGCAGGTTGCCCAGAGGGCGCTCTTGCTCTTCCTTGCAAATCTGTTGTAATCCGCCACAAGGGGCATCCATGATACCGGCATGGCTATGACTAGATCTAGTGCGGAAAAGAATGACATGCCGCTTCCTGGTGACGCAACGATTTCAGCCAAGTTGCCCGAGTTGAGTAGATTAATTATTATGATAGCAGAGGTTCCGTAAGCGATCCATACTGCAAACTTGCCAAGCCACTGTTTTATGACATTGAGCGGACCTGCAATGCCAAGGAGCGCAACAAGGCCGCCAAAAAGTGCGGCCCACGCATAGTAGGGCAAAACGCTGCCTGCAAGCATTTCAGCAGCTCGCGCCATTATCATGATTTCGAAAGTGGTCCAGCCGACAAGCTGCATCACATTGAGCAAGGAAGGTGCATAAGAGCCCCTGATACCAAAAGAAGGCCTCATCGCAATTAGCGATGGTATTCCATGATCACTTCCTAT
>DADA01000098.1 GCA_002494895.1 Nitrososphaera sp. UBA210
GGCTGTCAGCATCCAGGCATGGTCTCCAGTATCAATCGCTCCCGGGATTAGGTTTCCTTCCTCATCTGTATCTAGAACCCCGTCGCCTTCTTCGTCTATGAAAAGATTGTATCTTACTTCGTCAGCATCTTCGGGATTATCTAGCGTGTAGGCAAACGCCGTTTCATGGAAACTTGCCACAACTAGCGTGCCTAGCACGGAGGCCAGACCCAGAAGAACGATCCTTGAACTCAGGAGAGTTTTCACTTTACCATCTTCCATGTGTCTGAAGGCAAGAAGATTTGAATAAAAGGATTTAGCTTGTTTTCTGTCAATAATGCCGTATTTTGATTTCCTCAGCACCTCAAGTTATTATCAGAAAATGTCGATTTTATGATACTCTATTTGTTGAGCAGATGACTGCGGGGATTTCCTGATTGACATAAATATATCATCGCGGGCTGATTCATGTATAAAAGTGGCCGGAAACATCGATTCTTTGTTATCGGAATGGAACAGCACTGTTGCAAAGAACATTACCTCATCTGATGATACCGGGCGAATGGCGGAATATGCCCTTCACATGGCAAGAGTTCTTGCTTACCCTGAACTTGACATAAACGCCAATATAGCAAAGATCGAAGTGATGGGAGGTCAGGTCGAAGAAATTCTGAAAAAGAGCGCCAGCATAAGGCGTCCGACCCTGATAATTGAAAAACTAAACGAGTATCTATTCAACATTCAGAAATTCAAGCCCAACACGGACGACTATTACAATCCGCTTAACAGCTATCTGAATATAGTCCTGGAAAGAAAAATAGGGATTCCCATCACTCTCTGTATCATATACATGAGGACAGCCCTGGTAGTGAACTTTAAGATGCATCCTGTTAGCTTCCCCGGCCATTTTCTCCTAAAGCATGTCCTGGAGGACAACAGCGGCGAAATCATAGTGGACCCCTTCAATGGCGGCAGAATCATGGACGACTATTCGTTAAAGGCACTCCTTGACCAGACATACCCGCGGCAGAACATTCCGCTAACGCACGCCCTCGTCGAGAAATCGACGCCAGCTCAGGTGATAACAAGGATGCTGAACAATCTCAAGGGAAGCTATCACGATGCTCAGGATGTAGACAAATACGCCAAGGCAAATGAAATGGTTCTGGCAATAGACCGGTACAACCCTGATGCCATCAGAGACAAGGGAATAATGTTGCTGGAAGGAGGCGATTCTGATGGGGCGTTGAAGGTCTTGAACATGTACCTCGAAATCAATCCTGAAGCCCACGATGCAGACGAAATACTGGAAATCATCCGCCAGCTCAGGTCTGGGAACAAGTAATGCGGACCATGGGCAGGTCGGATGACCGGTATCTTCGCGTTGGCTTGATAGTCCTTGGGATAAGTGGCGCCACAGCGACATACCTTAACTTTGAGGGAGTGTCGTGCCTAGCGACTCTTGGCAGGGCCGACGAACAGGTCTTCACGCAGCAATCGCTTGTGGAACTTCAAGAGAAATGTTTCATTGTCACGAACGCGTACGTATACTCTCTCTTTGCAGTTGTTGCAGGCCTTGCGCTTATCGTGATATGGATCATAAAGAAAAGAAGAAAAGAGCCATGAGCCACAGAAGGATGCGAGGTGAGTGATCTGCCGGTCTCGTCAGAGAAGCCTTCTGAGGATTCGCTTGAAGCGGTTGCAGCTGAGGTGGTGGGCTGTCCGATGTGCAGGCTTGCAAGAACCAGAAGGAACGCGGTCCCCGGAGAAGGTCAGCTTTCGGCAAAGATAATGTTCGTAGGCGAGGCTCCGGGGAAAAGTGAGGACGAAAAAGGCCGGCCTTTCGTTGGGGCGGCGGGAAAAGTCCTGGATGAACTCTTGAAGAAGGCGGGCATTGAAAGATCCCAGGTTTTCATAACTAACGTTGTCAAATGCCGTCCGCCCGACAACAGGGTTCCTGAAGAAGATGAAGTAGCTGCATGTCGCGCCTACCTAGACAGGCAGATTGCATTAATACGGCCAAAGGTCATTTGCGTGCTGGGCCGAACTGCATATTCTTCCCTGCTTGGAGGTGATTCGATAACCGCCAATAGAGGCAAGATAGTAGAAAAGTCAGGTCAGAAATATTTTCTTACGATCCATCCTGCTGCGGCGATATACAGGAAGAGCCTGACTTCTGTGCTCGAATCAGACCTCAAACGGCTGGCGCAAGAGGTCAAGGAATCGGATGGAACCTCGATGGAGGATTACCTGTGAATAACTGTCCGGGTACTCAGTTTTACTCCAGACCCACCGCGGACGTGGCAAGAAGTCTGATTGGGACCATTTTAATGCGAAAGACCAGGATGCAAGGCAGGACAGTTCGAGTCTCCGGAAGGATAATAGAGACAGAGGCCTATGGACATAGCAACGACGCGGCGAGTCACGCGCGGATGGGGCCGACTCCTAGAAACGGGGTGATGTTTGGAGATGTTGGAAGGGCATACGTGTATTTTGTCTATGGCAACCATTTCTGCGTGAACGTTTCTGCCAGATCCAGAAATGAAAAGGCTGGCGCGGTCCTGATACGCGCCCTAGAGCCGGTGCAAGGAATCGAGATCATGAGCAAGTTGCGTGGGGTATCCGATCGCATGCTGATTGCTTCCGGGCCCGGAAGGCTCACCCAGGCTCTGGACATCACTTCACTTCAGAACGGCGTTGATATGACCAGCCCGGACTCGGAGCTTCACATCGAGTATGGGGTCAGAGCCGACCACATCGTGGCAACTACAAGAATCGGCATCGCCCAATCTGCGCAGAGGTATTGGCGATTCGTGGACCCAACTAGCAAGTACCTTTCGAGAAAACTACAAATCAAGGTATGATGAGCAGACAGTGAATTAGAGCTCCATTTGCAGTTTTTATCCAAAGAATGAAAAGGAGCGGAATGGAAAAGAATGAACCAGCAGCTACTTACGATATCACAATGGAAAGTGGAAACGAAGTGGGCGCAAGGGCGGACTTTCTCGTCGGGCTGTACGCCGCGATTGATTCAAAGGCCAGACAGCTAGCTCCTGCAGGAATAAGAAACGAGCTTTTTATCTCTCAGGACGGAAACGTCAAAACAACTTTCCGTATCAAGGTATCGAGCAGGATGGCGCCCTATCTGGTAAACTCTATCCAGCAGAACACAAACCCCAGCTATGGGATTGCTCTCAAGTCCTATCTGAATAAACTGCAAGAACAGATAATGTCTCAAATGTTTGCAGGAGTCAAGGACGTCATAAGCTACTAGCCTTACGATTGAAAGCAGCCTCAATCGAGGATTCGTATTCCTTTTCCAATGCCTTGAGGAACTTTTTACCGGTTATTCTTCTCGGGCCCAGCATGGCGGTAATGGAAGCGCCCCCGGCGCCGACTCCTTCCTTAACGAAACCCTCCGCAAACGCCCGTAGACCCGGTTTTCTTGATCGATCCAGGTGCAGATCGCAGTAGAGTAAGGGCACCCCGGGCGCGATCTGCTTCATGAGGCCCGGAAGGTCTGAAGTCCCGTCATTAGCAATGTATGTGGTTGAACCGACGCAGAGTTTTCTCATTGGAATGCCTCTCATCTTCAGCACTGACAGCCCCACGGCCATTTGGGTACCCCCGGCCAACATGACCTTGCCACCTTCGGACAAGGCCCCCTCTGCGACTCCTGCCAGCGCAGGCATCATTGGGTCGCCAAACAAAGAAATGGCTTCCAGCGGAGATCCGACCTCCCCGGCTTTTATGCCAGCGCGCTTCATCGCACTGGAAACTACTTTGTTCTTGAGCTCGTGAGGACTGGTAGGCATGCTGCTGCCTACCCTGAATTTCGCGTCCACGCCAAGAGCGACTAGAACGGCTAACGCCGTGGTGGTACCAGCCGGTATGCTTTCACCAATGACTATCATGTCGGATAGTTTGGCCAGCTCCTTGCCGAGTACTCGCCCATGATCCAAGGCCCGCTTTGCGTCTGAAAGCGACATCGCGTCGTGCAGCTCGATATTTTCGCCGGGAGAGAGGCCCAGCGAAATCAGGGGAATGGAGGGCTTTACTTTGGATCCCGCATCTACAACAAGGGCAGGGATGTTTCCAAGCCGAAGCGCGGTTCGTGTGATAAGGGCTGGTGACGGCTTGCCGTCAGGTGTTGCAGGTACGGAACTAATGCATTTGCAGCGGCCGTAGTAGAGAAACTCGGCGTCAGCAGGTGAAGTATACTGGATGATTTCAGGAGCAGCGCCAGCAATTGTGATGCCTGGAATTTCGCTTGTTGCGGTGTAGGAAATAACGCACACGAAAATCGGATTCTTCGAGGCAAACTGCCGTAGAGTGTCTCTCCCGAGCGAGGAACCGATCTCGCCGGGCATCTAGTCACCAGCCATGAATCTTAGAAATTCCTGTTCGGATCTTGGCCGTAGCACGTGATTCGTCTTTTTTTCCTGCCCTATCGTTGAAGTTTGGGTAGAGCCATAGTCATGACCCGGATACACGGTCAGCTTGTCATCGAGCCTTGCCAGTGTAAAGAGGCTGTGGTACATTTTTGCAGGATCGCTTCCGGGCAGGTCGGTTCTTCCGCAGTTTCCGACAAAAAGCGTATCGCCGGTAAATACTAGCTGCCCGTCCAGCAACAGGCACATGCTGTCCTCTGAATGTCCCGGAGTGTGGAGGACGCTCAGTTTGATGCCTCCGATCTGAATCTTGTCATCATTAGTGACAGAAATGTCCTTGGTTAGCCTTGAATTTTCGTGCTGGATTATCTTGGCTCCAGTCACTTCAGAGACCTGCTCGTTCCCAAGCACATGATCAAAGTGGGTATGAGTGTTAATTACGTACCTTGTCTTCCAGCCATTTCTTTTCAGAGTTCCAAAAACGCTGTCGAGATCCCATGAAGGATCGATTACTGCGGCCTCCTCGCTTTCCTCGTCGGCGATTATATATGTAAAGTTGGCCATCTGACCAACCAAGAGCTGGACAACTCGCGGTGTCATACTATGCCTTTCTCGGCCTCCGGAGGTATTCCTATCCATTCAACGTGGACGGGCCCCGTGTATTTTCTGCCTGTGGCGAGGCCGACCTTCAGCCTGTGAAAGGTAATGGTGACATCTGCTCTTACGCATTTTTCATGTATCTTGCCAGTATTCGGATCAAAACCCGAAGGGACGTCGATCGCGATAACATATGCCTTCGCATTATCGTTTATCGCATCTATGGCAGAAGCGTAGGGTTCCCGTATGTCGCCCTTGATGCCTGTGCCAAATATTCCGTCTAGAATGATGTTGGCACCTCGAATTCGCTTCAGTGTATCAGCGGTCAGCTCCTTGCCGAAAATGATCTCGATCGAGTCCATTTTCTCTATCATGCTCCAGTTGAGGCGGGCTTCTTCACTTTTCAGCTCAGACGGGTTGCCTAGTAGTAGCACCAGGATTTTCGGCCCGTACCCTGCAAGGTGCCGCGAAGCCACGAATCCGTCGCCGCCATTGTTGCCCGTGCCGCAGACTGCAATGATCCTTTTGTTCTTCAAACTTCCTTTGAACCTACCGACTACAAGATCAGCAATACCGTGGCCGGCGTTTTCCATCATCAGAAACCGGCGCATACCGATTAGGGTGTGTCCGTTTTCTTCTATCCTGTACATCTGATCTGAGGTGATGGCTTTCTTTTTCATTACTTGTCGCAGCAGCTGACAGTCGTACCTGCCAACATAAAAACCATGTAATAAAACGTCGCGCTGCCATTGGATTTGTTGATTCATTTCATCGGTCAGAGTCCTCCTGTGCGCTATTGTTTTGAGGAATCTGCGAATCGTCTGAACTCGTCGCTGAGATCTGCTACTTCGGCAAGCGTCAAGTCAGGCCTATCCTGGCGTGTCCAAACTATGTACCCGTCGTTGTCTATTACCACTGCCCCGGTTCTCTGAAGATAACGCAACGCGACGGTGACCTGTATCGGCGCAAGCGCGGGAACCATTCCGTTGAGATCCTTCAGTCTTGGATAGCCCTCATGGTTCTTGATCGCGTCGAACAACGTGTCGATCTCTTCTTTCGATACGTCGTTTGCAGGCCGCTGCTTTTTGATACGCCGCTTTTTCGGTCTGATGTGCACTATTCGTTTGGTTTGCCCTAAAACCTTTCTTGTAGTGTCTAGTCCATGCGCTTGCGCAACTAGTTCTGGATGGGAAAAGCGAGCGTTGATTTTTCCAGATTCAGGACCGGGACATATAGTGATTGGGCATCAGAGCCAATGCCCTCGACGAAGGTATAGTCTCCCGACAGCCTCTTTAGCTGTATGAATTTCCTTGTAGGTTTTTCGTTCTGAACAACGTAATGAATCGTCAGCCCGCCCACCGTTCCTGTCTGGAGAAAAAGGACGTGCTTGCCATTGTAATTTATGTAGTATAGCATGGGGACGACTCCCAGCATCGACTGGGCAGAGTAGATTATTACTTTGAGCATGTCCTCCAGGTCATGGTATTTCAGATACACGGTTTCAGCTTGCTGCATGTCTTATTGATTTGTCGTGTGGCATATTTGTTCTTTGGGAGAATCACTCGCGTTTGAACGATTGGACTCTCCTCATTGCCTCTTCCACGTACGACTCGTTGTTATCATAGCCGATAAAGTGCCTTCCCGCCTTTTTGGCTGCTACGCATGTCGAGCCGATTCCACAGAACGGGTCAAGGACAACGTCGCCTTCAAAGCTGTAAAGCTGGATGCATCGGTAGGGCAGCTCTACGGGAAATGGCGCGGGGTGTCCAGTCCGCTTGGCCGATTCAGCAGGAAATTCCCAGACGCTTTTGGTGTACTTTAGGAATTCATCCTTGGTTATTGTATCCTTCGCGGCCTTTCCACCGCGACCATAGGATCCCTTTGAGAAAATCAGTACGTATTCATGGGTGTCCCTTAGGGACGGGTTCGTTGCCGATTTCCAGCTGCCCCAGGCTGTTGATGTGCCTGCGCTTGACCCCTTGTTCCATATGATCTCACCCCTCATCAAAAAGCCCATGCCAAGCATGTCTTCGATAATGTAGTGATGGAGGGGAATGTACGGCTTGCGTCCCAGGTTGGCTACGTTGATGCACGCCCTTCCGCCTGACACTAGTACTCTAAATACCTCCGAAAGAACTTTTTTCAAAAGCTGCCTGTAATCATCCAGTGTCAGGTCCTTATCGTACGTCTTGCCGACGTTGTAGGGAGGAGAGGTAACCGCTAGATGCACGCATGAATCTGGTATCTCGTCCATCTTCTCGCTGCTCTTGCATAATATCCTGTCAAGGCATTCTGAAGGAACCGCATTTTCAGGCACCTGGCCAGCAGTGGACGCGCTTGATCGATTAGCATATAGCTTGCGACCATAGAATTTTGAAGAATCGTGGCCTTCTCTTTTTGAAACTCCAAAACTGCTTGTCTCGGTGGACTCTCTTTTCCGAGCACTAACCACACTCAAGCGAACAGGTGCGCGGATAATAATCTTGTTCTCTCCTTCGATTCTGCACGGGCAACCGAAACAGAAAGTTTTTCCATACGCACGGATCTGCAGTTGGCTGCATGATGCGGTGCGCGGTAAGCCCTAGGGTCGTCCAGGACCGGGGATTCACACGGAAAGAGAATACCGGCATGTTCATATCTCATTGCTGGCGTGTATCTCGCGTGACAACTTTGTTTCAGCTTCCCACTCTGGATGAGTTTCAGAGAGCTGGCAATCAGGAACGGATGAATGTCTTTAGGCGGTTCTTTGCTTCAAGCCGCTACAATCGTCTGCTTATTCAGCAAATACTAGTCAGGTCGGCGATTGATAAATCACTGGCTTCAAAAGTGGTTCAGCTTGAACAGGAACACAACGAGGCCTTTGGGCAGATGATCGTCAAGGTAAAGCAGTATGGTTTCCTTGAAGAATTTCTTGCAGCAGTAAAGGAAGAAGACGACGCGCTACAAAAGATAATCGAGGCGTACGACAAGAGAATGAACGGGGGAACCTAACGAAACGCTACTTCAAAACAAGATGTTCTGTATCGATCGATGGAATTACATCAAAGTTGAATCGCACCGTAAAGATATAAGAGCAGGTGGGGCATTCACTCTTCCGTTTGGCTCCAAGGAAATTTCAGTGTACCTGTGGAAAAACCATAGAGTATATTGATCGGGTGGTAGGAGGTAATAATGCACAAACCAGTATCCTCCTATGTACCAAATGCCAGAAAGAACACGAGATCACGTTTCTCGGCTTCTTGAGCGAGATTAAAGGCGCGACTATCAAAAGATAGTTCGCTCAACAAAGGCAGCGAGTTCCCTTTGAATGCTAGAATCGAAGCTGGCAGCTTGATAAAGCTTCCACGTTCCATCGTCCACTTGTGTCTAGGCGCCTAACGCAGTAGTTGCTCGAATTACCTTCTTCTGGATTTGCTCTTTCTTGCTTTCTTCCTGCCCGCCCTTCTCTTGGTGGCAGCAGCGCTGGTCTTTATCCGAGCGACCTGCTTTTGGAGCACTTTGATCTGAACCTGCAACTGCCTGACCTGTTGCCCGACTGTTCTGTTTTGCCCTGATAGTTTCTTGTCAAGCCCCCTGAATTGAGATGCAAGCTGACCCAGCAGCCTGGTAACATTCTCTATTTGCTTTGACTGTCTTTTTACACGGCTCAACGTGAGAGCAGTCATCGCTTCCTGGTTTGATACTGTTGTCGGTATTTCAGCGGTTGTTGGTTCTGTGATCACAGCTTCTTGAGGTGGTTCAACTGGCTGCATTTCCATCGCGCTTTCGACCAGTGTCGAATTGTCTACTTCAGACATTATCTCAATGCGCAGTCACGTGCCTAATCTTATTATTGATTTGAAAAATCTGACAAAGTTATCTATTACTTGTGCTTTGAACCGCGCCAGCTAACTCTCTAGCCGCGCCGCTGGCAATGCTAATGTTACGTGCGGCCTATTGCTGCTGCGGTGGAGAACTTTCCGTAGCATTGCCTTTTTCCAGCGGAGAGGGATAAGGTATTATATCTCCAGTGGTCCCAATTTTCAGCTGGCCGATTTCGTTCAGGTCAGAGAGGTCATTCATCTTTATCAGATTATTGAGTGTCACTGTATACAGCACGTCTTCGATATAGAACGACCGGCTTCCCTGCACTCCGTAGCCATAATAGTAGTCGTTCACGTCGTTAAAGTGCTCGACCTGTCCCTTCAGCTTAAAGCCCGAGTCCGGATCCACTCCGAATACATAGAACCCGCGCCACACTTTTGGCTGGATGTACCTCCCATCATCGGCGTACCGGGGTTCTGCATAATCCGGAAAGATGGAAACTGGGATTGAGAGCACGTCCTTGCTCCTGTCGAAGAGGAGCGCCTTGTGGTCGTATAGCACTTCAGAATCGGTGCCGCTGCCACCTATCTCAAAGTCATCCACCAGTTTGGGTTTTTCCACATCAGAAACATCGAATAGAGCCAGCTTGACTCCAAGTATCTCCACGCCTCCGTACTGGTTCTCTTTGGTTTCCTTGCCTATTCCGATCACGTGGTCGTTGTCATAAGGATGGAGGTAATTCGAATAGCCTGGCAGCTTTAGTTCTCCCAGGACTTTTGGATCGTCTTCTGAAAGGTCGATTACGAAGAACGGGTCTATGCGCTCGAAAGTCACCAGATACAGCCTGTCGCCCATAAAGCGCGCAGAATAGATAGATTCGCCCTTGGCTATCTGCTCGAGCTCGCCGACAATTTCCATATCCTCGTTGAGGACATAGACATTGTTATGGAGAACCGAGCCACCGTGGGGAGACCAGTACTCTGAAGTAGTTGCAACACGGAACCTGTTTCCATCCTCATCCATCGAGAACTGGTTCAGCAGTCCACCGGGCACTTCTCCACGTGATTCATAGTTGATCGAGCCGTCGGAACCTATCTCTATCTTGTGTATCACCGTCTTCTGAGTTTCTTCCAAGATGCGAGCATCGTATTCTTGCAGCGATTCTTGTATTCTGGAGAAGAGCGCATTCTTTTCGCCCTCTGACATCCTGTTGTAGGTGTCCTGCAATAATTCTGAAACCTTGTCCCACTTTTCCGACGGGCTTAGCGAGCTGTCGGCTTCGATTTCTTTTATCTCTTGCTGCACGGACTGGGGCAATTCCGGCACGATAACCTCAAAGAACCTGTCCCTGGTGTTGGTCTCGTAGTAATACGGATAAGGCAGATTCTTCTGATACGCGATGTAGATATTGTTTTCTGATACGTACAGAGTCGCACCCGGATTCATCATAAAGCTCTTGGACTCTAGAGCGTCATCATCGACATTCGCCAAGTCTATCGATGTTACCGTGTTGAAGGCATAATACAGCTCGGGGTTGTCGAAATAGTAGACTTCTGGCGCGACTATCAAACGCGATGATTCCATTACCTTTGGCAGGACCGGATGTCGATAGTCATAAAGGTCGCTTGCCGTAATCAAGTAGACGTTATCGCCGATCATCCTAGCATTATTGTAGCTGCCGCTAATCTCAAAGTCCTTTACTATTTCAGGTTTCTCCCTGTCAGAAACATCCATGATCAGAGCATGAGTCTTTGGTGAGTATATTGGTTGTGGGGCAAAGTCGTATTCCTGAATGACAAAGTCTTCGCCGTACTCTTGATAGAATATGACAAGGGTATTGTTGTTAAGGAACATGTTCTGCAAGTATTGGCCCTGCTGTATGTCCAGGGCTATCTTGACAGCGATATCTGCATTCTCCGGCGGATACGCATCAACAATAGTAAGCCTGTCACCCGAAAGGATGTATACGTACTTACCATCGTTCTTTAGAAAGTCAGGCTCGTCTACTCCTTCGACTTGGACATTAGTGGTAGAGTAAGTCGTACGATCAAAATCAACCCCGGCTTCACTCTGTACTTCTAGCTGTGCTTGTGGTGCAGGAGCGGCTGCGAAATCTTCTGCATGGGTCAGGGCGAACTCGAAGGTCTGTTCAGACCTAAGCAAAGACGAACCAAACATAGTCTTGTCCGCGCCACGAAGCTGTTCTAGTCCTAGCAGGAAGGTCTTAAGTTCAGCGGCCGAAGTAAACTTCTTTAATTCCTGAGTCGCAGCAAGAGCGAGTGGTACCGGCAGGGTGCCGTTTCTTTCCTCGAATATCCCAGGACCTAATTCCGATGTTGGATCCCTGGGCAAAGTGTTACCAAGAGAACCCAGTGCGAACACGAAACCTACTGCCGCCGCTATGCCGATACCTGCCATACCAAACATCGAATATCTCGCCATCTTCACCATGCAACCTTTTGTTGCCATTAGTAGCGGAGGTTTACATCTTAATACTATAGTTTAGAACGGTCACGTGGTCGTGTTCTGGCGAGGAGGACACCGTTCCAAGTGAGTCCCAATGAAGGGCCGACTCCGTGGTGTGCCCTGCCAGACCAATACAAAATTTGTAATTGATTTGGTATATTCTATATATTAATGTCATAAACTACAAGAATTTTGCTAATGACGACTTAAGTACGGCTTAAAATACGCTGCAAGTCGAAATCGAGCGTGTTCTGAAACGGCGAACGGCCATGATTCGCGTGTTCTGAAACCTAGGCTTACCTAAGTCATCGGATTAACTAATTACGAAAATGTCTGAACAAAAGGCAAACAACAGACGCAAGCTTGCGCTGGTTGCAGGACTTCTTGCAATCGGCCTCGTTGGCGCCAGCATAACCGGCGGCCAGATGTTAAGTGCCGCAGCACAACAGAACCCGGATGATCCAATGCCAGTGGACCTTGAGTGTCCAACCGGAGCCGAAGTCTGTGAGCAGGAGATTGAGGACACAGTAAAGTCGGTAGTGACCACATCAGGAACAGCAACAGTCAAGGTTGACCCTGACAAAGTCACAGTGACCATTGGTGTCGATACCGATGGTGCGACTGCGGAGGAAGCAGCACAGAAGAATGCAGAACTCATGGCGAAAGTGATAGCAGCGTTGAAGGCACTTGGGATCACGGATGATCAGATAAGTACCAATTGGTACAGTGTGTACCCGACGTATGAATACAGATCTCCCCCGTGCATTGAAATCTACCCACAGCCTCCAGACTGCGCTCCAAAGAACGAGATTACCGGATACAGAGCTTCCAACAGCCTTAGCGTAACGCTGGATGCAGACGAAGACGTAGGTAAGGTCATCGACGCTACGGTAGCAGCCGGAGCCAACAACGTGAGCGGCGCGTACTTCTTTGTCTCGGACGAGAGGCAGCAAGAGATCCGCGACAGCCTCATAGAGAAGGCGATAACCAATGCGAGGAGCCGTGCAGACAAGGCAGCAGATGCAGTCGACATGAACGTTTCGGGAGTAAAGTCGATTAACCTGAACGACGTGTTCTTCCCTGTCTTCTACAAGGACTTTGCAGCGGAAGCCAACGGCGCATCGACACCTATCCTGCCAGGCCAACAGCAGATCTCAATGACCGTGCAGGTCACCTTCTTCATGAGCTAGCTCGCAGTTAGCTCTCCCATTCCTTTTTATTTTATCGACTTGTAAATCGCTAGTCGTTTTCTCAGCAGCGCGTTCTCGTCGCTTTCTGACTTCAGTTGTTTTTCCAGGCGCGATACTTCCCCTATTAATTCTGTCTTGGTCTTGTCCGAGTATTTCGATTCTGACAGCGTCATGCCCTGCATGTAGTAAAGTCCAGATAAAACCTCGACAGTTGCCAAATTTATCAGTTACTCTACTTTAGCTGATAGGAATGAAGTCATGCTCCATAATTCTTAATTGCGATAGAGCTCAAAGTTCCATCATGGGAGTCCTGACTTGGATCATCATTGGAGTTGTGATTCTGGCGATCATCGGGCTTGGATGGCAGACATTCTTTTCCGGGCTCTGGCAGGGAGCGCAGAAGGTGGGCGAAAACCCGGTTGTACAGAACCTTACAGGCGAAGCCAGGGACGAGGCAAATGACGCGATCGACAATTCTGATAAATAATCGAGTACAGTATTGATCAGAAGTTGATTGACGTCTACTTTGATGGGCTCTGCCAGCCGGTTAATCCCGGAGGGATCGCGTGTTATGCGTTCGTGGTAAAAAGCCAGGGAAGTACAATTCATAGCGGCTACGGAATTGCCGGTGAACCGTTTTCCAAGGATTCGACGAATAATGTCGCCGAGTACACTGCCCTTATCAAGGCACTAGAATGGCTCGCCGCCAACAATCTTGATTCCAACGCCATAAGGATAGTTGGCGATTCCAAACTCGTCATTAGCCAGCTTAATGGCCAGTTCAAGGTAAAGTCCAAGCGAATTCTTCCGCTCTATCGCAAGGCAAGGGAGCTGAAAGAATCCTTCAAAAATCTCGAATTCCGCCTGGTCCCCAGGGAAGAAAATAAAGAGGCAGATGGATTGACCAATCGGGCATACAGGGAAGCTCTTGAGGACAATCCTTCGTACAGGAAAAGGATCTAGGCCGATTCGTTTCCTGCAAGCTCTGCGCTTCCGAAGAGCACCGAGAATTGCTTGCACCATATCAGGACTGTATCGTATTTCGATAGATCGGTGCCCTCTGGAATGTCGTAATTCTGGTTGCCAATGTTTCCCTTTAAGCGTCCCAGGTCGACAAAGTCGGAAGCCTGTTTGTCGGTAGACAGGTACACGTAAAGGTCAGGGCCATTGGTAGACTTAAAGTCTTCTAGTCGGAGGACAGAGCTTCCGTCAACCGGGATGACTTTGGCCAGCCCGCTGGAATCGTGTATGCCATCACCGACGCCAACAAAGTTGCCGGATATTTCCTTGTCAGCCATCGCAGGTTCGTCTTTTGTTATAGAGTCCCCATTATCGGTCATGCCTTCATCCTTCTCTTCCATCGATCCCCCTTGATTGGTTACATCGTCATCAGTCGTAGCGACTGGTGCTGGTTCGTCGACAGTGGTGTTTATGAAAAATGGCGAGGCAGCGTATGCAAGGGCAGGTACCGCGACAGCGGCAACGATTATTGCGGCTATAATGCTTTTCTTCATGACAAGCAAGTTGCCTGCCGCTTTAAAAATAATTTCTCCAGATCGTGTCCAAATCTCTTCCAACTGGACTCATATCGAGTCGTCCATTCTAACGAATCGGTTTCGATGCTTTTCAATCAATGGCATCATCCGCTCGGTGATGAGTGCATCAAAGTTTCGCTCTTCGACATCGATCGTGACTAGCAGGTAATGGTTCTCGTCTATGGGGATGGTGGCACGGTGCAACTTTTCATACCTCCCAAACGCGTAGCGCATCTTGCCTATTTTCGAGTCGTATCGGCCTCTGGTTTTTTGACGTGCTATCGCGCTGGCGGCATATTCTTCGTTCTCCTCTTCTGTCAGAAGGAGCTTCGTTCCTTCTCTTGTTTGCTGGGCAATGATTACGCCGTTTTTGTTCACGACTCCAGCCCACCTTACAGACCTAGCTGTCGCCAAAATATAAGAGCAGAATTGATGCAGGAATTCATAGTCTATGCCCAATCGATCGCTTTTCACGATGGGCTACCATACTTTAACTAATAAAAGATTCTATCCTGTTTATTAGCAAGCAAGACAAACCTATTGCCAAGCAATGTCCGAGTACGAATCAGGGACCTTTCGGTGTCTGGACTGTGCCAAGGAATTCCTGACAAAGGAAGAGGCAGACAGGCATCACACGGAACATCATACCCATGTAATAGTTGGGGAATAACAGACGACACACACTCAAAAATGACTGACGGGTCAGTTATCTTTATTAGCCTGTTTGAGATAGGCCTAAGTACGGAATAATGCCAAAGGTTAACGTCGAATACAAGTCAGGTGTCAGGGAAAAAATAATCCAGGCCGCCATAATCAGCTTTGCGCAGACAGGCTTTGACAGGACCAAGATGGAGGATATCGCGAAAAGACTGGATCTTAGCAAGGGCACAATCTATCTTTACTTTGACAGCAAGGAGGACCTTTTCCTGGCCATCTGCGAGCATTATCTGAAGGTCATGAAAGAAAGGCAAAACTCTACTGTTTTCGCGCGGAGGGAGGATCTTTTCGTTGATGCCGAGCGCTTTTTCGAGGAATTCCAGGAACTTGAACAGGGTAATGACAAGGTCATGCTCGAGATGGTTGTCGAATCCACCCGCAATCCAAGGCTGCGAAGGGCGATGTACGAGCACAGGCTAAAGGTCTACGATGCGGTGGTGGACCACCTGAACAGACAGGTAGAAAATGGCTTTGTCAGTCCAGATGTGGATGCAAAGGGTCTGGCATCGGCTTTTGTAGCACTCTACGACGGGCTAACGGTAAGCAAGATGCTCGGGGTAAATGAGGGCAACAACAAGAGCGCTTGGGTTGCCATGGTAAGGGCCGTAATGGCAGGGATAGGCAAAGACTAGTCGCTGACTGCGACCTTTAACATCCTTGCCTGATCGGAATTCACCGGTGCGTCGCTCGAATCCGTCCTCAGCCCTGCAATCTTGTCCACGGTATCCATACCCGAAGTAACCTTGCCAAATACCGTATACTGGCCGTCCAAAAAGTTCGAGTCCTTAAGCACAATAAAAAACTGCGATCCCGCACTGTTCGGATCCTGAGACCTTGCCATTGACAACGCTCCTCTAGCATGCTTGTTCTTGTTGAATTCTGCGCTGACAGTCCAGCCGGGGCCGCCAGTTCCCCATCGGCTTCTGTTTGACTCGCTCTTGGTATTCGGATCTCCTCCCTGTATCACAAAACCAGGAACGATTCGATGGAATACAAGCCCGTCATAAAATCCCGTCTTTGCAAGCTTCTTAAAGTTCTCTACTGTTTTTGGAGCAGCGTCGGGAAAAAACTCTAGTCCGATTTCGCCAAAGTTAGTCGTTATCTTGCCAGAAGTAACCATCGTAGGAAAGGTTCTGGCGGGGATATTTGAATCAAGCAGTCGCGGACTGAAATTGAAGCGTTCTGTTATCACGCGTTAAGGTAAAGTGTCGACTTTATCGCGCTGTAAAGTGTTACGTACTGCATTCCCAGCTCGGTGGTCCGGTATGAGGGATGACCAGTAGCATTATTTTCAGCAAGAAGCTTCTTTGCAGTCAATAGATCAATGTACTTCCTGAACTGGGAAGTCGTAAGGTTGGCTTTTTCCAAAAGCCTCGTCTTGCCAATCCCTCCGTTCGCAGCTTCCAGGATCGTAGAAATAATATCAAGACTACTGCGTTTTTTCACAACGTTAGTAGACTAACATCACGTACGATAAAAATAGTTCTGTAGTGTAAAGTAGCCGCTGGTACGAATGTAGCTGATAATGTGGTGTAGTCATTACCCGATATGCGGAGTCAGGCGCCCAGAGCCTATCGCTGCGCGAAGAGCAACGCAAAAGCGTTGTGCGGTGCTCGTCGCGCCGCTATCCATTCTGGCATCGAAACTTGGGTAGCTATTCCAGAGTAGAATGACTAATCGGACAACCAGCTCATATTCACATGCACGATTACTCTCACTATGGCCGTACAGTTCAGAAAGAGAAAAGGTCTTGGCAGCGTAATTACGACCCTCATCATCCTGATTGCTTCAGTAGTCCTGGCAGCGGGAGTAATTTTCTTTGGAGGATCGTTGTTCCAAACCAACACTGAAAACGAAGCAATACAAGTCTCCAACACACACATTTGGGTATCGCCTAACGGCACGTCGTCCGTGGCTGGATTTGTTGTTCAGAACACTGGCGGAAAGGCCGTGGCCGTCCAAAAGATAACAATCAGAGGTCAGTCGATTCCTGTGGCTTCCTGGTACTACAATAATACCTCCACAGTTGCTACCGCAGCCAACGTACAGAGTGAACTAAAGTTCGATGACACCTTGGGAACAATTGATGTTAGAGCATCAACTGCAGGAGAAGAACAATTCACGCAGGCAACGGGCCCCATATCACTGTTACAGGGTCAGGCGGTGTTCATTTACCTGGCCAAGCCAGCGGGGATCAATGCAATTGACAGCGGTCTAGCTTATACCCTGAATGTACAGGCAGGCAAGGCTAGCGCGGCAGTAGCATCGGTAAACGTAGGCGCGGCATAAGCAATAGGTATCTGTAGCTATTCTAATGCTGCAGATATCCGATTTCATTTTTTCAATCGAGATCGAAGGCGAGTCTACCGAGTCCGTAACTTTGTTCTAGTACTCAGCACCGCTATTTTTTAATCATATGACATTCCAGTGATCAGAAATGCAAGACTATCCGCGTTTTCATGATCAAAAGCGATTTCAAATGCGTTTTGCCATCTGCAATCAATGTTACTGGTGCGCCACGGTCATCAAGGAAAATTCATCACATGTCTGCCCGACGTGCAGCTCTCGGCTGAATTCTCTTCCCCTGCAATCAAAAAGGATGCTTCAGGAGTGCATGACGGCATGAACATTGAGGAAGAAGCAAGCACGATTGTCGAGGCAAGAACCTGTGGAGAGAAAAACAGGAGGGTGGCGTACAAGTTCATGGATGGTTTCCATACCCTCTGCCTGGACAAGAAAGACATCGTACTGGCAGAGATCGATGCGTGCGAAGTCCTGCTCAGGGCGTGCAACGACCAGGGGGACCGGAACGCGATCGATAAAGAGATTTCAGAACTGAAACTGGTCCTTGACTTGATGTCATAGGACTACAGGAAATAGTCCTTGTTGTCCATGATGTACGGGAATACCTTCTTGTTTATTATAGAGTCGGCCTCGGCATCCACGTCGAACGACAGCAATAGAAGGAACTTGTTCTTGCCGCTTGACTTGATTGGAACAGTGGCCCGTACGAGTTTCGAGTAGCGGCTTATTGAAAACCGCAGCTCACCTATCTTTGTTTCAAAGGCTTCCCGGGTAGCGGCGCGTATTGCGGCCTGAACCGAATAGCGCGCAGTTTCATCCTGTGTCATCAACGGAACGAGGTCCTTTCTGTACGAGGCGGCCACCAGGTGGCCTAGGTGGTTCGAGATTGCAGCAAAGCGAATAAAGTGATCCTTCTCGAGCACTCCCCGGCAAAAGGTCTCAAAAAAGTCGTCCCTGTCTCCCATTTCGCTGATATCAAGTTTTCAGCGCCTGTCTATAAAAAGTAGCGTCTTGAAACAGGCGCAGTATTAACAAGCGATAGTTCGCTGATCGTCTAAGCACATGTCTGAGCTGCGGTCCGCCCTACATTCCCATACCTGACACGCCTTCGTCACTCATTGGGTCTTCCGTCGGATCTTCAGAATCGATAGAATTTTCAGATCCGGCTTGCGACGATTGGTCGCCTAGCGGCGGCTCCTGCGCGTTATCGTCCATCGTCATAGAATCAGTCGTGGGCATCATCTGATTCCCCGTCACATTCGCCAGACCAGCCATGACAGCCACACCTGTAATCATTAGGGCAATGCCCGCTATTCTAGCCGCCCATATCCCCCGTGACCAAATTTTCTCGAGAAAGATTATTCCCGCAAACAGCGCCATCCACAGGATGTTCATCCATCCGAGTGCTACCATTATCAGAAAGTATGGCCAGCAACAGCCAAGGCAGTACAGACCGTGGTACATTCCCATGGACAGCGCGCCTCCAGCTCCCTTTTTCCAGCGCCTCATGAAAAAACTCATCGGGGATTCGCAATACCCAAGGCACTTCGACTTGAGCGGGCTGAATTGATATGCCCCGGCGGCCATCAGGATCGAGCCGAGAAAGATGCCAAAAGAGGTAGCGCTCAACATTCCTGCAAGGGCGGCTGCCGGAATGGACCAGGCCAGCAAGAGCGCGATGCCAGTGAGCGACCAGACGGCCAGATATGACCCTATGAATAGCATCATTCTCGCGCTAAGAGCTGTATTTCCTCTCTCCACAACGATGCTTTGCGACTCATTGCCACCCTTTGAGAGGCGGTTATAGAGCAAGACCATCGGCGAAATCGCTGGAAACATCATCGCTGCCATTCCGGCCGTCCAGACTACGACAAAAATAGATGCCTTTATCGCATCGTTAGGCTCGGCCATGGAAGACATCATTTCCATTTGGAATACCTGCGAGGCTATCCAGCCAAGAGCAGACGAGCTAACCAGCGCGATAACGAGCAGCTTTTCCAGTCGCCCTATCATGACTATCCCTGCTGAACTCCATACCGGTGTGAAAAATACTTTGTGCTCTCACGAGCAAGTCGCGATGGTGAAGATTCTTCTCATTGTGCGTCTATAATGTTAATCCAGAGTGTTTATAGCTTCACCGGCTGGTGGCAATTCTAGATGTCATCGTCCAGCACGAGTATGACTATCGAAAAAATAGACCGGCTCTTTTACTGCGCCGAATGCAAAGTCGTGTTTTTGTTCAGATCCGACGCAATCGACCACGAAACCGCATCGGGACATCCAAGAATGCAAGAAATGCCCTTTGAATAGGAATCTGCCTCGTCCGGGAGTGGTCCTGAGCCGTGTGGTAGTCCAGAATGTATGCCCCGCCGACCCTCCCGCGCTTTAAATGCAGATTCTTGGCAGCCAACTGTCTACCGGTGTCACGAACCGGAAAAGAGTCCGGTAAAAAACCTCAACATCCCGCCGCCAGAAATAAGATCCGAGCCAATGAATAGCCCTATTGCCCCGAGAAAGGTCATTATCCAGATGGCCTTGTTCCATGCAAATATCTTGGAACCATCCAGTCCCATGAAGGGTATGAGGTTGAACAACGCGACCCAGGCGTTGAACCTTGCTCCGACAGCAAGGATCTGTGAAGGAAAATCAATTGTTGCAGTTTCGCCGATCAAGTATGCTATGACAAAGCCTGAGCCCATGGCCAGGTTGGTCAAGGGGCCGATCCAGGACACTCTGCCGTGCCTGGCTTCACTGAGGCTTCCGCTTACAAAGACTGCTCCGGGGGCAATGAACTTGAAAGGCAGAAAAATGGATATCGCAGTCATCGCCGCACTATAGAAAATCACTCTGAATTCGGCCCAGGCGCGGTAAATCTGTGCCAGGAATTTGTGTCCTAGTTCATGGACCATGAATGCGCTGATAAAGATAGCAAGAAAATCCCACCGCAGGTTATAATTGTTAATCGACAGTCCAACTGCCGTGACAAGTGCCGTCCCTAGCATAAGGTGCGCAAGCTCTGTCTTTGAGAACCTCAGCATAACTGCGTTCCTGAACGACGACGCTACTCTTTCCTGCGGCGAGCCTGATTTACCCTGAACCCGCTCTATGAATTCGCGATCCCTTGCCGGCCTTTCCAAGAAGTCCTGCAGTAGAACGCATTGATGGTTCGGCGGAAGCCTGTGTACAGAGCAGAAAGCCCCGCTGCAGTACCGGCACTTGAATGGAATCATCTCTTCGGCGCCGCAGGCATCGCATTTCACAGTATGACATTGGCCGTTTCTTTATAATAATTCATTGCCCTGTTTCCTGTGTATCAAAAGGATCCCAAATACTCCTAGGATGCCTCCTATTATGGCCATATGCACGATAGAGGGCAGTATTACCTGAAATCCTAGGGCAAGCAGGATAAGCTGGAAGACCACTGTCAGCAGTATTGAAAATGAGGCTATGGTTGAAGTCATTGAAGCGCCAATCCTGGCCAGCCCTACGACGTAGGTCAGACCGGCAAGTAACGGCAAAATGGGCTTTGTTAAATAAGTCATGTTTGTCAAGGAAGTCAATATTCTGTTAAACAAGTAACGCTGAAGGTAGGAATCTAGAATACTCCGTGTCACCCGTCAACTTGACGACACCTTATACTACCGTGGTAACCGAGGCCAGCTCATCCACCCTCAGGATTACACGCTGCATTATCAGTTCAGCAGTATCTTTACCAAAGAATCGGTTCAGGCTATCTGATATCATGCTAAAGTCAATATGCTTGGTGCCAATTCCCGAATCGTCATTTGTTTGGGATTGCAAATCATGAAACACTGCTTCACTAATCGGCTTTCCCAATACCTGGAGTGTTTGCTCCAACGCTTTCCAGACCAGGTCTTCATTAATTATGGGCCTATCGGACAACGTCTTTATCCTCAATTATTGCGGTGCTCACGATAAAGTGAAGTGTGTGTGGTTGTTAATTACAATGATAGAAGCACACAACAATCTTCTATGTGCATGGTAACGTAATCATGAGGAATCTAGAAGACTCCGTACGTAAATGAGGATACATACGGGGAGTGAAAAAGATAAACCATGCTCTAGAATGATCAGCGAAATTTAGTGAAAATTCTCATTGCTGAAGACGAAGTAGTTATAGGAGATTATTACAAGATGATCCTCGAATCAAGAAACCATGAGGTAGTGCTCGCTAGAGACGGTAAAGAATGCATTTCGGCCTTCGATAAGGCGTATCAAAGATTGCGATCGGAACTCTCCTCGAAATATGGGAAAAATCCCTTTGATCTGGTAGTGCTAGATTTCAGAATGCCAGGAAAGAACGGGGTCGATGTGGCAAAGCATATCATGTCCTTATGCCCCAAACAGAAAATCATCTTCGCTACTGCATACACTTTGGACGCCTTGGACGGAATGGCCAAGAAGCTCAAATTGGGCGTAGATGTTTTTCAGAAACCCTTCGACCTAGACGCGTTTGCGGCGATGGTTGAAGACTTGGGTCAAACACTACCAAAAACCAGCTGAGTTCGAGCGCCGCTCCTGGATGCTAATAACGGACAGGCGTGAGAAAAGCACTCGACAGCACCGTTTCGGTGATGCGGCAACTGCGGACAACGTCGCGTACTAGCCGTGATTCAGGAAAAACCGAAGATAGTCGCCAATAGAAGCTGAGAGGGTGGATCAGTTTTGCCAAGCCCACCATCTGTTAAGTCAGCGCCTTTTTGAAAAAGTCCTTAACAAAATGCACTTTTTACACAAAGCCTGAACCATTCAGCGTTAAGTTTGCTTTGGAGCACTAGTGCATCTGCTCAAGCAAGATATTGTCTATTTCCCTTGTGATCTGTGAAAGAATATTATTGGCTGAGCTTTCACCCATCATTACCGACAGCCCGAAATGAAGCTGGTCGAGCAAGAACTTTGAGTCGTCGTCCACCACAAACGAAATGGCATAAGACCGAGACAGATTATTCTTGATCACAGCAATCGTCTCTTCGCCAAGCGTGGCAAGCACTCTATTGGCTGCTTGTCTCTTAATTCTATCGCTGACGACTAATTTCAATTCTGGCTATTCGATGATAACAACAATCGAGTAAAAGCAGGATTCTGTCGTTTCTAATACATACATCAAATCGATTCTAGTTAGCAATCCTGGCATCATTGAAAAAACTGCTATCGAGTTTTATCCTATCATCGCATGCCTGAATTAACTCGAAATGCGTTGTTCCTTCGTAAGTTAGACTTTTTTTAACAAAGCCGGCAAAATAGAAAAGGCAATAAGGATCGCCCAGTCAGGTCCGGATATTTCTGGGCCTCCAACCCACAGTATTGCGCTGAGCATTATTCCCGAAATAAGCAGTGAAGAGCTGGTGATCTGGAGAGCTGAATGTGCCTTCGTCATCTTTGTGATCAGGATAATGCCGGCTGCAAAGGATGCGGCAGAAATGACTGTTTCGATGTCTCCCCACGTTACGGTGAGTTCGGCGCTGCCTGCGCTCATAACGGTGACAAAGAATCCAGCCAGTGCAATGAGCGAGCCTTTGGACTTTATGCCGCTCAGCTTTTCTTTGAGAATTATCCTTGCGAGGATGAGAATGATTACAGTTTCAAGTAGTCCCGCCAGCAAGCCTTCCTTAGAAGCCCCCACAGCCGTGACTGAATCGTACCATGTGAAAACCCCAAGTGCAACAAGCGCGGAAGCGGGCAGCAGGTACTTCCATGACCTGAAAACAGAGGCTGTCAGTCGCCCGTCCCGCGCTGGTGAAATGGCAAACAGTGCGACTCCTGCAATCAGAATGCTACTTCCCGCGACAACCAGCGGAGTTAGGTGCAGCTGAGTTGTCAGAATTTCAATAGCTATCGATTCGGCGGAAAGCCAGTGCCGCATGAAGAAACACAACCCATGATAGCCGAATCAAAGGTCCAGTCTTACCCGCATTCGTTGTCCAGTTCACTATCGCGGACAGCATTGTTATGTCTTACTGGCTTTAGCGCCGGCATTATTGCTCGTTTTCGCTTTTTTTCAGTAGCCAGAGATACCTACCGCCGACTCTACAAAGGCTATTAATCGCGCAGTAGTTGCAGAGATGTCAGAGACGTTGCTTGAGAATGAAGCGTACATGAAGGAAGGCGCCGTAGAAGCGCTGGAAAAAGCATTGATCTTTACTATTGACGCATACTCGCACTCAGGGCTGGTCAGCGACAACGAAATAATCCAGAAACTCCAGGACACACTCCGACATTTTAAGAGGAGGTCCATCTCTGTTCCAGGGTCTGAATCCGAGGGCATCGAAGCGTATGTCCTTGTTAACTGCGACCTTGGACTTGAAGAAGCAATTATCAAGGAGCTGCTCCTCGTACCCGAAGTCACGGAAGTAAAAGGCGTATTTGGTGTATATGATTTCATAGTAAAGATAAACACGGATTCCGAAGAGGACATCAAGCGAGTGATTGCAAAAATCCGCTCAATGCCCGTGATAAAATCGAGTCTCACGATGATGGTAATTGAAGCTCAGGCTGGCAGAACCATCGATCAGTGAACTTGGATCATAGTCATCAGCTTATCGCAAGGTTGCGCTAATTCAGGGCGATAAGAATAGTCGGCCTCACGGCATCTTGTCTTCAATCAGATCAAGTGCCCTTGTCACGTAATCGTCCGTCAGAAATGACGGTATCTTCAGCTGCAGCGGTTCTGGCAGTCCCTGGTTGATTCTATGCAATACAGCTACCTGTCTGTCAAGGTCGGATTCTGACCTGCAGGCGTCTATAAGGCTCCGAAGTTCGTATTCTGCAGTCAAGGTTAGCATCTCAACCCCGCCCGATTATAAAACGAATATGACGTATGAGATACGGAATATTACCGAGGGTAGACATCGCCCTGCCAACGATTTTCGGGAAATGACTTCCACCGTCATAAGTTGTTTCGACGTTTTCCACAGACAGGGTTGCTTTTATACCGACGAGGGGCGTAGGCTTGGTATGCCTGATTCCTATTCTGACCTTTCACTGATGGACTTTGGCATCTCGTCAAAACAGGAAAAATTCCTGCAAAAAGTCGACAGGGCATGCAGGTCGATAAGGGCTTATGAAGAAAAATGCTACCTGAATGAAAGGCTGAATGAAAAGATCGTCCCTGTATTCGCGCCAATAGGAATGCTGGGGTGTCCCGTCTCGCGGCGGTACGGTGGGCTTGGATACGACATGCTGACCTATTCTCTGGCGATTGAAAGAATAGGGATGGAAGGAGCATCACTTCGGACCTTCTTTTCGGTGCACACTTCCATAGGGCAGCTGGTGATCCAGTCCTGGGCTGACGAGCAGCAGAAGAAAAGAATCCTGCCTGAAACAGCGAACGGCGGAAATATCATGGCGTTTGCACTGACTGAACCTGCCGCAGGAAGCGATCCGTCTTCCATGATTACCAAGTTCGAAAAGCGGGCGAACGGCTATGTACTGAAGGGAAAAAAACACTGGATTGGAAATGGTACTTTTGCAGGAATCATGACGACCTACGCCAAAGACCCCGTTAGCGGCCGGATCTCGGCGTTCATTGTTGATGGAGACTCCCCTGGTATGAGAAAGGTCGAGATGAAGAACAAGATCGGATTATTGACAGTCAAGAACGCCGAGATCTTTTTTGATAATTGTCTTATTCCGAAAATGAATTTGCTTGGAGGCGAAGGCCAGGGGCTGAGCATTGCCTATAGTGCTCTGATAGACGGCCGACTTAGCGTAGCAGCTGGTGCCGTTGGCGTCATGAGCGACTGCCTCGATGAATGCATCCAATACGCAAAGACGAGAGAACAGCATGGTTCTGTGCTGGCAAAGAAGCAGTTGATCCAGGAACACATAGCGAAGATCGCAGTTAGTTTGGAGAGCTCGCGCTGGCTGACCTACAGGGCTGCGATTGCAAGGCAGGCACTTCATGAATACGTCGAAAAGTTCCAGGCAGATCATGATGACTGGCAATCTAGGCTGGGCAGGAACAACAAGGAATATTCCAGGCTCCGAGGCGTCGCCGACAAATTCGCCGCAATAGCCAAGTTTCATGCCAGCAACTGCGCTTTTGACGCGGCGAATAGGTCTGTCCAAGTATTTGGCTCGGCGGGGTACAGGAAAACCACCCGTGTAGCCAGACACTTTCTTGATTCGAGGGCCACTATGATCTACGAAGGAGCGAATGAAGTGCTGGAGCTAAAGATAGCGTCGCAAGTCCTTGGAAAGGAATACGCTGCATACTAGTCGCCTATCCAAAAATCTTAAAGCATACACTGTATTGCTATTCGTAGCATGGCTTCAACTATGCAGATACCAGAGTGGCATCTAAAGGCGGATTATGTAGAAACGTGCAACTGCGACTTTGGCTGCCCCTGCAACTTTAACGGGTTTCCAACGGATGGATTTTGCAGGGCACTCGTGCTATATCACATCAAAAGCGGACATTACGGAAACGTAAATCTCGATGGCCTCGATGTGGTCTTTGCTGCTTCTTGGCCAAAGGCAATACACGAAGGCAATGGAACTACTCAGCTTTTCGTTTCCGAGAAAGCCAGCAGGGATCAACGCGAGGCCATCATTCAGATATTTTCTGGTAACGCCAAAGGCGATGGGCCATTTGCCATATTTGCGCCCACCTTCAAATACATACTCGAGCCCCGGTTCGCCGCAATCAATGTAAAGATCGACGGCAGAAGGAGCAGCTTTTCGGTGCCAGATATCATCGACGTCCAGATTGAAAACTTTCGGAATCCAGTCACGGGCGAGGAACAGGACACAAAGATCAACCTACCGGGAGGCTTTATCTGGAAGATGGCGGATTGCGCCAGATCAAGAATCATGAAGATAATGACACCTAGTCTGAACTTTGATGATTCGGGCAAGAACGCGTTCTACTCTGTGGTAGAACACAAGGGTCCCTAGTCTGACAGAAATGCCTCTTCCATAAGCGCCAGGCCCTCTTCCAGTTCTTCTCCCTTCACGATAAGTGGAGGAATCACTCTCATGGATTTCTGGCCGGCAGGCAAGAGCAAAAGGCCCTTCTTGAAGGCGCCCTTCAGGCACGAGTCCCGCCTTGCCTTTGATTCAAACTCTATCCCGATCATAAGCCCGAGGCCGCGAGCGTCAGTGATGCCACACTTTTCTTTCGAAGCCAAGTCGAGTATGCCTCGCTTGAGCATCTCGCCCATGCGGGATGCATTGTCCAGCAGCCGGTCCTGCTTGACGACTTTGATGATTCTAGCGCCCACTGCCATGTCGATTCTGCTGCCACCTCCCCAGGTGCTTGAAAGAACGCCCTGTTCTCTCGGATCAAATTCTTCAAGGTATGCAGACATGCCTACCTGAAGCGCCTTTGCGGCGCTCATGATGTCAGGCCTGACTCCATAGTGTTCAAACGCCCACCACTTGCCTGTTCTTCCCATCCCCGACTGAACCTCGTCAAGAATCAGGGGTACACCATACTCGTCCGCAGCGCCTCTCAAGCGCTGTACGAACTTGTCGCTGGCGAAATTGTAGCCGCCTTCGCCCTGGACTACCTCTGTTAGAATAAATGCCGCGGCGTTCTCCTTCAAGAGTTTCTCCACCGCGTCGATCTCCGGGTCTGCGTCAGATGTGCAGAACTTTATCCTCAGCACTGGCAGCTGGGGAAAGCCTGCTTTCTGTACCGGCTTGCTATACGTAAAGCTGAGCGCGCCAAGAGTCCTTCCGTGAAACGCGTTGATGCACGATATGCCGGGTAGATTTGAAGGAGTGTCCTTGGACATTTTCTTGTACGCTACCTTGATCGCATTTTCTACCGCTTCGGCGCCGCTGTTTATGAAAAAAGTCCTGAACCTGCCGGGCAGTATTGACAAGATCTGCTGTGACAATTCAGCATGTTCCTCACAGTAAAAGTCCTGGCCTGCTATCTTGTGGGCCCCATTCTTTGAATATTCTGCCAGTACTTCCATTATTGCCGGGTGCGAATAGCCAAGCGGGGACGATCCAATGTTGGAAGTAAAATCCAGGAATCGATTCCCGTCGACATCCTCTAACATGCAGCCGTCGCCATTCGAAATTACAAGCGGATAGGTAAATGTCGAATCGTAGCAGTTCTTTGATATTATGTCGATGACCCGTGTTGCATTGCGTCCTGGTGGCTCGGTGACTATCTTGGCTACCACGGCATGAATTGCGAGTCGCCACTATTAAGCCCGTACCTCCGGATGGAGCCCACCTCGCTATCCTATCCCTGCCAATGGTTAAGGGGCGCCTACATACCAAATACTAAATAAGTGAAAACGATATCTGACGACGTGAAGGTACTCGTAGCCGAAGACGAGGCTGTCATTTTGATGCAGTACAGGATGGCACTTGAAGGCAGAGGGCACCAGGTTGTGGGAGCCCGGGATGGAGAAGAATGCGTAAGGTTGTACGAAGCAGAAAGCCAGAATGCGTCTGCAGGGGCATGCCCGTTTGATGCGGTTCTGCTGGATTACAGGATGCCCAAAATGGACGGGATGGAGGTTGCAAAAAAAATCCTGGCTTCAACTCCGGATCAGCGAATTATCATTGCATCGGCATTCACGAAGGAGGCCCTTGTCGAGTCTGTCAAGCAGCTAAAGCAGGTCGTAGAATTACTTCAAAAGCCGTTTGACCTTGACGTACTGGGAGACGTACTTGAAGACAAAGAGATCTTTAGCCAGCTTGAAATGTTAAACGTCAAAGTGTCAGATATCAAGGGTATGAATCCTACACATGAACAGGTTAGGGACCTCCTGGAAGGTCTGAACAAGATTTACGCGCACGGAACAAACGATGCAGGCTCGCTTTCCAGCGCGAGCGCTTGATCTGCATCGGGCATTCCACGTGCCTGTCCGAATTATCAAACTTTGCTTGCGATGCCGTGAGACAGGAATCCCTAGGGCTCTCAAAGTATGTTAATTCCGCGTTGATTCTGTCACAGACGGTTTGATCCGATTCCTAGACAGATTAGGTAGTGCAAGAGACGCGATCCGGCTTTTCTACTAAAGTCAGTGTCTCATCTCCAGGTACCGCAGTTCCTCCAACTATCTTGAGACGGATTGTATCGCCGATTTGTTTTTGTTCAAGGGCACCCGCTATGTCACTGAGAGCTGTTACTTTATTGCCTTCTACTTCTGTAATGATGTCATTAATCTGCAGCCCTGCATTGGCCGCAGGACTGCCTGGTTCAACGCAAGCTATGCGAAATCCTTCGTTCTGCGTTAGATCCAACTCTTCAACCATTTGTGGGTTGACTATTGAACCCGTGATGCCCAGCCATGGCTCTACGATCTCCACGGGATTACCCGATACGTAAGAAAAGGCGGCCCCGACTACAGCGATTAGTAGCACAAACGAGATCGCCGTATTGGTAGGATTGTGCATCAATTCTTTTGAGCCTAATGGGGCAATAATCTTTTCGAATCACAAACCCCCGTACTTGGGAAGATAGCTCTTACAAATGCTGCATCCAAACAGTGAAGCTCGTGAGCCCGGGGTCAAACGCCCGATTTCGCCAATGATGAGCCTGCCTTGGGTTTCCGCTGCTTTCATCCTGGGCAGATCGCCCTGTTTGACTCCATATATCACCGGGACGATCGGGACCACTTTGCCGCAGGTATCGCAAAACCCCTCGGAAATTCTGCGAGGATGCTCTTTGTGGTATTCTGAGTGTAGCCTGTTTGCCTCCTCTGAGGTCATGCCAAAAGCGTCGGCGATCTTGTAGTTGATCCTGTAGAATATCGGATCTCCCTCGTCATTTTCGTTTTCTTTCAAGTAGGATGCATGCAGGTCCTTGAGCATTGTTGCAATTGTCTTGTCTGGCTCCAAAGGCAGATTCCCTCCCTAGCGGCATGGGCTCCGGTGTGCCCATTCCAATATCGAAATTAAAGGATAGCGTTCCATCTCATTCAAGAACAGGAAGGCACGAGTCTGCCTTGATTCCGCGACGCCCGACAAACATTGGGGGATCGAATACCAGATTATTTATTTCTATGACCTGGCGTAATCCATTATTCTTGCTGCGCCAGATAGCGATGCAGCCAGTGTCCGTCATGTGGATTAGACATCAGGCGGCCGATTTTTCTGTAATAGGAGATAAATTCAGTGCCTCTCTCCGTTATTTTGAACCTCATGTCATCTGATTCTTCAAGCAGGCCCAATTCAACGAGATGCCATAAATAGAACTTTAGCATCTGATGACTAAGATTGGCTTTGTACATTATGCTGGTTTTTCTAGTCCAGGATTCGCATAGCGAAAGAATGTCCGCTATGATGTCGATCGTTCCCCTGGCGCCTCTCCTAAAGATGCCCGGACGACTTTTGTTGGCGTTTGACAACCCCTGAGCTTCCCCGATCAACGGAAACACGATCTGATTTAAAGTCAATGCATTGGAAACACAGAGGCGGCTTTCATTTCTGGATTGGAAAGTACTAGTGCGACTCTTTACGCAGCTGAAGAGGCTGGATGATCAAAAGTGACGTAACGCCGATGACCACGCTGGTTGCACCAAAGGCAATAAACCATGACAGTGGATCGCTACTAAACATAGAGACTACAAAGCCTACGAAAAGAGGTCCGAGTATCAACCCCAAGTCGCCTATCATGCGATTAAAGCCGATCCCGCGAGTGAGATGCGAATGCAGCCTTGCTGGCGATCCGGCTTCACTCGATATTCCTACCGCTCCGACTTTTCTGACCCTTGCTTCTATCTGTTCTGCGGCCCACGCAATGGACTGGCCAAAGAATCCCGACGAAACCCCCATAAGCATCATTATGACCAGCAGCTGGCCGAACGATGACGTTAGTGGTATTGTGGCCGTGAGCAGCGCAGAAAACAGGATCGCCGCAAAGAGCGGCTTTTTCATCCCGTAAACACGAGTAACCCTGCCAGAGAAATATGACGCTGCGAGGCTAGCCAGAGAGGAAGCAGTAAGGATTATGCCGACATCATATACTGTGAGAGCGAGGCTGCCGTATGCAAAGAGAGGCATGCCTGTAGAGTAGATTCCTGCTCTCAGAAATGCAAAGCCGAATGTGGCTACGCCTGCAGTGTTGATGTAGAAGGACAGGTTGGACATCCGCACGGAATTCTGCGATTCTCCGCTGTCGTTACGATCTTCCAACCGAAACCTCCCTTTCCTGCTGAACAAGGAAATCACTGCCAAGGCGACTGCCATCATGACTGCAAATGCAAGATACGGAGAGTTGTAGCCGTAGAGTACTGCTATTGGAGCGCCGACTATGGGTCCAACAATTGGGCCGAGCATGAGTATAGACTGATAGGTGCCCATCGTAGTCGCCCGCTTCGATGATTCAGATGAAAGCAAGATGAATGAGACGGCCGCGCTCACATAGATAGATGAGCCGACGCCTTCCAGAATCCTCGCGGAGAACAGTATCCAGTAACTTGGCGCCAGTCCGGCGAGCAACGCCGCGCCAACAAGGATGCCGAGCCCCAGAATCATTGTCCTGTGGAGCCCTAGCCTATCAGCAAGAAATCCGGATGGTAAATCAAAGATCAGTCTGCCGATCGCAAAGCCCGCAATGGCGGCACCTATCAGGAGCTCATTGGCCCCCAGATGACCGGCGTATAGCGCGAGGGATGGGGTTGCCATGCTTGATCCCATCATCACTATTAGCGAAACCAGTGAAAGGGCTACCACGCCCGGCTTGACTGAAAGCATTGGACCTATCGAGAGCATTGAGGGATCGGGATGAGAATGGTATGTTCGAGCCGTGCCTAATTTATCTCTGTGTATGTATGCTGATATGCACCAGAATAGCTCGCGGGTCAGTCTTTCCTGTAGTGAACGTCGGAACTGCCACCTTGTTGACCTATCTTGATTACGATGGTGTCGCCGGCCCTTGCAAATATTCGCTGCCTCTTGTCGTTCGTGAATATCCAGCCAAGGATCAGGTCTATTGGAAGGAGAAACGCCTTTCCAAAGCTCTCTATCGCTATGCTTCTGACATTCGCTCTATTTCCATTGAGGTCCGTCGTCTTTAGCCGGAAAGCCATCTTGCCTAGCGACTGGCCCGTGGTGGTTTCAAAGTAAATCCAGTACGCAAAGAAAACGAGGCTCGTGACTGCCCATCTCGCAGCACCATCCGCGTTCTGAAACCAACTATCTGGAGTTCCGTCGAGCCAGAACGGCAATGCTACAGCGGCAAAGATTGCCCACAGAACCAGACTTACGATTACGAAATCTATTAGCCATGCAAGAAATCTGTCTATCCAGTTGGCGAGCAAGAGATCGCTGCGATTTCCCTGAGAGGCGTTCGCAGGAGTGTCCGAGCTCATGCTACTCGCGCACGCGTGTCCGGGTTATAACTGATTGGAGTAATATTGTCATGCAGGCTTCAGTGCTCTTTTTTTCTAGAGTCGGAATATCAGAAAAGTGCGAAATGTGGGAAAGCAGAGATCCAGACTGCGAAGAGTCGCAAGTCAGCAATTCTTTAATAGCTTGGCAGCCATGGTTTGTCGAAAACAATGGCCGAAGCATATGTTCTAATCAATTGCGATCTGGGGACGGAAGAAGCTGTGATAAAAGAATTAAAGTCGATTGCGGGCATTTCTGAGGTCAAGGGGGTTTTTGGCGTCTATGACGTGATAGCCAGGATCAGTTCAGACTCCGAGTCCGGCATAAAGAAGGTGATAGGGAGGGTGCGCGCGATGAACAGTGTAAAGTCAAGTCTCACAATGATGGTTGTCGAAGGTCAGGGCGACTAGGCTTGTCATTATGAGGTGCCGAATAGCTCTGGCATTCGCAAATACCAAATAGACACTTCGAATTCCCGGCTATGTGGTAGTCCTTGTGATGACTGCAAACGCAAACGTGTCTTCGGCCAAGGATAGAGTACTTTGACAAGATTCTGGCTTCAGACGATTTGTCAGCACGCCGCACGGTTCGATATATTTTCTTCCTTTTATTATAGGCGAGCATGAAATTCTATTAAATGACATGCAATGTAAATCTTGCACAATTTATCCGTCAACGATTCCAGACTAAAAGTAAGAAGATGGGACTTTGCCCATCGATCATATCGCAAAAGCGAGGTAAGGGGGTTAACCCCACCATTTTCTCTTTGTCTTTTCTTGTGCGGCCACAGCATGAGGCTCCGGCTGCATTCTTGACATGCCACTAAAGTTGGTTTCGACTCCCGTCAGTACTATCATGACTCTTGCTTTACCCTTCAGTGTTGAATCAACCCTGGCTCCCCAAACAATCCTGATTTCATGAGGCATGCTTCTTGTGACAAGTTCCCCGGCCCTAGTCACTTCTTCAAGCGTTACATCGTCACCTCCGCTCACGTGAACCAACACTCCGTTGGCCATGCTCATGTCCTTTATGTCCAGCAACTGGGTTTCAAGGGCCATTCTCGTTGCTATCTCTATTCTGTCCATTCCCTCAGCACTTCCAACGCCGATCGCGGCAAGTCCCTTGCCTTCCATGATTGCCGTGAGATCGGCAAAGTCAATGTTTATGAGAGATGCGGTAGTTATCGTCTCTGTAATACCCTTTACGAACTGACCCACAAGCTCGTTCGCTACTCCCAGCGCTTCTTTTAGTGGCAAGTTGCCAGCCAGCCTTGTCAGTTTGTTGTTGTCGATGGTGACAAGCGTATCGCATGATCTCTGCAGGTTATCAAGTGCTTCTCTGGCCATGTCGTATCGATATCTTTCGACTGCGAACGGAAGCGTGACTACACCTATGATAAGAGCGCCTGTTTCTCTCTTAAGATCATTGGCAAGTACCTGTATCGCCCCGGTGCCTGTTCCCCCGCCAAGCCCCGCGCATATGAAGATGATATTTGCGCCCTGGACTTCTCTTGAAATTTCGGTAAAGCTTTCCCTGGCCGCATCCATACCCTTCTCGGCATAACCACCACATCCTCTTCCCTGAGTAGTCTTTGGTCCGATCAGAATCCTTCTATCTGCCCGCGTTATTCCTAGGTGTGAAGCATCCGTGTTCACTGCAATCAGCTTGCCGCCTGACAGTCCCCTTTCTTTTATCCAAGAAACTATGTTGCTCCCTGCGCCGCCGGCCCCGATGACGCAAACCGTTGGTTTGGCCATCTCCATGACTGCGCGTATGGTTTCTTCCTCCATTATGGACTCTGCCGTTACCGACTTTCCGGAATAGTTCGTAAAATCGCTTGACATTGATGACTAGAGAATTCTTTGTGATGCATATACTCTCTATTATGTAGAAAAAATTAACGACAGATGCATCAGTACTAACGCGGATGATGTCAGGAACCGAAGAGAGTTATTCTAGCGCTGATTGAAGGCCTTGTGGTTGTAATATAGGTCGCTCAGCAAGTCCTCATGCGATGATTTTGCGTCGCCACTCTTTTCTACGACCCTGTCGGGCGGAAAAGTGATGTTGGATTCGACTTTCTGACACTGGCTGCAAAAGTAGACCGCTAGGGTCATTTCCCTGTGCGCGGACCTGGAATGACCACAAGAATCACATGGCATGAGATGTAAGGAAGATTTGGCTCCAAGATACATAAGGCTTTGACATGGGGGAAAGGCGACATACAGCGTCGCACACTTCGCTCATGCAGTAAGAGCGTGTCCGTGATCCTCCATCTCGAACTTTTGAAATGTTCTATAGACTTTACAGTATTTTTCGGCGACTTCCTGCACGTCGCAGGGAACACCTGCTACTCTAAACTTGCACATGCAGGCATACTTGCATTTTCCAAAGTTCGGAGGATCCAACCGCCAAGAGTGGTAATCATGCCAAAGCTCTATTTTCCCATGTGTGTCTCATGCAATACATGAGGAAAGCCTCCTGGAATGTAGAATCGGTGACGCCTGTTTCCTTATAGTCGTGTCCGAAAGGGGATTCATTGCTCCTGATTTGACATGAAGCATAGATTACATGGGATAACCACGTATTGGCTGACACATATCAACGCCGAGCCACTTCTTTTATACTACTTCTAGAAACTAGCCTACATGCACAAGGTCAGATCTCTCAGTGCCGGTCAGGCTGCTCAGGAATCCAAAGCGGAAGCCGGAAACCCTGCTTTGAATGACTCTATCAGGGATAGTTCAAGAAAGACGCTTCTGGAGCAGCTTGCTTCGTATGGGTTCGCGGTGGACCAGTATTCAGAATGTACCATAGAACAGCTCCAGGACTTGGTACGCGGAGCAAGATGGCTTCACAGGACCTACAAGGACACCGGCGATTCCACGCACATTGACCTGGATATCCATCCTGCATCGAGTGTTGAAAAACGCGGAGGCAACTTGTGCTTCACAGAAGTCGATAAGAAAGTGCTGAGATCGTTATTGGATTCCAGTGGCAAAGTGTCGTCACTTGCACTATCCAGAAAGTTAGAAATCCCACTGACAACTGTTCAGCGAAGGAGAAAGAGGCTGGAGAGCGAGTTTCTGGAAGTGTCCTACTCGCTAAGGCTTGACAAGCTCGGCTGGAGGAAGGCTGACTTGCTCGTCTCCACAGAAAAGGGAATGACGTCTACTGTAGGAAAGGAGATCTTGGCTCACAATAATATCACGAGGGTATCGAAGGCAATAGGAGAGCATACCATTGACCTGCACGCAGAGTCGGTGTTTAGGGACAACAAACAGCTCATGGACGTTATCGAATGGATAAAATCTCTTGAAGGGGTAAGGGACGTCGTTTGGACGGAACCTGTAGAGATGGTCGGAAAGAACAATTCGATGCAACACGAAATAATAGACAAGCATCTCTAATCGGACGATCCGACGCCCAGCTGGCCGTGCTTCGCGATAGGCAGAGACAGGCATGGCCCTCGATCTCCCATAGATACTCTTTTGCCATCCCTCAGATTCTCCCGATCCTCAGACAACGGTGGTATGCATACCATACACCCACGAGATTATTAGCCTCAGGAGGTTGCTCTAAGATCGCCATCAGGACATGCATGTCGAGCACAGCAAGCAGACCGAAAAAAGGGACAAGCTGGATATCATGATACAACTACTTCAAATCGCAAGGGAACCCATAAAAAAGACACGCATCATGCAGGTGGCCTACCTTAACTTTTACCAGGTGTCGAAATACCTAGATTACCTCATGGGCGCAGGGTTGCTGGAGACGATCACCAAACCCTACCCTGGTTTCAGGATAACCGAAAAAGGGAGGATGTTCTTGGCACTGCTCACCGTTACGGAGCAAAAGTCTGACGGAGCGGGCGGCGAAGCTGGAACTATGACAGGAACCGACGGAATCTACATACGATTGAGCTTGATTGAACAGGCGCTAAAGGAAGTATTCAAGGAAGATGCTGTAGCACTTTTAATGGAAAAGATTCGTTCCGCCAAAAGCAGCCAGACCTAGGGTCGCATTGTGTGGCAGGTACAAGTTTCGCAATGCGAACATGCATCTGATGTCACGTTTCTTGATGTGTTCGTGTCAGCTGAACGCTCAATAAACTCGAGGATAGAGTGGCTTTTCTCACGCCTCTTGCATCAATCTTGCGGGTGATCCATGTCATCATCATGACAGCCACAGACATCTCTCTTTTATATCGCGAACAGCGAATTCCGTCGTGGGCGCCAGCCAAAGGATACTCTACGAGTCGATAGTAGAAACTCTGCTAACTTTCGGGGATTTGACCAGACGTGCCTTCATCTGGCAGCTAAAGAAAAAGGGCATAGTGATGACGCCCAACAGGGTAGACCTAAGGGCAATCGAATCGATGTTATTCCGATTCTTTGGCGATGCAGCGCACACAATAGTCGACAGAATAGGTGAAGGATTCGCAAGAAAAGCATTGATCCTTGGACATTTTCGCGTCGAATCTCAGGACGAATATCAGGCAATTCTAGAGACCAAAGCCATTGAACGATTCTTGCATGGTCAGTCGTTTGGCAAAACGGCTGGTTAGATAGTTCAGGAATCGGCATTCAGCAAGAAGATGAAGCCCCTGTTCAGTAGGCTGATTTAGGGTCTCCGGATTATTATGCGTCAGTTGGGCGGTCGCACTACATCAAGTTGGCATTTCTTGCCAATTAAGTCCGAGATGGTGGACAGCCCGGTTTTATCACCGCTGGTGCACCTGATGGTAAGAATGCAGGGAATGGGCCTGATAGAGAAGCTCCTAGCCGCAGGAGTCGTCGAGAAAAGGACTGAAGACCTAAAGTTCTCGGACGATTTCTGCAAACATCTGGTCTATTGTAACCGCAACTATGGCTTCAAGGGAGGCGGAACGCTCGAGATCTGGCGCCAGATTATGGTCAAATTCAAGTCTGGGCTGGATGGCCTTTCTGATAAGGAAATCGCCACAACGATAGTGCTTCTTGACTATTTCCTGGATAGAATTAAACCTGAAAAATCCTGATCGGCGCATCAGCCCCTTCTGTGTGGCACGGTTCTGCAAAGGTTAAAGATCGCATTTCCATGGCAGATTAAAAAACACCAGAAGATCCCTTCAATACGGATACTTCGTTTTGGCTGGTCGATGGATTGTGGCATGCTTTTGTTTATAGCTGGAATCCCTAGAACGACATACTGTCCGTCATGCAGCACCACAACAACGTCTTGGAGAATTCCGGCCTGGACGATCACCAAATTCAATCGGCCCATGCGAGAGATCGACCTCAGTTTACACCCATTGTCCGGCCGGAATACTCCGAGTTAAGTGTCAAGAGTGTTAGATTGAGAACGCGAATATTTGGGGCTGAACCGGTTACTTCAGTAGCCAACAAACATTATGTGCGCCGGCCTCACGAATGCAGTGTTTGCTCAAAGACCTTCCGAAGCAAGAATGCGCTACGAGAACACAGCTTTCAAAATCACGCCTACTAGGATAACGCAAGACTTCGCTATGTACTAAAAGCTCACAATCGACCTTGCGAAACGAGCATGGTGAGCAGCTTTGTATACTGGTTCAAGTATTTTCTTCCCTTGTCCGAAATGCGCAGTGTGGTATTGCCGCGGTCGACAGCCATTTCCACTAGATCATTTTTTAATAAAAAGTCGATGTACCGCGCAATTCCCCGACTATCTAGTCGACTCCTGGAGGCAATCGGAGTACTCTTG
Organism: Nitrososphaera sp. UBA210; assembly: GCA_002494895.1. Lineage (GTDB taxonomy): Archaea > Thermoproteota > Nitrososphaeria > Nitrososphaerales > Nitrososphaeraceae > Nitrososphaera. The sequence continues at coordinate 37,024 of DADA01000098.1, forward strand.
CATTCCGTACCTTCACCAAGGACGCCTAGGATGTCGGCACAGATATCAAATGGACTTCGCTTTTCACCAAGCGCCGTCGGATTTGGTTCCATCTAGCGCGCAGGAACTGCATGCGTTTTAATCTCTGCGGAAGCCCTCACCGTAACAGTTTACTAGTTTGATCATCCGGTGGAAGATTCAGTATCAGGGGACCGAGTGACTATGAGTTTTGTTTTCTTTTCCTTCTTGCGATAACGATTCCTGCAACTACCGAGGCAATTCCAGCACCAATTCCTATAGGCAGGAATGGGAAAGTGACTGATGACTGGTCGTCCTGGCTTGGGTCTAGGATCCAAGTGTCATGGAATTCTCGTCCGACAAAATTCTGCTCATCTATCAGGGTATCGGTTCCACCGAAAATGACCAATCTTCCCTGTGGATCAACGATAATTCCGTTTAGGGATCTTGCCGGTGGGTTATTGCCAGAATCCAGCTGATTCCAGTTGCCATCCGGTCCGTACGACCAAGTGCCGGCGTAGGGTTCCGGGGCCCCCTCTTCGCTTTCCGGCGGAATCACGTCCCCGCCAAAGAAATACGAGTTTCCGGATGTATCATCGTAAACCATCCTGGTTCGTATCGGAGCCGGAGAGTTAGAAGGGTCTGCCCTGCTCCATGTCTCTGTATTTAGGTCGAGAATCCAGGTGTCTTTAAAGAATCCCCGATCCGAGAATCCGCCGAACATTACGAATATGTCGTTGGAGGCCTGATACACGAAGCCCATTGCTCCGCGTGCAGCAGGGGCGTCACCGGTGATTTGAAGTTCTTTCCAAGAGTTTTCACTAGGATCAAAAATCCACGTGTCATTGTGGTAACCTAGCTCTGTAAAGCCTCCGAAAAGTACGGCCAGGTGTCGTTTTGAATCATATGCCATGCCGTACGAAGCTCTTTCACTTGGGGCGGTCCCGGGCCCAAGATCTGTCCAGGTATTGTTGGCATAGTTGTAGGCCCAAGTCTGGTTCGAAACGATCGAGTGGCCAACGGCGAATCCGCCGAACAGAATCATTTGTTCATTGTCCGGATCATAAACCATCGTTGTCGCTGCTCGCGGCGAAGGCGCGACCTGAGGCTTCATGTCTCTCCACTCTCTGGTTTCTATATCCAACACCCAGGTATCTCCTAGATGACTGCCGTTTCCGTAGCCGCCAAACACGACAACGACGTTGTGCTCGGGCTCGTAGGTCATGGAATGAGACCTCCGGGCAGGCGGATGTGAGTCTGTCTGCATGAGGGACCAGTCCGATGAGGCCTGAGCAAGCTGCCCTGCCAGAATCGCAGTAGCGAGAAGAAACGCCGCAGGAATCTTCACATCTATCTGCCCACCTACGTTGATTATAAGCCTGAAGGTGGGAGCGGGTGACCTGCCGATTGTGAGATTCCTCCAGATAGGTCAAAGAAGACTAGTTAGCCCGGAACTAGACGCATGGTTGTTCCTTACTTTCTTTTATAATTGCAAAGACGGCGAACCCCTAAGGATAACTTGTTTCGAGCCAGGGCAGTGATCTTGTCGGTGTTGACTCTCGTAATTTCAATGGTTGGACTGAGTGGAGCAGACTTTGCACTTGTTCATGCTGCCGAAAACAAGATCGACGATTCTGACAACAATGCCAAAAAGGGTGCCTTCAGGAGAGTGATCACTGAATCAGCCGACAAGGCATCTGCAGCGCTCAAGGAGGGATGCCAGCTTGCTCGTGAGACGAAAAAACTAAAGGCGCTGGTCTGCAGGCAGGAAATAGCGGATTCTCTGGGGCTTGACGAAGACATTAGAGTGTCCAAGACCGACGTCGCTGCCAATGCACAGATTGAGGCAGATTCTGTGCAGGTCTCTGGAAACGCCGGCAACGGAAGAAAGATCGTCATCCTGGATACCGGGTACAACTATGACCATCCCGATCTGTCATCGAGTTATCTTGGCGGCAGAGACTTCGTCAACAACGACGGTGATCCTATGGACGACAACGGACATGGCAGTCATGTGGCTGGATTGATAACCTCTGATGGAGCATACTTAAAGTCGAAAGGGGCCGCGCCAGCAACAGGAATAATTTCAGGCAAGGTACTTGATAGCGACGGTTGGGGATACTTTAGCGACCTGATAGCTGCGATATACTGGGCGGTCGATGGCCCGGACGGCAAAGCAGGAACTTCGGATGACTTTAAGGCGGACGCCATAAGCATGAGCATGGGCAGTTCACCTCCTTTTGTGTACAAGACCCACTGCGATAACGCCATGCCCAGCATGACGAGTGCTATCAAGTACGCGCAGAGCAGGGGCGTATTGGTAATAGTCGCTGCAGGCAATCACGGCACTCTGGGCGTCTCCATTCCTGGTTGCATAAGTCATTCCATCACCATTGGCGCCG
>DADA01000031.1 GCA_002494895.1 Nitrososphaera sp. UBA210
CGCCGATCAGCTTGCAGGTTCAGCAGGCGACGCGCAAGTTAAGGGCTGCAAAAGAGGCTTGGTTCATAATCTGGCAGCTGCGGGTTCATCTGCAACAGTTATTGTCATGGGATCTGAATGAATCAGGATTTTTTCACGTCGTTAAGAAAGGGTGAATTCAAGATTCCGACATGCGTCTCATGTGGTGCAATAGCGTGGCCTCCGTCCGCAAACTGTCCCAGATGCCTCTCGCGAACACAACTGAAAAAATCAGTTACTACAGGAACGCTGCTAGAATTCAGCCGTTCCCACGTCGCCGGAAAGGAGGGAGTGTTTGGTCTAGTAAAGATGGGCGATATTCGTGTCATAGGTTCATTTGATGACCTGCCGCTTGCTGAAGGCATGAAGGTAAAAATGACCGAGTGCGGCCTCCTCGATGACGGCAGGGCCTACTATAGATTTGCACCCACCTCAACTTGACATTAATATACTTCGCAGTAGGATTCTAGTCAACAAATGAGCTATGATCGCTTTATCGACGAAAGGCTTCTTACCAGCCGGGATGCTCTTAACAGATTGCAGATCAAGATCAAGATAACCGAAATCGACGAGAATGCCCGGGATTTTTCACAACGATTTGGCCGCAGGGTTCTCGTTAACAAAGTCTTGCTGACGATCAAACACACCGACACGGAGGAAGTCGAAGAAAAGGAACTGGACGTGCAGGAAATTGAAAAACGAATGAAAAAGGAGCGACTTTACAGCTCAACTAACCGATGGATTTCGTCATCCGATATCAAGAACGGATATGTTGTCGCAAGTCATCATCTTGATTTGCTGTCAGATGCCATCGCGCTTGACATCATCGTAATCTAGCATATTGCATAACTCGAGTTTTGCAATATCAAGTCACCGGTCTTTTCAGCCATATCCGTATGGTTTCGAACCAGAAAGCGGCACTTGCCGCAAGCGCAAAGCCGACTGCATAGACATCCAAGTCGTCGAAACTCAGAACAAGATATGACACAAGCATAGTGGTGAAAAAGGCAGCAAAGAATGACAGCCGCGGGACTGCCAGCCCTCCAATGTTTACAAATGCCTGCAGGACGCCCACTTGAACTTTCTGGATCACAAAATACCTGCCGTACTCATCCTGGGTGACAAGTGCCAGCACCACCAGTTTGTCGATGTGATAGTTTGCGACACTTGGGCTGGAGAACTCCAGATCGCGCTGCACTTCCCTGACTCCAACTGGCTCTTTCTTTTTTACCATGTACATGTATACCTGGAGGGTCTTTCCTTTCAGCTGATCTTCGATAGAAGTCTTTCTGCCGCTTTCATCAGAAGGGGGTTCATTGTTGGTCAAGGCAGCACGTCACACAACAAGCAAAGTTACTATTCAGGGTGAATGAACATCACGCTATAAAGCTATCGCGTCCAGATTTCATGAGTATGGTAGCGCCGCTGATCAGACTCGAACTGATGACCCACTGGTTAACAGCCAGTTGAGCTTCAAAGCACAAACATTGCGCTACGAATTTGCTCTACCATGCTGAGCTACAGCGGCGCAATACTAGAGCAAATCCAAGCACAAAATAAATCTTTGGGCGGGCCTTTTACTGTGATCCTTCTTCACGCGAGTACACGTAGAGACCATCCAAAAACACTCTCTGGTCCTTGTTCTTTATTTTTGTAGCCAGTTCAATGTTTGCGGCTGTCTGCGAAACATCCTCAAGACTGGGTCCCTGCACCACGACATCCTCGCCTGCAACAGTTACCTTGGTGGCATCTCCCTGTATCGTTGCAACCCTGGGTGACCTTTCACCAAAAAAGTTCTCTACTTGAACTTCCTTGCCTTTCACTTTGACAGAAATCGGAAAGTGCGCAAATATCACCTTGAGCTTGTAGGTGTAGCCCTTTTCAACGCCCTTTACCATGCTCTCGATAATGCTTTTGGCGGTGTTTGTTACTGCAAGATCGCGCTTTCGAGTCCCATAAGGCCTGATCGTTATCTTGTTGCCGTCCACAACAAGTGTGGCTGGCAGTTTTGTAAAGTCTTTTTTTACAGTCCCCATCTTGCCCTTTACTGCGACTACATTTCCTTCCTTCGACAACTTTACGCTTGCAGGGGCTTCGACCTCTGCCATTATTTCATGCTCAGAAGACGTAGCCAACCAAGACTCCTCCAAGACCCTGAGATTGTGCTTCGTGGTGAGACAACACGCCCTGACTAGTCGAGACCAATAGTATGCCCATGCTGTAGGCAGGGAGAAATTGTCTCTCCCAGTCAAAGTACTTGTCTTTCTTTACAGAAAACCGCGGCGTGATTATGCCACACTTGTTTATCTTTGCCATTAACTGTACCCGGAACTTGCCGGCCCTGCTGTCATCAATCTGCTCAAATTCCCCAATGTATCGATGCTTTTGCAGAACGCGAAGTACCTCGCTTGCGAACTTTGATGCAGGAACTATGATGCATTCCTTCTTGCGCCTAGACTCGTTATTGTAGATGGTCGTGAAAAGATTTGATAGTACGTTTAGCGCTGGCATTCCATATCCCCTACTCGTATTTTGCGAACCCCAAGCTGGCGGCCACTTCTCTGAAACACTGCCTGCAAAGCATCAAGTCATACTTTCTTATTAGACCAGTATATGAACCGCACCTTCTGCACCACCGGGTTCCTCTGCCATG
>DADA01000030.1 GCA_002494895.1 Nitrososphaera sp. UBA210
TTCGGATAATTGACAGCGCTTCCACGTCGTTCGGCGAGATAAAGCACGACTTGCAAGAGCTCGTGCCAGTTGCAGAAGCAGCGCTATCTGAAATGCATGACGCGATAGCCGGGATAACGCCTGAAACGGCGACAGAGCTGAGGAAAGAGGTCGAACTATCAGTTCTCGCCCAGCCACCCATAGATATCAATGAAAGAAAGCAAGCCTCGGTGTGTAAGGTCGAAGGGCAGAAAGAGGCCGCCGTTCCACCACGCGAGCCCAAGCACATGCAAGAGATCGAAGAACGCGTGATCATCTGACAGGTTCAAATTATTTCGTTTGCTAGGCAACATAGATTTACACTCGGGTAATTCAAATCTAGAGCCAATTCTGGCTTGAACTGTAGTTATGAGTCTCGCACCACAGGAACTAGAGAATAGCGCTAGCAAGTATGCGGCTGAAGCGATCAGACTTGATTCTCAGGGATCGAGGGGAATGGCTATCCAGTCGTATCAGCGCGCAATAGAAGCGCTTGTAAAGCTCGTTCAGATCTATCCAGATTACAAGCTAAACAAAGTCTACATGGAGAGGGCCACCGCCTACCAGAACAGGATTAAGGCGCTCCAGATGTCCCACGGCCTGGAGGAGGAAGGGTCGTCACCGTCCCAGATAGACAACAATGCGGCAAGAAACGAGCCTTCCAACGGCCACGCCAACAAGCCATCGGGCGCTTCGGCCAGATCCGGCAATGTCGAGACTCTCAAGGCCGATTTCGACGATCTTGTCATGAAGGAGAAGCCAAACGTGAGCTGGAACGAGGTGATTGGTTTGGAAGATGCGAAAAGGGCGATACGCGAATCCATAGTCTACCCCATGAAAAGGGCGGATCTGTTCCCACTGGGATGGCCCAGGGGGATCCTGTTATACGGGCCTCCGGGATGTGGAAAGACTCTGCTGGCTGCCGCAGCCGCTGCAGAGATCGATGGTTACTTTATCAATGTTGACGCCGCGTCGATGATGAGCAAATGGCTTGGCGAGGCCGAGAAGAACATCTCGAAGCTTTTCAAGCTGGCTCGAAATCTGAATGACAACGAAGGCGTGCCGGTACTGCTATTCATTGATGAAATCGACTCGCTGCTAGGAACAAGAAACAGCGAGGTAGGCGGAGAAGTAAGGGTAAAGAACCAGTTCCTTACAGAGATGGACGGCATAAATGGCAAGTCAAAAGAATCGCAGCTTTACGTCATCGGTGCCACCAACAAGCCCTGGAGCCTGGAAGCAGGGTTCCTGAGAAGGTTCCAGAAGCGCATCTATGTCACGCTTCCTGACAATGCTTCGAGGACAAACCTGTTCGGCCAGTATACCCGCCCGCTAAACGTTGAAGGTGCGCTGAAAGTAGATGAGCTCGCCAAGATAACGGACGGTTACAGCGCTAGCGACATCAAGGACATCTGCCAGTCAGTCCAGCTGAGAGTCGTTAACGAGCTTTTTGAGAGCGGTAAGGCTATGGATGCAGGCACCATCCCCCGACCCATCATAGCAACTGACTTTAGAGAAATGCTAAAGATACGCAAGCCCAGTGTCAGCGTCGACATGATAAGGGCTTATATGAGATGGAGCGACCAGTTCAAAGCGCTCTGATTATTTTTCTTTCTTGTACCTTTCAAGCGCTTCAGAGATCTTTTTCTTTGCCGATTCCCTGTTCTCCCAGCTTTTCACCTTGACGTACTTGCCTTTTTCTAGCTCTTTGTAGTGCTCGAAAAAGTGCTTGATCTGGTCCCGTATGTACTGGGGAACCGTGTCGATGTCTTTAACATCAGCAAACGAAGGATCGACTTTGGAAATCGGAACCGCAACGATTTTCGAGTCCTCACCCTCTTCGTCCGCGGTTATCAGGACGCCCACTGGATTTGCACGGATGACTGAACTTGGCACGACAGGGTCATTTCCAAGGACCAGCACGTCCACCGGGTCGCCGTCCTTTTCCCGGGTTTGGGGCACAAAGCCATAGTTACACGGATAAAACATCGCAGTAAACAGCTTGCGGTCGACAAAAAGCGCTCCGGTTTCGTCGTCGATTTCGTACTTTATGTTGCTGCCCCTCGGAATTTCAACGACTACATTTATCTCGTCCGGCGGGTTCTTGCCAGCCTTCAGGTTATCTATTAGCGCCATATCTTTTTCCGGGTTAACGCCATCTCCTGAAGATATAATTCTATTGCCAATAAGCTGAATCTTGTTCCAGCCAAAAACATAAACACAGGCCGCGGTATCGAGATTCGCATAGATATTCAATGGAATTTAATTCAAAGTTCGACGCCAAGGCGATCGAAAATGAAGTGCGTGGCTATCTTGATAATCTGGATCTAAACGCTCATCTGGAAAATGAGCTGGCCGGCAGAGACTCCATCGGCTACATCGAGGGTCCGCCAACGATGAACGGCGAACCTCACGCCGGCCACCTCCGGGGAAGGATCATCAAGGACCTGTGGTACCGCTTCAACACGCTGCGAAAAAAAAGAGTGGTATTCAGGGCAGGATGGGACACGCAGGGACTTCCGGTAGAGCTGGCGGCAGAAAAAGAATTGGGGCTAACAGGCAGCAAGGCCGAGAACCTCAGCAAGGTGGGCATTGAAAGAATAGTAGAGACATGCAAGAAGTTGATCCTCGCCAACAACGAAAAGTGGGTTGCAGCTGACAAGCTGCTTGGCATGTCATTCAACTATGAAAAGGCGTACTGGACCTTCCAGGACTCCTACATTGAAAGAGAATGGCAATATCTCCGGAAGGCATGGGAAAATGGCATCCTGCGCGAATGGTTCAGGGTTGTGGCGTATTGCCCGTCATGCCAGACATCCCTTAGCAACGCGGAGGTAAATCAGGGATACGAAAATGTCGAAGACCCTTCATTCTACTACAAAGTCAGGCTATCGGATCAGGAGGCATTTCTTGTGGTCTGGACCACCATGCCCTTTACCATCGTCACCGATGAGATGGTTGGAGTCAATCCAGATGCGGGATATAATTTTGTGCGCATTGCGACAACCGGAGAGCTCTGGATAGTTGGCGCGGACAGGATGGACGGCTTCATGAAAGATCTTCGGATAGATAGTTACGACGTTGAAAAGACGGTCAAAGGCTCAGAGCTTGATGGCATGCACTATGTGCACCCGCTTCTCCACATGATCCCTGGGTTGAAGGAATTGGCTTCTGCGCGCTCGATCCATTTCGTAGTTGCAGAAGACTTTGTGGATATCTCGACCGGCAGTGGGCTTGTCCACCTCTCGCCGGCAAACGGCGAAGAAGATTTCGAAATAGCTAACAAGCATGACGTCCCGATTTTCGTGCCAATAGACGACAAGGTGACATTTACTGAAAAAGCCGGATCGTTTAGCGGGCTTTTCGTAAGAGACGCAGATGCAAAAGTTATTGAAGCAATGAAAAAAGCAGACGCTTCAGTCAAGGTCGGCCGGATCAAGCATCAGTACCCCACATGTTGGCGGTCACACCACAAGGTCGTTTGGCTGGCGCGCAGGAATTACTTTTACATCATCGAGAAACTAGGCAGCATGCCGCTGGAAGCAGCTGAGAAGGTCGACTACTTTTTTGAACCTCCAAAGAACAGGTTTGTTGAAATCATCAAGGAGCAGGTACCGTGGTGCATTTCCCGGGAGCGGGTGTGGGGAACGCCCTTGCCGATTTGGTCGTGTGCCAAATGCGGCCACAAGGAGGCACTGTTTTCAAGAGACCAAATCGTGAAGAAAGCGACCGAGCTTCCCGACGGTCCTGACTTTGAATTGCACCTGCCCTGGATAGACAGAATAAAGATTCCATGCGAAAAATGCGGTGCTCTGATGCAGCGGGAACAATTTGTGCTGGACACTTGGCACAACAGCGGCGCAGCTCCGTATGCCTCATTGACAGAACAGGAATACAATGATCTAATACCCGCGAGCTTTCTAACGGAGGGAATCGACCAGACCAGGGGATGGGCATACACGCTTCTCATGGAAAATGTCATCATGAACCGATCCGGCATCGCACCTTTTTGCTCCTTTCTGTTCCAGGGGCACGTGCTCGACGAAAAAGGGAACAAGATGAGCAAAAGCCTTGGCAACGTCATGGACGCGCGAGCACTTTTGAGCGAAAATCCTGTGGATCTAATCAGGCTCTATTTCATGTGGAAGTCTTCCCCCATCGAGTCGCTAAATTTCAGCCTCGACGAAATGAAGACCAGACCGTACCAGATTGTCAGCACCCTCCACAACCTCCATGTCTACTTTAGACAGAACAGCGAATTTGACAAGTTTGATCCCAGCATGCATACTCTGGCGTGGGTGGTCGGAAAAAAGCTGCTTGGCCCCACCGAGGTCTGGCTCTTGTCAAAGATGCAGCGGTTGGCCGGCGAGGTCACCGAGTCGTTCGCAAGGTGCCGCTTCCACGAGGGGGCAAAGGCGATAGATGAATTTGTCATTAATCAGCTCAGCCAGACTTATGTCCCGCTGACTAGGAATATCATCTGGGACGACAGCGCCGAGAATCTGGACAGGCGGCTTGCTGTTTACGCCGTATTGGGACAGGCACTGCGACAAATCGACATAATGCTACATCCCCTTGCGCCTTTCATCTCGGATTATCTCTACCTGACCTGCTTTGCGTCCGAAAAGAAAAGTGTTCTGCTTGAAACCTGGCCTGAGCGCAATGAGAGATTCGTGGACACCAAGCTCGAGACGGCATTTGATATCGTCAAAGAAATAATATCCCTTGCCAATGCTGCAAGAAATGCAGCGGGCCTAAAAAGGAGATGGCCAATTCGCGAGGCGTTGATTTGCAGCGCAGATGCCGGGCCTCTTGGGACTGCAGGTGTCTCTGGAGCACTCGAAAGCCAGCTCAACGTGGAGCACCACAGGATTGTGCCGATTGCAGGAGGCTCGCAGCTTGTAAAAGTTACCAGCCTTGTTGAAAACAAAATTCCTGTAGAAGTCAGTGTATCCCTTGCCAGAAAGAACGTCGCGCCGCGCGTCAAGGCAGACATTGCCAAGGTACTCAAGGCGTTTGAGAGTGTGGACAAGCTTTCACTCTTGGAATCACTGAAGTCAGGAAGCTACAGCCTTCGCTATGATGAGGGCGGTAAGACTCTGGAACTCCTTCCCTCTGATGTCGAGATATCGTACAAGGCGGCTGAAGGATATTCTTCGTCTGAACGGGGCGACCTTGTAGTGTTGATATCCACCGGTCGCGACAAAGCTCTGACATCAAAGGGCCTCTTGCGTGACCTTGCAAGGCAGCTTCAGCAGCTGCGCAAGGAACGCCAGTACAACCCGACCCACATACTTGCAGCGGCGTACGTCGCGGGCTTGGAGGATGAAGAGGTCTCGGCGCTTGCCGGCATGAAGGACATGCTGACTTACCTTGTGCGTGTCAAGGGCGCCATACTTTCGAAGGAACCTCTGGCAAACATCGCGTACAAGATAGTCGAGATAGACGGCAGGGAATTCCGGATCTCGGTTGAATAAATTTACCAAATGGTGTGCATTTTTGCTGCCATAATCTAATATGGTCTATCTTCAATACTGTCCCGAAGGGGAGAAAGCGCAAGGTAATCTGCAACCCACTGTGACGTGAAAGAAATTACTTCGCTAGTCAACAAGTCTTGCCGTACTATTCTATATAGACAAATTCTGAGAACAATCTGCTATTGACTAACGAGCAGGTGACGCTTGACAGCTGGGTTCGAGGCAGGCTGCGGGAGCGGCTGCGAAAGGCCTCCATAATGGCCAGCAGGTCAGGAACGCCCGTAGTGCTCTACAGGCATGCAATAGAAGAGGTGGATCATTCTGCAGAGGAAGAGATAGCGACTGTCAACGAACAGTATGTAGTCGTCCAGGTCATTACACACGGAGGCTTTATCCCGCCCAGCTTTCAGCAGCAGTACGTGTTCACATTTGAACAATTTCCTGATTGGATAATGAAGCGAAGCAACCAGCTGCTGGCACTCTGCCTGGATAGCCTGGACCAAGAAATTGTGGACTAGGCATTCAATCTAAATAGATCTTGGTTTTCATTATAGGATCGAAATGGCAAAGTTTGATGGGATAAAAGGACAAGAACTCTTGGACATTGAGGAGAACAAGGGCGAGCTGACATTGATCTTTAAGGACAACCGATATCTGTTCGTCAAAGTCCAGAATGGACAGCTCGTTACCGACTCTGTACCAGAATAAGACTACCGCTTGCTTTTCAGGTACTTTTCGTACATCGAGACCGCCATCTCCTGCGCGACCGACTGCACTGACCCGGGTCTCGTGCTCCGTATCCGTTCAATGGATTGTTCTGCAGTCAGGTTCTCCTTCTTTACCAAATACGCTGCCAGCACCGTCCCTGTCCTTCCCTTGCCGGCGGCGCAATGAACCATTACTGGCCGACGTTTGCTTATCTGCCCGTCGATATAGTCAACAGCTTGATCTAGGACTTCCAGAGTAGGCGCTCCATAGTCTTCAACGTCAAGATGCAGGTATTGGACATCTTTCCCGTCGATCCACTTTGAGGGTAGCGGCACCTCTCTTACCGTCACTATGGTTCTTACGCCTTGCTCCAATAACCACTCGAATTCGTCTTCTGTCACAGGCAGACCGCTGCCGGCCAGCCTGTTCTCTATTACCCAGCTGAAATTGGTGGGCCTTTCGGCAATCCTTCCATGGAACCAGCGATACGCATCGCCTATCTTTGTCAATTGCGTGCAGGGTTCTATCGCCGAATACAATTTATTAACAATGCGCCCGTAAATTCACAGCAATGCTTGAAGCCAGATGCCCGGAATGCGGCAAAAAGGCCCAGGTAGATGACGAAATGTCCAAGGTGGAATGCACCCATTGCGGCTTTTCAAAGTCATACGATGACTATATCGAGATTATGAAGGGCAAGGCGGTGGACATTTCGGACAACTTTCAGGCGAACTGGGACAAGAATCCTTTCTAGCTACCAAGGTAGTCAGTCATCACCAATAGAAGGACTTATCGGAGCAGTCCAAATGGCTGCCACAATTAGTACAAATCATGTGACAAGCCTGCAGATGTTTCATCACAAAGCCGCAGCGGGGACATTCGATTTCGTTTTTTTGCTCCGCTTCCAACGTTCTAATTCTTGCAGCGGAGTTTTTAACCGTTTCAATGTCCAAAGGTTAATTAAGCCAAAAAATATGCTTGAATTCTGCTTTGGCTCAATTCAAGCTCGTAATTTCAGATGCAAAAGGCAAGAGCATAACACAAGAGCTAAAGGACAGGGCTGCACAGCCAATGCTGGGTTCAAGGATAGGCGGAATAGTAGACGCTGCTATAATCGGAATAGCAGGCGGCAAGATCAAGATAACTGGAGGAAGCGACAAGTCTGGAACGCCAATGCGCCCGGATGTGCATGGGGGAGTGAAAAAGTATGTCTTGCTTTCAACCGGAGTCGGAAACAGGGGCGAGGCTCGGGTTAGAAAGCTCGTAAGGGGAAACATGGTCACAGAAGAGATCTATCAGCTGAACTGCATGTTGGTCGAAGGCGCGCTGCCTGAAAAGCAGGCTGAAGCTTCTTCGGAATCCGCGGCTGCTGAAGAGCCGGCAAAGAAAAAGAAGTAACAAGCACCTTTTCCCGTAGCTTAATATCCCCGAGAATTTCACGATAGTTGACATTGCACTGGAAAGAGACCTTGCCGGACTGGTACGTCAAAGAATATGGATACCAGCCCTGCGTCAACATCGGAACTTCAGGCCACGTTGACCATGGCAAGACTACTCTTGTTGAAGCCATCACCGGTGTCTGGACTAGCGCACACAGTGAAGAGCTCAGAAGGGGCATCACGATCAAAGTGGGATATGCCGATGCAGCGTTTTACAAATGCCCGCAATGCCCGCCTCCTGTGTGCTACGGCACCCAGCCAAAATGCGCCAATTGCGGTGGAAAAAGCGATCTGCTCAGGGTTGCAAGTTTCGTAGATTCTCCCGGCCACGAGAGCCTCATGGCAAACATGCTCTCGGGAGCCGCACTCATGGACGGAGCAATCTTGGTCGTGGCCGCGAATGAAAAAGTTCCTCAGCCTCAGACAAGGGAGCATCTTCTCGCACTTTCAGTACTTGGCATCAAGCAAATAGTCGTTGTGCAGAACAAAGCAGATCTCACTGAATACCAAGAGGCCCTGGACAACTACAAGCAGATCAAGGACTTTGTTGGTGACAGCGTTGCAGAAGAAGCACCCATCGTCCCTCTTTCGGCGCAGCACAAGCTAAACATGGACGCCCTTATAGAAGCGATAGAGAAAAGCGTAAAGACTCCTCCCAGGGCCAAGAATGAGGCCCCCATCATGCACGTTCTCCGATCCTTTGACGTTAACAAGCCCGGCACGCCGATAAAGCAGGTAAAAGGCGGCATCATCGGTGGCGCGCTGATACAGGGGGAATTCGAACTCGAAGACGAAATCGAAATCCGGCCGGGCCTGCTGGACGAGAAAAAAGGCAAGTTTGAGCCAATAACTTCGCAGATTTCGACCCTTGGCACTGGTGCCGGCCTGGTAGAGACTGTGAAGCCTGGTGGACTGGTTGCGATCGGAACCAGACTGGATCCCACATTCACAAAGAGCGATTCGCTGATAGGCTCTGTGATCGGAAGGCCTGGCACACTGCCAAAAGATGTTGAGGACGTGACCGTAGAGACGCACCTCTTTGATACTGCAGTGGGCACCGCGGATATGGTCAAAGTCGAGCCGATAAAGGTCAGAGAACCGCTAAGGCTCAATATCGGCACGTCGGCGGCAGTCGGGACCGTGACCAATGTGAAGGACGGAAAGGTAGAAGTTAAATTGAAAAAGCCCGTATGCCTCATGCCAAAGAGCAGGGTAGCTGTCAGCAGAAGAATAGCAGAAAGATGGCGCCTTATCGGATCGGGAACAGCCGTCTAGCATGGTAGACGTTCTATGTGATACCAGCTTTTTGATGGTGCTTGTTTCAAAGCCCATCAAGCAGCTGGCCAAGATAGAAGGTCAGCTGGGGCGCCTTGATTTTCTTGTTCCCGATATTGTCATTGCCGAGCTTCAACGCCTGAAAGAGAAGGTTGGTCCAAAGAGATCTACGCTTGCAAAGACGGCGATAGAACTAGCTCGGACCAAATTCAGGGAAGTGGCCGTAGCAAAGGCCCGCCACGTTGATGACTCGATAGTTGAATATGCAATGGCAAGGAATTGCGCGGTTGCAACGATCGATACCAACCTTCGCAGGAGACTTATTGCGAATAAAGTCCTGGTGCTGACACTCAGCAGGGACAGGCTTATAGTCGCCAATCCAAAACTGAGCGCTAAAGATCATCCTTAAATAAAATTTTGATGTGCAGGATTACATGTTAGAATTCGGCGGCGTGAAATTCTATTGGCTCGGCCACGATGGCTACAGGATTGAATCCGGCGGCAAGACTATTTACATCGATCCCTACCAAATTTCCAAGTCCCAGCATAACAAGAACGATGCAGAGGTTGTCCTGATATCTCACAACCACTTCGACCACCTCAGCCTTGATGACCTCAAACACGTCGTGGGCAAGAAGACAACTATTGTTGCGGCCAAGGAATGTCTGGTGCAGCTTGGCAATTCAGGCGCAACTGAAACAAAGGGGGTTGCCCCGGGCGACAAATTGACGGTTCAAGGGATGGCAATCGAAGCAGTGGCAGCTTACAATACCAACAAGCATTTTCATCCGAAAGCAGACGGCAAGGTCGGATTCGTTTTCGAGATTGGCGGCACTCGAGTATATCACACAGGTGATTCAGATGATATCCCTGAGATGTCGACTGTTAGACCAGATGTGGCACTGGTACCGGTATCCGGGACCTATGTCATGACGGCGGAGGAAGCTGCACGAGCCGTCAACGAAAAAATAAGGCCCAGAAAATTGGCGATACCAATGCACTACGGGTTAATAGTTGGGAGCGAACAGGATGCAAAAAAATTTCAACAGCTCGTCCGAGTCTGTCCCGTCAAGATCCTGAGCCAAGAATAAAGTGCACAAATTCTTAGATACGATCTAGATAATCCGCTAGGCGTGGCAGCGAAGAAAAGACAGCAAAATCCGCGAGGTAAAAGCTCCTCGGATCTTGCCTTTCAATCTTTTTCAATTTCCCGCGCAAATGAAGGCAGCCTCGTCAAACCCTCTGACGTGTTAGGGCCCGATCATAATCTGTGCTACCATTAATAATATTAAACAGCTTGGCAAGCAAATGACAGATGAAATTTTTGGTCATGGGCTGCGGTTCCATAGGAGAGCGCCACGTGTCGAATCTAAGAAACATGTTGGCCGATGCAGCGATAGACGTCTTTGATCCGCAGCAAGAACGCGTAAAGGTTCTCAGCAAAAAATATGGGGCAACTCCCGTAGCTGAAGAGCGGATAGATTCTGCGGCATACGACTGCGTACTTGTTTGCACGCCGCCAGTCTCCCACTTCCGGCTTGCATCGCGGGCCCTGAAATCCGGATCCAACGTGCTTATCGAAAAGCCTCTCTCCTTTCAGCTTAGGGGAGCCAGCAAGTTAAGGGAACTTGCACTCGACAGGCGCCTCCTGGCTTTTGTTGCGTACAATTTCAGGTTCAACAGGGGGATCAACATCGTAAAGGAGATGGTATGCGACAGGAGGTTTGGAAGGATTTTCCACGCCTCGGCCTATTTCGGCCACTATCTTCCTGACTGGCGGCCGTGGCAGGACTACAAGAAGAGCTACACCGCAAGGAAGGACCTTGGTGGAGGCATAATCCACGACGGGTCCCACGAGATCGACTATCTCTCGTGGATCTTTGGTAGGCCCTCCCGCATTCAGTGTCAATTTGCCCTCACAGATGCCCTGGCCGCGGACACCGAGGCAGTGTCGGACATGCTCCTAAAATTCCGCGGCAACCTCCTTGGACACGTCCACCTAGATTTCGTAAGGAGAGAATACAGGCGGACCCTGGAAGTCCTCTGCGAGGACGGGATAATCCAGTGGTCCCTGTCGGAAGATGTAATCAGAGAATATGACCCTTCGTCAAAGTCGTGGAATGAGTCCAAGCTCAACGAGAATGTCAATGACATGTACCGGTCCGAGATCTCACACGTCCTGGACTGCATCAAAAGGCGACAGAGATCGAAAGTCATTGATCTAGAAAACGGGATCGGGACGCTTGCACTTTCCGAAGCGGCTTACAGATCCGGGCGGGCCGGCAAGAGTCTGCCAGTATAGTGTGGAATCCGCGCACAGGATCGCCAACTTTGCCCGGAGGCGTGAGCAATCTGTGATTATCGGTGACAGATGGCGGCCATGTGATCAGCTTTTTTCGAGAACTTACCTCACTCTTCTCATCGGCGTTTGCGGCGGCTACAGATTCCGGTAATATCCCGCAGAACACACTAGAAAGTCATGACTGTCCTGAACTCCTCTCCTTCAAGCAACTTTGAGACAGAGTTGTTCTTTAGGCCTTCCCTCACTTTCTCAAATGCCGCCTCGCATGCTTCAAGTGTCTTTTGGATATCCTTCCGCGAGTGGGAGTAGCAGAACATTGTTTCGCCTGGTCCAAAGAGCGCGCCCCTTTTGACACACTCTTGCATGAAAAGGCTGCGCAGGAGTCTCGGAGTGTTAGAGTCACCGCCTGAAAAGTTAATGGCACTCCTGACTGGGGTGCCGTAGCACCTGGCCTCGACGCCCACTTCTTTTGCAAGCCTGTTAAAGCCGTCCTGGAACATCTTGCCCACATTCCAGGTGTGGGACATCACGCCCTTGGTAGTGTATTCCTTCACCACGGCCATGCCAGCGGCAAGCGAGAGCGTTTCCCCTCCGTACGTAGTTGAGTAAAAGATTTCGCTGAACACTTTCATATATTCCTGCTCCCCGGTTACAGCTCCAAGCGGCATGCCGTTGCCGATCGCTTTTCCGAACGCTGCCATGTCTGCGTTTACCTTCAGGTGTTCCTGCGCCCCCCCCTTGGCGAGCCTAAAGCCCGTGAGCACCTCGTCAAATATCAGGACTGCGCCGTTCCTATGCGTTATCTCCTTGAGATCCTCCAGGTACGAGGCCTGCGGATAGTCAAGCCACATGGGCTCCATGACGACCGCTGCCACTTTGCCCTCGAGGCTTGCGAAGGACTTGCTGAGATCTGCAAGGTCGTTGTACTTGAAGACCCTTATCAGCTCGTTGTTGAATTTCGGTACGCCCCGGTTCCTGCTAGTTATGCCGGTGAACCAGTCGTGCCATACGCCGCCATGGCCGGTGTAGAGTATATGGTCCCTTCCTGTGTACGCCCTGGCGGCCCTCACGCAGGCGGTGACTGCGTCAGAACCTGTCTTCGCAAACCTCACCATCTCCGCGTTTGGGATTAGCCTCTGGAGCTTTTCCGAGAATTCAACTTCAAGAGGATGAGGCATCGAATATGATATCCCCCTTGACAGCTGGTTGATTATTGCCTTGTCCACGGATTTGTAGCAGTAGCCAAGGCTTATGGGCCCTAGCCCTAGGACGTAATCAGTGAAATCGTTCCCATCGACGTCGGTGACGTGGCTGCCCTTGCCGTCCCGGAGAAACACAGGATAGACGCCATTGACATAGCTGTAAGGCGCTTTGCTAAAAGTCTGCGACAGCGCAGGAATCAGCCGCTCGGCGCGTCTTAGGTATTCCTTGGACTTGACAAGTTTCATTAGGCTGACTTGCTAGCATAACGCTATATAGTTAGCTGCCACCTATCATATCTTCTACCAGGCCGGCAGTTCCGACATTGTCGACCTCAACCCTTAGCCTGCCAGACGTTTCGACAAGCCGGTCCAGTTTTTCAGCCAATAGCTCTTCCGCAGTTATCCGGTTTTCCAGTCCCATCTGTTGAAGTCCTCTGTGGATGTAACTGGCCTCCAAGTGGGCTGGTTCAAGCATGTAACGGAATTTTATCCCGTGTGCGAGGCACTCCGAGACAAAGCCGTAGCCGCACTTGCATATCACAAGGTCTGACGCGTTTATCAAGTCCTGTCCCTCGACGAAATTTGCCGCTACGGCATAGTTTGAGACGTCTATTACCTCAACGTCGTCCTGAAGCTGAAGCTCCTTGCTCCGTACAGCCAACGTGACCAGCTTTTTGTCCTCACCTATCCCAAGCCGCTTTCTAAAAGACTCCCTGCTCTCGGTGGCTGTCCTTGCGACGAGGCCGGTGTTTACGCGCCCTGGAAAATTCATCGGAGAGCCCAAGGGCAACTTTAGTACATGGTCAGCCTTTGAGTACGTTTCTGCGAGAAACGATCTTGAAAAATCGTCCAACTGGAGCGTTTCGCTCCACGCAAAGTTCGAGATTACTATGGACTTTATGTCGTGCTTTTTTGCAAGCAGTATTGGCATGACGGAGATGTCGGAGATAATAGCGTCAGGCTTTTCCTGCTGGACGAGCCGGGATTCGTCCTCTATAATCCGGGGCAGATCGCCTATCCAGTCAGATACATTTTTCTGCGTGGCGGGTTCGTCCATGACCATGCTGCCATCGCTGCGCATCACAGGAACAAAATCCGTCCTGCCCTTGACTATATTGGTGGATGGAAGGGATTTTTTCAGGAACGAGGAGCGGTCTTCGCTTCTTATAATGACCTCTACTTTGCGCCGGACAAGCTCCCGGGCCATTGCAACTGTCCTGCTCGAGTGCCCCAGACCATGGTGGGTCACATAATACACTACTTTCATGCCACAAAACCCCGGACTCGCGCGCTCGGGCCGCCATCAGGGGCGAAACTTGTTGGACTTGTCAAATATTTCCCTGTTGATTATCTGCTTTAGCCTGCTTTTACTTATAAGCGGCACCTTGTCAGAGCTATAGTTGCCGACGATGCAATTGGTCTTGGGATTCACGTACTGCTTTCTCTGGCGCAAGTAAACTTCGGGAGACAAGAGGACATACCTGTTCTCTGACTCGATGGTGTACTGGGCCTCACTCTCGTTGATGAGAGTCTCGTGCATTTTTTCGCCGGGCCTGATGGATGACCTGACAACCTTGACCTTCTTTCCAGTTAGATCGACTATGGAATCGGCCAGGTCGCCTAGCCTGTACGCCTCGAGCTTAGGCACGAATATCTCGGCCCCTTTGGCTTTTGCCACGCCTGCAAGTATGAGGTCCAGCGCTTCAGCCAGCGTAATGTTAAAGCGCGTCATTTCCGGGTCGGTAATCGTTATGCTCCCCGAGGTCTGTATTCCCCGCAGTAGCTGCGGGACTACCGAGCCTCTGCTCCCCATCACATTGCCATACCTTACTGAGGTAAACACAGTCTTTCTGAGACCTTTGTAAAAGTTTGCGGCTGTAAAGATCTTTTCCATTACCAGCTTGGTAGCGCCATAGGTGTTCAGTGGAGACACGGCTTTGTCAGAGCTGACGGCCATTGCCACTTCCACCTCTTCTTCCATGCAAACGTCGATAACATTCTGCGAGCCGATTACGTTCGTCTTGACAGCCTCAAACGGGTTGTATTCTGCCACAGGCACCTGCTTTAGCGCTGCCACATGGAAAACAATATCAATGCCTTCAATTGCCATCCTGAGCCTTTCCTTGTCCCTCACATCGCCGATCAAGAAGCGCATGCGGTCGTCCACAATATCGTTTGACATTTCAAGCTGCTTGACCTCGTCTCTACTGAAAACTCTCACCGTAGACACATCGAGTTCAAGCATTTTTTTTGTGAGTGCACGCCCGAGCGAGCCTGTCCCGCCGGTCACGAGCACCTTCTTACCGCGGAATATGCTCTTCATTGGGTTGCATCATAAGAGAGTTTTTCCGTATTAAAATCTTGTATCAATATTGTGCTAGCAAACGATCAAGATCGTGACAACAGACAGCCATGATAACGGGGCCATCGATCTTGCAACAAATTAATTAACATGATCGACAGACAATCCAAGCAACTCAGGTAGGAGATGACAATTGAAGTACATCGATAGACCATCCGGAAGTTTCGCGGACAGGAAGGTCGCCCAGCCTGACCTCGAATCCGTCGATGTACTCACGCTCACTTTGGATGCAGACAATTTCCTTGAAAAGTGCCTTTATTCGCTTTACAGGGAAGTGCCTGTTAGGAGGCTTTTGGTATGCGATGGAGGGTCCAAGGATGAGACCCAAAGCATACTCAAGAAATTTCCGCGCGTGGAATTATTTGTCCGGCCTGATTTGAAGACGACCGGCAAGAGCTTGGAATTTCTTGTATCCCTGGTGGAAACAGAGTGGTGCGTCATCACGGACGCAGACATCGAGCTCGCCCCTGGCTGGTACGACGAGATGTTCAACAATAGGCGGGGATTTGACGTGGGTGAAAGCAGCAGGAGGCTAACTGCTTTTCACATGTACAAGGAAGATACCCAGAAGCTTGACGAAGGCAAGAGATCGTTTGATATGTGCCACCTTGCACGCAAGACCGCAATCATGAACTTTCGCTGCGACGACGATTTCATGTGGAGGTTTACAGATATCATGTTCCGGCAGGTAGTGGAAAATTCAGGCTACACGTACAGGAAGGTAAGCTCGACCATGCATGTCCATAACGAGACAGAGAGGATAAGGTACGAATCAGACAGTCAGAAGAATTACCAGCAAGTAATCTGGAGCGAGCCACGATTCGTCGTAGTCGACAAGAAAAAACATAAAGAGTACAGGATAAAACATGCAAAGGCCGTAGTAAAGTACCTCGACCCAGACAACCCATTCATCCAGGAAGTGGCTTTTGACAACTTGGTCAGGATCCTTGACAGGCATTGGGTTGCAGAGAATGGCCCCGCTTGGCTGGACAGGTACGACAAGGCGCTCTGCACTATAGGAAAAGTGCTGCCTTCCAAAATCATTGCCCGCCTCAGGCGCCTTGCCAAACGGTAGCCGGTTCGAAACTGAAGGTGTTCTGGCTTTTCACTGCCGGCGACGGCATCAAATGATATATAGAGTCATCGAATTCCGTAAAAGGAGGTGGATCGGGATCAAGAAAGCTCTGATAACAGGCATCACAGGGCAGGACGGGGCATACCTTGCTGATTTCCTGCTGAAAAGAGGTTACAAGGTATTCGGTACCTTCAGGCGCGCATCTACGCCAAACTTCTGGCGGCTGCAGAGTCTGGGTATCGATACCAAGGTCAACTTGATTCCGGGGGACCTGCTTGACATGGGCTCGCTAATGGAATCAATAAAAGTCGCCGATCCCGAAGAAATATACAATCTGGCGGCTGCAAGTTTTGTAAGCACTGCCTTTGAACAGCCAGTCGGAAACGCAGAGATAACGGGTCTGGCGGTAACGAAGCTGCTTGAGGCGGCGCGCTTTTTTAACCCGGGCATAAAATTCTACCAAGCATCAAGCAGCGAGATGTATGGCAATACCGGGAAAGCAGTCCAGAACGAAGAAACCCCCTTCATTCCGGCAAGCCCTTATGCGGTATCAAAGCTGTACGCTCACTGGATCACACACATCTACAGGCAGTCATACGACATGTTTGCTGTCGCAGGAGTACTGTTCAACCACGAATCGCCACTTCGCGGACTAGAGTTCGTTTCAAGAAAGATAACCAACGGAGTTGCAGAAATACACCTAGGACTAAGGAGGGAACTAGTTCTGGGGAACTTGGATGCGGAGAGAGACTGGGGGTATGCTCCAGAGTACGTTGAGGCTATGCACCTCATGCTGCAAAACTCCAAGCCAGAAACTTTTGTGGTCAGCACAGGCGAGTCACACACGGTCAGGGATTTTGCCAAGCTTGCGTTTGAGCTTGTTGGCATGGATTGGAAAAAGCACGTAAGAGTTGACAAGAGGTTCTTCAGGCCTCTTGACGTTGATTATCTGTGCGGGGATTGCAGAAAAGCCAGGCGCATTCTAAATTGGGAACCCAAAGTGAAATTCAGCCAGCTGGTCAAACTCATGCTTGACGAGGACATCCGGCGGTGGAAGATGTTCGTGAACGGCAAGTCTTTTGCATGGGATGCACCGCTGTACCCTAGCGAGCTGAACATTATCACCAGACTCAAAAGGGGTAAGGGAAGCAATCTAGGTCTGCAGCGCGGTAAGACAGGAGCCCGCGCTATCTCGCGGTCGGCCGCAAAGTAAGCTGGCAAAGTTGAGGCGGATCACGGCATCCCCAGCACAATTCTCCAAATGCATGATAATTGGAACGGTGCTGGATCAAGGCCCTTGTCATAACTTGCTATTGCGGCAAAAGATAAGTGGGTGCAATCTGATCTTCGCAACATCCCTATTGAGCAAACGACGATATACTTACTTTAAGGGAATGCAAGACAAGGGCTTCAACGTAGGATCCATGAAGAAATATGCAACCCGAAAACAAGAGATCGACAAGCGACTCGAAGAAATAATTACAACGGTAATCAAGGGAAAACGCCTGAAGATCGTGGATGTTTGTTGCGGCATCGGGCATATTGTCCATTTGCTCTCAGAAATAAGCCCACGATCTTGCTTTCACGGAATAGACCAGACGTCGTACCTAATCAGAGAAGCGCGGCGCCTCAATGCTGGCAACACGTTGGCAACCTTTGAGGCAGGAGATATTTACGACCTTGCGGGCAAATACAGAAAGCAATTCGATATTTCTGTCAGCTGGAAGACGTTATCATGGCTGCCGCACTACGACAAAATGCTGAAAGCCCTGGTGACAGTTACAAGAAAACATATCTTCCTCAGCTCGTTGTTCTATGAAGGTGACATTGACTTTGAAATCAAGGTCAGAGAGTACAAAAAGGAGCGAGCCAAAAGGGGGTTTAATTCATACTACAATGTCTATAGCTTACCACACTTCAGGGAGTATGTATTCAACCTGGGCGTAAAAGACATCCAAGTGCATGATTTTGAGATCGGAATCGATCTGCCGCGACCGCCTATTGACCTGATGGGCACGTACACCCTCAAGATGCAGAATAGAAATCGATTGCAGGTTAGCGGCGCGGTGGTAATGAGCTGGAAGATAATCCGCCTCGACCTGTAGTCTCAACTTTGCCACGCAATTTAGTGCGAATCCCGGAAGGGCCAATCAGCAACATGCCATTTGAGAGATCTACTTTGAACAGCAATTCTAGCTCAAGATGTATTAATAGGAGTCAGGACTTGTTGAACTAGGGTGCAAGATGCTGTCGCGTCGCGATCTGCGATTTGAAACGAAGGTAAAACCGGAAGCCCTCAAACAGTTTCTTCTCTCTTTGTCTAGCGAAACTCTGCATACATTCAACCATTTTGGGACAGAAATTAACCAGTCGAATGTTGACACAATAGTTCAGAAAGAGCTGACAAGAGCGGACAAGCTACGATTCTTTTTAACTGCAGGAGATGGGCAAATAATATCCTACGGTTTTCTCACGCTCTTCGAGAAGCCTGCCAAGAAACACAACTGCATTTTAGGACTTGTGGTTTCAGATGACTGGCAGAACAAGGGATACGGCAAGGCGATGTGCATGCACATGATAAAGCAGGCCTGGGAAGCGGGGCTCAAAAAAATTTGGCTAAACGTCTATGCGGACAATCCCCAGGCGAGTCGCCTCTACAGGGCGGCCGGGTTCGAAGTTGAAGGAGTCTTTATGGCAGATGAGGAGGTTGAAGTTGGAGACGAGAGGCATGTCGTAAGCATGGCCATTTTCAGAGACAGGCACTTTGGAAAAGCAGAGCGGCTGAAAATCTGGAGCAGCGTTGAAGGTCAGGACTGAGTAGATTTCTGTTACTGCCTTCCGCACGATCAAGCGTAAGAGATCGAGCCACGCTGGATCAAAAGACGTTATATATTGCAGGAGAGCACCTGCAACTTGACAGATGCGCAGCAAATACCAGCTACCGGAGGGTCTTGTCACGATAAGGAAATGTCGAATCTGCGGCAAGGAAAAGTTACAACAGGTCTTATCTCTGGGGACGCAATACCTTAGCAATTTTGTTGAAGTCCCAGACCAAGCCGTTTTTGCCGCCCCGGTAGAGCTTGTGCTTTGCAGCAAGAGAAGTGGAGGCTGTGGTCTTTTGCAGCTAAAGCACTCGGTGCCAGGTGACCTCCTATACCGCAAGTTTTGGTACAAGAGCGGCACCAACCAGACCATGAAAGACGCCCTAGCAGACGTGGTTGACAAGGCAGAGACAATCGCCAGACTTCGCGACGTTGACATCGTCCTGGACATCGGGGCAAACGACGGCACTCTATTGCGATGCTATGACAACAAAAACTTGCAGCTGGTCGGCTTTGAACCCGCAGTCAACCTTGTCAGAGACGCGCAGGTAGGCACGACCAGGATAATAAACGA
>DADA01000029.1 GCA_002494895.1 Nitrososphaera sp. UBA210
CCGTCACAGCTAAATCCCCGAAATCGGCCCCAGCCATGATCAAGAAAAAGACGGTAAGGAGATCTGGTAGAGTGCCAAAAGCAAAGAAAAAGATAATCAGGAAAAAGAGATCCTCAGCAAAGAAGAAGAAATAGTTCCTACTCTTCTTCCGGCTCTTCTGTCCCTTTGATTAGTATTTCAAATGCCATAAATCCATCATCCAGTATCTTGGCAGAATCGTAAAATTGATCCGACTGGACAAGGTCTTGGGCACTCGCAGCCATCGCCGAAATCCTGTCGATCTCTGCGTAGGTCTGGTTCCTGTCAAAGCTGGCCGTCGTGTTCGTGCTATTTTCCTCTTCTTCTTGCGCCAAAAGCTCTTCTCTAAAGGTCTCGGCGTAAAACATCAGGAATTCTGAGTCCTGCATGATCTTCAGTTCCGCGCCCTCACAGTAAATCATGGTATGATCAGAAAGCGAATCCTTCAGCTCCTTGTCCCCAATCTTGCCTAGCGCAGAGTCGCAGGCATATGCAACTAGAGTCAGACTTGGATCTACGGTGACACTTATCTCATCGACAAGATGCGGCCTGTTGCAATATTCGCCAAGGAGCAATGAGGAAGCTATTGTCCTGTTTTGAATGTCGTTATCAAATGGGGCGACGACAATAGAATCAATACCATCTCCTACAGAGTTGCATTCTTCTAAATCCTCCTCGCTTATATCTGGCGGAGCAATAGCGGTTTCGTTTACTGGCTCTTCTGAAAAGATATTGCTTCCTCCCGAAGGACTCGGCAACAGTGGACCCAGCGGAGACACTGGCGATAGTATGATGGCAAGTGCTGCGAGAGATCCGGCGATCGCTGCGATTCTAGTCTTGCTCGCCGCCATGAAAGTATCACTTGTTTTCCGGTATAAGAGTACTTGTCAGGAAAAAAGAAAAAAGAAATGAAGGAGGGGATTTCTTCACGGCGTCAGGACCGACTAATCGTCTTTCTTACCCTTCTTGTCTTTGCCTTCGTGCTCGTCGTGGTCCTCTTCCTCTTCGTCATCTTCCTCTTCGTCGTCTTCGTCTGCCTCATGGAATGACATTGGGATTTCCGATTCTGCTCGTCCCACTCTGATCTTGTGGTTTTCAGAGTTGTTGTTCTCTTTCTTCTCATCGATTTCCTCGTTGTCGTCAGTGTGGGCGATCAGCCATGCCTTCCCCTTTTCGGCATCCGGGTCTAGCTGGAACTTGATGTGAACTATCTTGAAGTGACCCTTCTTTAGCATGTTAACGGTCTTGTCGCCTACCAGGTCATCTCCAGATTCTAGTTTCTTGTTCTGTGATAGGTATAGCCCGACATCGTGTTCACCAGCATTGGCCTTTCCTTGGTTGGTCTCTAGGAAGAACGCGTTGTATTCCCTGTCTCGCTTGATCCAGTGCGGCGTCCATAGAAACTCGGCTACTAGGTCAGGCTTCTTTGGCTCGCATGCTTTCAGCTTGAATTCTGCGTCGTCTTCGAGTATCACTCCATCAGTCGTTTCGATTTGTACCAATGCAGTATGCTCTCCGACATCAAGCTGCGTCTTTACAAAGGATATCTTGAACTTGCCTTTCAGGAACTTTAGCAAGTAATAGTATCCATCTGTCTTTATGCTGATCGAACCGTCGACATCAAAGTCAATTTCGCCTGAAGTAGATCCGCCAGGAGTGAATTCTATAGTTTTTTCGTTCGATTCGCCCTGGTCAAAGATGATCCGTATCACCTCGAGAGGATTCGCGTTTTCTTGGAAGAACTTCAGCCTCAACATCTGCAACTTTCCATCGTCTATGCAGGAGTTCACCGGAACTGCCCACAAGTTTGCATGTGAGGAAGAAGTCGCGGCTGCCGTTCCGACGGATGAAACTACGCTGCTGCTTGCTATTCCGAGCGTTATGAACGCAATTACAGCGAGCCTCAGGACGTCTTGGCGTGCTTTCAGCTTCGGCATCTCTGGTAATCGCTGAGGGTATTGTGTGCACACCTAATAGGCGCCTGTACGTAAGGCACACATACATGGAGTCAAAATACTGAGCATTGCTCTCAACGACATGTTTTTGGAGTCCGAGAAATCGATCGTATGCATGTTTCATCATATCGAGCTAAGATTCTAGATGACTTTGAGGCTGACGGATCTGCCCCGTGATTAGAATTCTGGCCTGGCTGCGCAATTTTTCAGAATGAGGTTCTAGAGGCGCGCTTTAGAAAATCCCTGTCCTTGACGCTGTTCTCATAATCGGACACTGTTACCTATTTCACAAATCTCCGGGTGGTGCAGGGTTTTTCGTTGCGGATGAGGCTTGAACAAAATTCATAGTTTGACATTCGTTGTGAAATGACCCCCGAGAAGGGGTTTTTGACAACGACGATAATCCGATTCGTCCAGCCGGTGAGATGAGAAACTGTCATGCCTTCGCATCCTGCACATGATATGTGTAGAGACGGACTACTTGCACAGGAATACAAGTGCGCCTTCATATCCCTAGTGCATGAAGATATTGGTGGCCGAGGATGAACCTCTCATCGCGCGACAGTACCAGGTCATCTTGCAGTCGAGGGGTCATGATGTCGAGATAAAGGACAATGGCATCAGCTTCCTGGAGGCGTACAAGACTGCGCTGAGCGCGGCCAATAAACAAAATCGGGCCTTTGACAAAGTTCCTTTTGATGTTGTGATACTCGATTACAGAATGCCCAAGAAAGACGGCCTAGAAGCGGCTAGAGAGGTATTAGAGATCTGTCCCGAACAAAGAATCATCTTTGCGTCTGCGTACGTGCGCGAAACGCTGAAAGAAGCTACCAAGGAATTGCACCAGATCGTCGAACTCCTCCAGAAGCCGTTCGATCTATCTTATCTGGTCGAGGTGGTCGAAGATATCAACGTGTACAATCAGCTGAGAAAGCTCAATTTCAAGGTGAAAGAATTGGAAGACCACAACCTGACGTTTGCGGAATTGGCAGACCTCCTGAAGAGCGTGAAAAGACTGCGCTCTACCATTCATGAAGCCGAATGATTCTTCGTTGTTCCTTAGGGCAAACTCTGTCGCGTGATTTCCATCGTCAGCACTGGTTCACTCTTGTTTCAAGCTCGGCTTTTCTCCGGCACGCCAAACCGCCTTCGAATTTCATTGTTCTGTGCGCGTATTTCCTTTGAAAATATCTCGTATTGAAGAAGCCTTGCTTTTCTCAAATCAGCATCAGTTAGCTGAATGTTATCTATGAGATCGTCTAGCTGTTTCTTCCCGAGACCACTTTGTGCCTCAAGGTAGGACATAATGTTCTCTCCCGTTCCCAGCCCGGCCACAGGCCTGCCGACAATATTCTCTATTTCCGTACCTAGAATACTCCGAATCTTCATCATCGCAAGCTCGTCACGAAGCCTTCTTGGCAGCTTCACAGAAGAGATCAATCCAGGTTGTTTGTAATTACTATTCTGTAAAGCACAGCTACAACATTGATGTTCTTTGTTCTTGGGACCTTCGGAACGGCGATAGGAGGCACAGAATATTGATCTCATTTCCGTTAAACCCAAGTTACGATCGTCGGCATTTGTATGCTGAGACGAGCAGAAATTCTTTGGTGCTGATGCCGAGCCAACTCGCACAAACGGGCCACTCAGGCTGTAACTCCAGCTACTGATGACTACCTTAATACCACCAAACGCTGAACATTTTCTTGATGATCCCTCTTTTGCTGGTGACCATGCCGATGCCAAAGGCGCTGCCTTTGGAGATCATGCTGACCATCACGCTTGCAACCGTTGCCGGAATGTTCCTGATCGCTTTTCTGAAATTAAGACGGGTGTCGCGAAATCAGTCAGCCGTAGTCCGAACTTAGTTGCCGATCCGCAAATCCGATTTTTTCGCCTTGTGGGCAGCGGCGGTGGCAGCCGAGCTAGCGGATCGTCTTTAGTATGATTACGGTGTTTGTATCGGACACGCCCTCGATCTTGCGTATGTCGTCAATGCACTTGTTGATTTCCGCTATCGCGGGGGCGGCGATAATTGCGGCAATATCGTACTGGCCCGTTATTTCGTAGACAACTTCGACTCCTGTCAGTTTCATCAACCTGGCTGAAACTGCGGACGTATCGGCAGTAGAGCTGACGGAAATCAGCGTGATAGCGCTGGTTTTGTCGCTGGCCCCCAGCTCTATCGTGAATCGCTTTATCATGCCACCGTCTACAAGATTCTTGACCCTCCTCCTGACTGCAGACTCGGAAAGGCCAATCTGACTGGCGATCTCTACAAACGCCTTTCGCGAGTCAGCCTGCAGAATGCGAATTATCTTTTCGTCTGTCTCGTCGACGCTAGAAGACATTCCTTCTTTTTTCCTCGATAGTGAGTACGGAGTCCATTATATCAACTGCGCGGGAAACCGTCGTTTCATCCATTACAAGTGGCGGAAGCAGCCTAATGATGTTCCTTCCAGAGTAAAGCATGAGCAGACCGTTGCGAATTCCGTCAAGCAGTACATCCTTGACCTCGAATCGCAGCTCGACGGCAAGCATCAGGCCCAAACCTCTAACGTCTCGAATTATCTTGTGTCTTTCCTTCAACCTCAACAGGCCTTCCCTGAACCTGGCTCCCACCCTGGCCGCATTTTCAACCAGTCCGTCCTGAGTAAGAGCATCGATGGTTGCGGATCCTGCAGCGCATGCGATCGGGCTCCCTCCAAACGTTGAGGAATGTTCTCCGAGCTTCATGGCATCCATTATCTCTGGTCTTGCCGTCACAAGGCCCATTGGGACTCCTCCTGCAATCCCCTTTGCCAGACACATGATGTCAGGTGTAGTATCCCAGTTCTGCCCCGCCCACATCCTGCCTGTCCTGCCAAGGCCCGACTGTATCTCGTCGAATATGAGCACAAGATTCCGCCTGTTGCAGATTTCTCTTATCTTTGGGATCAGGTCATCGGGCGGGACAATTATTCCCGTCTCGCCCTGGATGGGTTCGAGGATAACCGCGCCTGTCGCGTCATCGATGGCTTTCTCGAGCTTTGCCGGGTCGCTATAGGGGACGAACTTTACGCCTTCCATGAGCGGCATGAACGACTTGCGGTACTTTTCATTATAAGTCACTGACAGCGCGCCAAAGGTCTTGCCGTGGTAGGCACCGTTCATGGCAATGACTCCCGGCCTGCCACTGTACTTGCGAGCAAATTTTAGGGCAGCCTCTACCGATTCCGCTCCGCTGTTTGTAAAGAACATCTTGGTCAGTCCTGGTGGCGCAATTGCTGACATTTTCTCCATGAATTGCAGCCGCACGTCGTTGTAGACTGACATGTGCGCAGTTATCAGAGTGTCTGCCTGTTCCTTGATCGCGGCAACCACCCTGCCGTTGCAGTGGCCAACCAGGGCGACTCCATAGCCTCCCATGCAGTCGATATACTCCTTTCCGCTCGTGTCCCAGACCCTGGCTCCCTTGCCTCTTGCCAGATTCACAGGGAACCTCTGGTACAGGCTGGCCAGGTGCTCGTCTTCACCATTCATTTTGGTGTTATCACCGTGCAGTTTGTGTGCGCGATTGCTGAAGAAATCGGCCTGTCTACCTGACCAGAGGCAATGATGGCTTCATTCACCCCCATTTCGAGTGCTTCCGTGCATGCAAGCACCTTTTTTTCCATCCCAAATCCTATCTTTGGAAGCGCCTGCTTGGCCTGCTCAAGTGTAAGACCCGTGACTAGCTTTTCGTTCAGCATCAAGCCATTGACATTGGTGATGAAAATCACCTTGTCGGCCTTTGCTCCGCCGGCAACATAGGCGGCAGCGCGGTCGCCATCAACGTTGAGAAAGTCATACTCCTCGCTAAGCGCGATCGGTGAAATAACGGGGACATATCCGCTGTCAACCAGCTTGTGGACCAGCGAGGGATCCATTGAATTTATCTTGCCGGTGTAGCCGCCGTCTATCATCATCTTCCTGCCCTTTTCATTTATTATCAAAAGTTTTTTCTTGCGCTCGGCTTTGAGCAGGCCCGCGTCGATACCCGCGATTCCGACTGCCTTTATTCCCTGCCGCAAGAGCATGCCCACGATCGCCTTGCCTATTTTTCCCGACATCACCATGGTGTAAATGTCCGCGGTCTCTTTGTCCGTGTACCTGCTGCGCACGCCGCCCGGCGACACTATGAATTTCTGCTCCTTTCCCAACTTTGTCGCCGTGGCGGTGACTTCCTTGCCGCCCCCGTGGACGAAAATGAGCTTTTCCCTTTCTGAAATTTGCTTGATGTCAGCAATGGTCGTCGGATGGAGCCCGTCGACAACGCTCCCGCCTATTTTTATAACTATCATACCGGAGTCAGTGGGGTGAACCTTAGCCCGTCAGTCTCTTCAAAGCCAAACATCACGTTCATGTTCTGTATCGCAGAGCCTGCGGCACCTTTCATAAGGTTGTCCGAAGCGGAAAGTGCCACTATCCTCTGGTTGTACTCGTCTATGTCAAAGCCGACATCGCAAAAGTTCGAGCCCACGACGAACTTGGGGTCAGGGAACTTGTACAGGCATTTCTTGTCGCGGATAAGCCGGACAAACGGCTCGCCCTTGTACGCGTTGCGATACATCTTCCAGAGCTCCAGTTCTTCTATATGCCTCTTAAGGAACGTGTGGTTTGTAGTGAGTATCCCCCTGACAATATTCACTGCGTGAGGGCTCATGCTCACTTTGACCTGCTTCTTTGCCACGAGCGAAAGTTCCTGCTCGATCTCTCCAGTGTGCCTGTGCTTTGCGGGCTTGTATGGCCTGACCACGCCGTAGCGCATGGCATGGTGCGTTCCTGCATTGGCCTTCGCGCCCGCGCCGGACGAACCGATCTTGCTGTCCACGACAACGTGCTCGGTGTCGATCAGGTTATTCTCGATGAGCGGCTTGATTGCGAGAAGGGAAGTGACGGCCATGCACCCTGGGCATGAAACCAGCTGGGCTTTCTTGATCTCTTCACGGTGGAATTCCGGTACTCCGTAAACTGACTTTGAAAGCATTTCCGGGAACGGATGCTCCCAGCCGTACCATTTGACATAGTCTTTGGGATTCTTTAGCCTAAAGTCTGCCGACAGGTCGATTACCTTCATCCCCCTGTCGTACAGATCCTTGACTATTTTGTTTGCCTTGCCGTGCGGGACTGCCGTGAATACTAGGTCACACGAGTTAGCGAGCTTGTCCATGT
Organism: Nitrososphaera sp. UBA210; assembly: GCA_002494895.1. Lineage (GTDB taxonomy): Archaea > Thermoproteota > Nitrososphaeria > Nitrososphaerales > Nitrososphaeraceae > Nitrososphaera. Next base: position 7,167 of record DADA01000029.1, read on the forward strand.
CCATCGGCGAAAAGGTAATGTCGATAAAGCCTTTCAGCGAAGGGTGTACACGGTGGACATAGTCCCCCGCCTTTAGCCTCGAAGTCACCATCTTCACCTCAACCTTGGGGTGCGTGACCAATAGGCGCAAGAGTTCTCCGCCTACATAGCCGGATGCGCCTACTACTCCAACCTTTGTCAATCAGTTCTTCTCCACGTTTGCAAGTGCGCACATTTCTTTATACATTTTTGCCTCAAAAAACCTCATTTATATTTTTTGGTCAGATATGACCTAATGTGGGTCATTAATGACCAGCATTGGTCATTCATTTTTTCGCGACCTTTACCGCGTAGTCTATCATTGCGCCGGGAATGTCCGCCTTGGACACGCTAGCCGCGCCGTGGAACTCGACAGTGTTGTTTACTTCATGGACGATAAGGCCGTTGTTCTTGTCCTCCATCATGTCGACGCCTACTATGCCACCGCCCACCGCCTCTGCCGCCTTTATTGCCAGGTCTTCGAGCTCTTTTGTCATGGGGGCAAGTTCCGCCTTGCCTCCCCTTGCCACGTTGGTGCGCCACTCGTTTTCGGCGGAATACCGATAGATGGCGGTAACCACCCGGTCGCCAACCACGATGCACCTCAGGTCCCGCGGCGGCCTGTCAATCATTTCCTGAACGTAATAGATCCGGGCAAGCGGGCTGTCGTCTTCTTCCCTCATTTCTACCGCCATGCTCGCCATCTCTTCATCGCGGAGAGGAAAGACGCCCCTCCCCCACGAGCCGACTATCGGCTTGAGCACGAGAGGAAATCCGGTCTTGCCCATAGCTTCCATTGCCGACTCGGCGCTGAAAGCAAACTGGGTCTTGGGTGTAGGCACCTTGTTCTTTGCGAGCGCAAGCGACGTAAGGAGCTTGTTTCCGCAGGTTTCGGCCACCTTGAACTTGTTGATGACAGAGTATCCCAAGAACTCCAAGCACGCCGTAATGTACAACCCGCGATAGTGGCTTACGCTTCTCTGTAGAATTACGTCCCCAAGCGCAAGATCCTTTTTCCTTCCTTCTGTGTTTATCGTGACACTCTTGCCATCCACTATCTGCGTCTTTATGCCCTTTTTCTGCGCCTTTTCAAAGAGCGCCTTTTCTTCAAAGCGCACCTTGTCGTAAATGATGGCGAGCTGTACCATTACTTTATTGTCCCCAGTCTTCGCCTACTGTTTCTGCCGGCTTCAGCTCCACCTTTTCGCCCTTTGAGGCGATCTCGTAGTCGCCTCCGCAGTCGGGGCATGTTACTATTTCCCCTACCACGGAATCTTCTGGAAGGCTGATGTCGGCTCCACATTCTTGGCACTCAACTTTTGATTTCATTTTTTTCCTCCTTTTTGTTTTTTATCCACGTTACCTGCAGCGCTGTTCGCAATTGAATTTGCGATGATAGACTGCAGACCCCATAGCTCAACGAATCCCTTCGCCATGCTCTGGTCAAAGGTCGATCCGGCTGCATAAGTTGCCAGATCGTTTCTGTACAGAGAATGCTTCGATTCCCTGCCAACGACGCGAAGAGATCCCGTCTGCATCTTTAGTCTGACTTTTCCGCTAACTCGCACCTGAGTCGCATCTATAAACTTATCCAGATCGCGGCGCAGGGGATCCTGCCATAGACCGGAATACGCGAGCCAGCTCCATTGATCGTCCACCAAGCGCTTGAAAGCAAGCTCGTGCTTTGTAAGGACCATCTTCTCCAGATCTCTGTGCGCTTCAATTATTGCGATTGCCGCAGGTGCTTCGTAGACCTCCCTTGACTTTATGCCCACGACTCGGTCTTCGATGTGATCCACGATGCCGACTCCGTGGGCTCCTGCCTTGTCATTAACATGACTTATGAGGTCAATGAGGGGCATGCGCTTGCCGTCAGCAGCCACTGGAACTCCGGCCTCAAATTCTAGCTCGAGGTAGCCTGCTTTGTCATTGTTAAAGTCTATGAATTGAAATGCGTCGTGCGGAGGTTCAGAGTACGCATCCTCAATGTTACCGCCTTCCACTGCTCGGCCCCACAGGTTAAGGTCGATGCTGTATTTTTTCGCGTCGGCACTTATCGGGATGTTTTGCTCTTTCGCAAATTTCAACTCGGCATCGCGGGTAAGGTTCATGTCCCTCACCGGCGCAATTATTTTCAAACCCGGATCAAGAGCGCGCATGGTCACATCGAACCTTATCTGGTCGTTGCCCTTGCCCGTACAGCCGTGTGCTATCGCTTTCGCGCCTTCTCTGTTCGCGACCTCGACGGCCTTGGCGGCGATAAGAGGGCGCGCAAGTGCAGTCGCTAGCGGGTACTTGCCCTGGTAGAGGCCATTTGCCTTGATGCTGGGTGAAACGTAGTCACGTGCAAATTCCTCCCGGGCATCGATGTACACATGCTTTATGGCGCCTATGACTCTGGCCTTCTTTTCGATTTCTTTAAAGTCGTCATCCTGCCCGCAGTCTACCGTGACTGTAATCACGTCGAGCTTGTGTAGCGTCTGCAGATAACGGATGCAGACGGATGTGTCCAAGCCCCCCGAGTAGGCCAGGACAACCTTGCCGTTACCACCTGCCATGAATTATGTACGTTTGTCGCGGCTGTAAACACTACATTTATATTTTTTGGTCAATAATGACCTAAATCAGGGTGATATTGACCGATGCTGGTCAGCAACGAAAAATCGATAACAAACGCGGTAAAAGAAGTCGTCAACAGTGATCTGTCGTTTCAGGATTCGCTTCAGCGCGACTACTGCAACATTAGTGCGCTTGCAAGGATCATCAAACCAAAGATAGATCAGATGCTGGGCAAGAACACCAGCCTCGAGAGCATCGTCACGGCGCTAAAGAGATCAAGGAAGGACTATGATGTGCCGGAAAGGCCGATAGCAGCCATATTGGCTGGGAGCACCATCAGTGTCAAGACGGATGTGGCCAAAGCGTCCGCTGCGAAGACAAAACGAACGATCGAAAAAGTCGCGAAGGCGCTAACTCAGAACACCGATAATTTCATTAGCGTAGCTGAAAGCATGATGTCCATCACACTTGTGTTTGACGACGTGCTTTTGGAGGACGTCAAGGCAATGTTTTCCCATGAGGACATATTGGAAGTTGAGGACGACTTGGCGGCAATCATCGTGCACAGCCCGGAGGAAATAATCAAGACGCCGGGGTGCGCGATAGCGTTTTACAACCAGCTCGCGCGCAGGCATATCAACATCGAGGACACGGTCAGCTGCTACACGGACACCATAATGCTTGTCAGGATGGACCAGGTGGGCAAGGCATTCAACGCTCTCACTGACCTGATATCAAGTTCAAGAAAGATGCCAAAGAAAAAGCAGCACAGGTAAAAAGGGTTTTATCTCACAGAAAGTCACAGGTAATTTGTGTACCGGCGCTACACCCTGGACGAGGTCAAGCGCAAGATAATCGACATTTTGCAGGGCGCCGGAGGGATGGGACTGTCCGGGATAGAGCTGGCTGACAAGACCGGTATCAACAGGATGACCATCACCAAATATCTGGACGTCATGAATGCCATGGGACTTTTGAAAAAGAAAAAGATGGGGCCCGTCAACGTCTGGGTTCTCGAATCAGGAGTTGGAGACATCGAGTTTCCAATAAACTATGTCCAGGTGCAGCAAAAGCTGATAGCCGCCCTGCTGGCAGGCGAAGAGGAACAGTCCCGCAAGATCCTAGTGAGCGTTCTCAACTCTGATGTTGACCAGGTCCGAGTTCTGACTGACGTAATCATTCCCGCTTCCAACACTGTAGCCGAGCTTTATAGCAGGGGCAGGCTGGACAAGACCGAGCGGGCTTTTCTCACGAGCCTCATGATGGAGCTGGTGGATCTTGCGAAATTTAACGCACGTCCTGTTGAGCAAAAGGCCAATGCAAATGCCATATTCGTTGCCGGGTCTGAAGACAAAGTGTTTCTGACCAAATGCGCATCTGTGGCGTTTCAGATCCTTGGCTGGGACGCTATCTATATTGGCAACGTCGAACAACAGATCGACCCGTTTTTTGATATCGACTTTCAGAGGCACATCTCCCGCGTGTGGGGCGAGAGGCGCGGGCTGATGATAGTATGCATATTTTCTTCTGGCGAAGGCGCTCTAAAGTTCCTGTCTTCAACCTCAAGGGCGATGAAAGGCAGGGTAAAGGGCGAGCTTCGCATTGCAGTGTCGGCTACTCCGGAGCTCCAGCAGGCAGCCGAGGAGAGTTCTGACTTTGTTGCCAGGGATCTGCCATCTCTCGCAGAATGGTCAGAGCGACAGTACAACGCCACGAAATAGCTAGGCCTGCTGCAGCGGTATGGGCGTTATCGGCGGAGCTCCCGGCACAACCGTCTGTATTATCAGCGTAACTATTATTCCTATCACAGCAAACACCACCGTGGCCAGTATTGCGATCCCGAGCGCGCGCAGCCAACCCGTATCAAAGCCTTTCTTAAAGACGCCGATCCATGCAATGAAAGCGATGATAAACGCTATCCCGACAAGCCATCCTGTATCTCCAAAGGCTGCGGAAAGCGCTATGGTGGAAACGAAAAAGACAATCGCGTATACGACAGGCCCGACCGCTGTCACCAGCATGGCGCGTGTAAATTTGGCTCGGCCCAGAGTCAGGATCTTGGCTGCCAGCCACACGGGGATGGATACTAGAATCCACAGCACTAGAAGTCCTATGAGAACGGCAAAGACAATGGCGACGAGTTCTGTGCCGCCCTGAAGCAGCAACTGCTCTAGCAACAGCACTGGTAGAACAGGAATCAGATTTAAGGGCTGCCAGTGAAGGAACGATGACAGACTCGTTGCCAATTTGGCTACTTTTCAAGTGTAGTTCAGGGTGAAATAGCTGCTGAAATTGTGGCACAATGAGTCAGCCGAAAGAACGGTCATCAGCACTACGAAGACGCCGAGCAATTGCGCGAAATAAGAATCGCTTTCAGTTGAACTCTTCAATGTCCCCGATAGCTAGTTTGTCGCATATTTCTGACAGTACGTCGCGTGTCGTGTGCTCATCTGGTCTAGGTACTTTTACCCTCTCATCAACTCTCAGCATGCATTCTCCCCGTGCCTAGGCAGTTAGCTCAAGCTAATAAAGTTTTTCTGTTGCCCAAGCAAAATCGAATTAGCGGTCCCGTCGGTCTGCATGCCGTTAGCGGTTCTGAAACTAGATTCCGGTTCATGAATAACACTGGTAATCATGAGTTAAATGGATAGAATTCGCCGCTCAGCCTACTGAATCCACCAGGCTCTCCAACGTCGCCATATTGTTCTTATAGAAGACCGTTAGAATTATTTCGTGGGTCAAATCAACGTTCCCGTAAAAACGTGCACAGAATGCGGTGAGGTATTCGTTATCGGTTACCATGCTTCTGTCGGCATTCAATTCTGGCTAACCGCCCTGACCTTGGTTGGCGGGATTGTCTATTGGGCAGTACGCGGAAGGTCTGAGCGATGTCCCAAGTGCAAAGGCAATAGATACCAGACAGTTATGAAAACCTTAGAAGCCTAACTGAGAAAATGACGATAAGACGAACCGCTGGGATACGAATGCGTATCTATTTGGTTCCGCCGTGGGAATGACAATTTGTCGGATGTGCTCACCTACAAATGTTCAATTATTGGGATAGGCAAGCCCTCTCGATGGTAGGAACTCTGCCAATCTTGACAATATGCGCGCTGGTCGGATCCACGCTCCTTGCTATCCCTCTAATGCTTGGGTCGCAGGTTCATGGGCAGGATACTTGTGCAACGATAGCAACAAAGTATGCTCAGAACGCGGGAACGCTTGGCGCAAAGACGTTCCCGCAGGACGAAGATTGTGCATTAGCTTCAAACGGATTTAGTCTTTATGCACTTTACGACAATGGAAATATCTATCAAATAAACGACCCGCCTGCAGTCATGATATTGGAGGGTCCGATAATGGACAAGTGGAAAAGTCTTGGCGCGGAGCATGGTGTACTCGGATTTCCCATGGAAGACAAAAAAAACACACTGCCCTCAGGCAATCCCGGGGAATCACAGGTCTTTGTGCATGGAATTCTTTTCAAGCCTAGCAGTAATGATGTAAAGCTGATGATGTTTGGAGAAATCTGGGACTATTATGCGCAGCTTGGTTGGGAACAGAGTCAGCTCGGCTATCCGGTATCTGGACAGGCAAATGGTGCAAGTCCGGGCTCGAAATATCAGCAGTTTGAGAATGGATACATCTACTTTACGCCTTCCAAGGGATGGTACGTTACTTCTGACAAGGACGGCAGTCCTACCATGGTTCTCCCTTCCATAACAGTGGATTCGACGGATGCGACCGGAGCAATAGTCACCTACTCGGTACAAGTGCAAGACGACTACGATCCAGGGATTTCTGCTTCATGCAACTATCCCTCCGGTTTCTTATTCAATATAGGCACGACGACGGTTACATGCACTGTGTCGGATTCGATCAATGCGCCTGTAGTTGGACACTTTACTATAACGGTCAAAGGAGACACAGATCCACTGCCACCGGTGCCGCCTGCTCCTCCAGCGAATGGAGGTGGAGAACCAGCACCGCCCGTTCCGGGTACGGGAGCGCCTACATTCAGCGCACTAGTCAAGGGAAAGCTGGTGGGAGTCGACGTAAAAACTAGTTCAACCATCACAAACTTTATCCTAGACGAGAAGGCCAAGAGATTGTCATTCAGAGTAGAAGGGGAGAGCGGAACGGCGGGCTCAACTGAAGTGTCAATCGGCAAAATACTTGAAGGGCCTTATTTAGTGACAGTTGATGGCCGAGTCACCACTGACTTTGAAGTCAGCAATGACCCATCCGGCGTAGCAACAATCAAGATATTCTACACACACAGTGTCCACGCTATTACCATTTCAGGTGCAAGTGTAGTCCCCGAGTTCCCGGCCATGATCTGGATTGCTATTGTACCCGCGCTGGTAGCTATCACCGTGATTACAAGATTTGGCAAAGGACTGCGTCTTCATTTTCCTTAAGAATGTCCAGTTGCATTGACTGAAGCTAACTTACCGGGGGATTTGACACAATATTGGGACGGGACCAAGCGCTAGCGTTTACATTCAATCTTCATTAGAGAACTGTTATTGATGCGGGCCCGTCGGGATTCGAACCCGAGACAGCCGGATTTCTTTCCATGAAAGTTAAAAGTCCGGTACTCTACCTGGCTGAGCTACGGGCCCTACAAGGCATACGCTCATGCACGGTATAATTTAATGCTACGGCTACCTGTAAGTTTAATTAGCAAACAGGTGTCTAAACATCAATGGTCGATGTCATCTATGGGCGCGGCGTCACCGACATTTTGCGCGAAATGCCGTATTACATTAGCATATTCAAGAAGATGGCGATGTACAGGCTCTTTCACGTAAAGCAGCCTATGTACGGCTCCGTCGACGTCAACAACGTCTGCAACCTTCATTGCACTCATTGCTACTGGTGGCTCAACCGCAAGGAAGAGCAGGACATGTCAGTTGAGGACTGGAGGCAGATAATCAAGGATGTGTTTAACAAGCAGCGCATTTTCGTTACCACCCTGGTAGGAGGCGAGCCCACTCTTCGCCAGGACATACTGGAGGTCTTTTGCGAATTGATGCCACGTCGCGTGTGTGTCGTTACTAACGGAACGTTTCCGCTAAAGCGCTACGACGGGCTGTATTTCTACTGGGTCTCGCTGGACGGGACGGAAAGGGTGCATGACAACATCAGGGGCAAGGGATCCTACGCAAAGACGAAGGAAAACATCATGGGCTATATCTCTGGACCCCCGCGCAGGGGCAAACCCGCTTACAAGGACATCTGGCTGACGATGACGATAAACTCGGTC
>DADA01000036.1 GCA_002494895.1 Nitrososphaera sp. UBA210
AACCATCACACAGTGGAAGACCTCACGGAAGAATGGCGGGGGACGGTAAACAAGATAGGCTTCCAGTTCCACACCCCGTTTGTCAAGGGCGATCCTCTCACGTTCCCGTTCGGCGAGGAGCGGAACAGGGTGGTGGACAAGATAATCGAGCTGAAAAGGAAATATCCTGATTACGTTATCAACAGCGTCAAGCAGATTTCGCTCATGAAAGGCAACTGGGGCGGTATCGGCACCACTCCGGTGCAGTGTCCCTCGTGGGCAATACTGTCCCTGGACCACATGGGCAGGCTCAAGCAGCCGTGCTGCATCGGTAGCGCGGACAGCAAGTCGCTAAAGCCACTGTGCGAGGATTGTGGCTTGGGCTGCTATTCGATTCTTGTTGCTCAAGGCATAACTGGAAACTAGCACCAGCGACGCTACATAGTTTCCTACAGGATGGCAAGTGCGCGCACGGGCGAACCTGTTGCCCCCTGCAGCCTAAGTGGCGCAATTACGAGCGTAAAGCGGTTCTTGCCAATTTTGCCCAGGTTGCACAGGTTCTCGACTAGAAGTATGTTTTTTCGTAAGAGAATCCTGTGTGCCGAAAAGCTCGCATCAGAGCCGGCGTCTATGCTTGGTCCGTCAATAGCTACAGCGCTTATTTTCTTTTCTACAAGGTATCTGGCCGCACCGGCAGACAGCCCCGGGTTCTCTGTCATGTAGTTGTCGGCGCGCTGGTGTTTTTCCCAGCCCGTTGACAGCACCACGGTATCATGTTCGCGAATCCCTTTTCCCTGAATGTCTTTCACTTCAATAAGCTGATTTTTTTTCTTTGGAACATTCACCAAGAGCGCGGAGCGAACCAGCCTGTTTGCATTTATCATGTCGATGCTGGGCAAGCCCGGAACAAAATGCGAGGGCGCATCCATGTGCGTGCCGGTGTGTGTGCTCATGAACACCACCTCAGAGTCGTAGCCATCGGCTTCGAACTTTGACCATGGAATGAACGATGGTTGTGGAGAGCCTGGAAAGACCTTGATGGATTGGGAAAGCTGCATCGTGAGGTCTACTATTCTCATCGATCTCATGAAATTGGGTTCATGTTAATAACCATGCTTTGAATCGTTGCGATCTCTTTAATTACTTACTAGGCGATAATTATGCATGGCAACAGCGTACGTCCTTATCAACTGCGACCTTGGTTCCGAAGAAGAAATAATACGCGAGATCAAAAAGCTCCCGGAGGCTGTTGAAGTCAACGGAGTGTATGGGGTATACGACATCATTGCCAAGATAAGGTCAGATACAATGGACAAGCTGAGAGAAACGGTAACGTGGCACGTCAGGCGCATAGACAAGGTGCGTTCTACCCTGACAATGATCGTGATAGAGGGTCAGGGAGACAAGAAATAGATCACTTCACTAGGTCCTTCAGATAACTCGAGGCAGTAATTGCCTCCTCTTCACTGTTGAAAAAGTGTGGCGCTGCCCGGATGGCCTTTTTTCCGCCGCCGACATCCCTTGCGGCAAACACGATCTTATTTTGTCCAAGCCTCTTCACAATTTCCGACGAATGCGAGCCCGGTGGAGGCATGAAAGTCACTATGGATGATCTCTTTTCTTCGTCTTCCGGTCCATACAGTTCAACGCCCGGGATCTTGCCGATTTCTTCGCGCAGGACTCTTGCTACCCGCATGTTCATCTCCCTGATACTGCCGATGCCAATACGCAGTACGTATCGCAGCGAAGACTCTAGGCCTGCAGCGCCGGGATAATTCCGAAAGCCTGCCTGAAATCGTGAGGGCATCCCGAGCTCAGCCAGCGTGTGGCCTTTATCAGATAACGTGGCAGATTCGCCGCCCATCGCTCTAGGATTGAGCGTTTCCGCTGCCTGCTTGCTGCAGTAAAAAATCCCTATTCCCAGCGGGCCGCAAAGCCACTTGAAGCCGGGAAACGCGAGGAACTGGCAGCCTATTTTTCTTACATCGACAGGAATGGTACCTACGCTCTGAGCGGCGTCTACGCTGAAAAGCGCGTTATTGTCCCTGGCGATCTTGCCTACCTGTTCAAGTGGCATTATTGCGCCCGTGTTGTAAAGTACCTGGGTCATGGTGACGAGTCGCGCTCCCTTTATGGCCTTTTCGAGCTTGCCAAGATTGAAAAAGCCGTTCTTGTCGATGCCCAGCTCTTTCAAAGTTACGCCCTTTTTCTGCGATACTGCCAGCCAAGGAAAATAGTTTGCCTGGTGCTCATGCCGGCCTCCGCGCACCACGATAGAATCGCCCTTTTTCCAGCCGATCCCGCCGGCTACCATGTTTAGACCTTCGGTGGTGCTCTGTGTGAGCACGACTTCGTCCCGGTCGCAATTTATCAGGTGGGCCACCCTTGTGCGCAGCTCATCCAGAAGCGACGCGATATAGTCTGCCGTGAGCAAAGTGTCCGGGCCGTCTTCTGAAAGCTTTAGCATAAAGTCAGTCATTGCCTTGATAGTTGAAAGGGGAGTTGGCGCGATCGCCCCGTTGTTCATGTAGATCGTCTTTCTGGTTACTGCAAAGTCCCTGCGGATCTGGGTTTGGTCAATGTCGTTGATCATGTTATATTCAGCCACTGCAGCTTTAGCGCCAGTGGAATTCCATGAAATCCTAAGCGCGCGGGGCTTAAATACGCTGATGTTCACCGACCCGTACGCCAAGTTTTGCTTCACAGCCAACCTGGCTTCTAAATTCAGGAGGCCGGTCTATTTTGATCTCGACACCACGTTTACGGCCTACCTGCGCGCAGGCCTTGTCAAAACAGCTGACGTAGAAGTTTATCTTCCTTCCGAAAGCAATTTCATCTCGATGCTAAAGCAGCTCCTTTCATCAGTCGAATCAAGCGATCTGGTGATCTTTGATTCTGTCAACAGCTTTTACAGCCTTTTTAGGCTGCAGGAAAAATCGCTTGGAAGCCTTAACCACCTGCTGTCCATTCTACTGATGCTTCTTGTCCGGCGCGGCGTGGACTGCAAAGTGCCGGTTCTTGCCACCAGCATGCTGCGTTACAGGCACGCGGCAGGATGGATCCAGTCGCCTACCAGCCGGCGCCTCCTGCAGAACAAGAGTGCGGTGAAGCTAAAGGTGGACTGGCAGGAACATCAGGAATTGATTCTGACTGTTCTGGGGCATGAGTCAATTCCTGAGGGAAGCGAGATGGTCTGCGAAAACACCGCGGTGCTTACAACTTGACGCCAATCAGCATAAAGCCGATGAGAAGCGCGATCCCTATTGCTCCAAAACCGGATATCATGAGGGCCTTCTGCGCCCTTGGGTTCAGCGACTTTCCCGACTCGTATAGCATGAAAGTCCCTCCCATTCCGATGAAAAGTAAAAGCGTGATTACTATCGTTTCACCGGTCGTCTGCACGGTACGCGTGGGCACAATGAAAGCCTCAATGTTTCTCCCTTCGATCAGCGAGTTGACCAGACCAGATGCAAGCGTGAAAAACACCACAAGGTAAGCAATGGCAACTAGACCGGCGACCTTTGAAGTTGTAGTAAGCATAACTGCGTCGTTGTAAGGCTTTAAAATCCCATCTATAAATAAACCTTCCATGACTCGACAGGAAAGATGCGCTGCCTGTCACCGAAAAAATCTTGATGATAGCAAGTATTGCATTCATCACGCGCAGGCGCTCCAGAGCATCAGGGATCACCACAGGGCGTGGTCGGAAGCGTACGGCGAAATCTCTTGGCTCGCGTTTCTTGACAGGGTTTCAAAAATGGAAGAAACAGGAAGCTGGGCAATAGAAGTGATAGAAGTCGAAAGGCTTTCATGATTCGCAAGCCTCCCATATACCACTAAGAAACTACCGGAAGATAATACCAGACTACCTATATCTCTGCATAGTTATCAGAAGTGCACGGCAAAGGAACAACTTCAGACGGAATCCCACGAGCAGTGCTACCTGATGGGAGAGCTGGAATCGCTGGGGCTGACTAGCATAAAATTAAATGAATTCAACAGCAATACCGAGCTAAAGATGCTGGTCAACGCGATAAAGGAGGACTTTATCGCGGAATACCGCAAGTCGATGACCGGCACCGTCGCCTAGTCTGTCCTTAGGCGAACTCTAGGACAGTGCTCAGGGTCCCGCGCTCAAGAGACTGTATCAGGTCTTCAAGAATTATTACCATCTCTTTCTTGCTGACGATGCCAGACTCGACGCTTCTCTCTATCATGTGGCCCATAAGGTGTTCCAGTACATCCCTGTTATCGCCACCGGCATAATTATCCATGCAGTATGACTGGGCGGAGGTTGCTTTAGCCATCGGCGTGTAATTTTCTGTACATATTCTTGATGTTATGGAACCCGGGTTACATAAGACCGCAGCGCGCCGGTGAAAAAGATGAAAAAAGAGCAACTGGAGCCCCCGTAGGCTCACCAGTGTTGTAGCGAGGGAATTGTTACCGGCACTATCACATGTCCATGCCGCCCATTCCGCCCATGCCTCCCATTCCGCCTGGAGGACCGGGTGGGCCGCCGCCTGACTTGCTCGATGCAATCACGTCGTCGATCCTGAGGATCATCGACGCTACCTCAGTAGCCGACTTGATTATCTGTTCCTTGACGGCAAGTGGTTCTACAATATCCAACTTGGACATGTCGGCAATCTTGGCGTTTCTTGCATCAACTCCTGTCCATTTGCTGCCCTTGCTCTGCTTTGAGCGGAGTTCTGTTAGCGTGTCTATGGGATCCATGCCTGCGTTCTCTGCCAGGGACAGTGGTATGACCTCAAGGGCTTCGGCAAATTTCTCTGCCGCCAGCTGCTCCCTGCCGGAAAGGGACTTTGCCCATTCCATCAGTTTTGCCGCCGCGTATGCTTCTGGGGCCCCGCCGCCAGCGACTATGGCTGGCTTTTCCAGAACGTCCTTTGATACCATGAGAGCGTCGTGGACCGAACGTTCTGCCTCGTCTACCACACGCTGCGATCCGCCCCTGATTAGAATGGTCACCGACTTGGGGTGTTTGCAGCCTTCAACAAAGACCCACTTGTCCGTCTCTACCTTTCGTTCTTCGACAAGATCTGCCGATCCAAGGTCCTTTGCCGTCAGGTCGTCGAGGTTGTTGACTATCCTGCCTCCTGTAGCGCGGGCCATCTTGGTCATGTCGCTTTCCTTCACTCTTCTCACCGTCAGGACGTTTGCCTTGGCCAGGTAGTGCTGCGCAACGTCGTCGATGCCCTTCTGGCAAACCACCACATTGGCGCCGCTTCCGACTATCTTGTCAACCATCGATTTTAGCATCCTGTTCTCCTCTTCAAGGAACATCTTCATCTGATCCGGAGAGCTGATGTTTATCTTGGCATCAAACTCTGTCTTTTCAATTTCAAGTGCCGAATTTACCAAGGCGATCTTGGCCTTTTCTATCTTTTTTGGCATGCCACCATGCACGACTTCCTTGTCAAGTACTATTCCTTTGATCAGCTTGGTATCGCGTATCGAGCCGCCCGCCTTCTTTTCCACCTTGATGTCATCGATGTCAAGCTTGAAACCCGAGTCGGCCTTTTCCGCGACCGCAAGCGCGGCAGTCACTACAATGTCAGACAGTTCGTTTGCATCCCTTGACACGAGCTTTGTCTGCATCGACGTCCTGGCTATCCTGACAAGCTCCGTCTTTTCATTGCCAGCCACCTTTTGCGCGATGCTGTTTAGCACTTCAATCGCTTTTGTGGCACTCTTTCTATAGCCGTCAACGATTATCGTCGGGTGAACGTCTTTATTTATCAGCTCCTCCGCCTTTTCGATGAGGGCTCCCGCAAGGATGACTACGGAAGTAGTTCCGTCGCCAACCTCGTTGTCAGTAGCCTTGCTGATCTCGACCATCATCTTTGCAGCCGGGTGCTGTACGTCGATTTCCTTCAGAATCGTCGCGCCGTCGTTTGTTATCGTCACGTCGCCAAGCGAGTCGACAAGCATCTTGTCCATGCCCCTCGGTCCGAGGGAGCTTCTCACTATTTCGGCGATAAGCTTTGCAGCCGTTATGTTGTTCTTTTGGGCGTCGCGACCCTTTGTCTGCGAAGCGCCTTCCTTCAGAATTATTACTGGAACGCCTCCAGCCGAGCCTTGTTGTATTGACATTTTCTCACATGCCTCCTAAAATCGCAAAAATAGTTGGCATTTGCGGCATATTTTAAATTTACTGCAACGGGGGCTACTGCTTTGCCAGCCTGACCCTCGCTATGCCATTGAGGTAGTGTACATATTGGACCACGGGGTTGACCGCGCTCTCAGGCATTTTCGCAAGCAGATCGTACTTCTTTGACCCGTGAGCCGTTATTCTTACCTGACGACCGTCCGGCTCGTACCTTGCGCTGATTTGTGAGGCGTTGACCACGCCTCGTATCTCTGCGATGACCTCGTAATAGTCAGGGCCCTCGATGACTTCTGGAATGACCGGAGAAACGTCCTCTATCCTCGGCCTTTCCTTTCTTCCAAGCGGGTTTCTGAACGACGGCTTGACAGTGCTCCCCGCGCTCTGCTGTGCTCCGCTGTATTTTAGCGAATCAGGCAGGGCCCTCCATGCAAGCCCCGCTGCAGCTCCCGCGATGAACCCTCCAATGTGGGCAAGGTAAGCCACGCTATCCTGCGCGAGTGGGTTGAGGAGGCCTAGCACGGTAAAAATGATCTGCATGACGAACCAGAATGGGATGTAGATCAGCACCGGTATCCTGACAAAGTAGATGAAGAAAACCGCTATCGCCGTGAGGACCTTTGCCCTTGGGTACATCACAAGGTAAGCTCCCAGTATGCCGGAAATTGCCCCCGACGCACCAACAGCGGGAATGTCGCCTCCTCCGCTGGAGACTGCGAAAATGCTGTGCGCAAGGGCCGCGACCGCGCCCCAGGCAAGGTATATCGCCAGGAACTTTAGCCTGCCGAACCTGTCCTCGATGTTGTCGCCAAATACGAAAAGAAATACCATGTTTCCGATGATGTGCGGTATGCTTCCATGCATGAACATCGAAGTGACAAGGGTTGGCGCGCTGTCCGGAAAATCATCAAAGAGCCTGTTTGGCACCGCGCCGTAGGTAAGGAACATCTCTACTACCGCCTCTTCATTGGAGAACAGGCCGGTCGTGATCACCTGCCAGATGAAAACTATTACGTTGATCCCTATCATCCCATAGGTGAGCCACGGTCTGCCATGCATGCGCTCCGTATCGTCATGTAATGGAAACATGCTTTGCCGTTCGAATTGTAAAATGCACCAGAAGAATTAAGTCTTTGCGCTAAAAGCCAAATGGATTTCTGTTGGGCATGTCGCCGCCTCCCCTTTCCCGGTGCGCCTTTTTCATGTGCCGCTGCATCCTTTCCTTTTCGTCAAAGATCATGTCGCAGTGCTCGCACTTGTACACCTTTTTGGAGACTCCTGCGTCATCCGTTTTTCTGCCAAAGAGACCCAACATGTAGGCGTTGGACCGCCGGCTTGATTAAAGTTGCGATCCCGGCTCTTATCTGATTTGTTGTCATAATTTTATACCATACTAATCTTATATCTCGATCTCTTCGAGGATTCTCGAGTAGACCCGTGATTGCAGACTTCTCTTGCATTGACCAATCGCAGCTGGGCATGGTTTCTGGTCCCCATGAACGCCAGTTCTGCGGGCATTGCAACCATAATCCCGGTATACATACTGGCTCTCGGCGGCCAGGTTAGAGAAGTCGCTATCGCTGCATTTCTTTCAAACCTTGCAATGACCCTGGGCGCAATATTCTGGGGCAAGCTCATAGATGTAATGCACTGGAGGAGTAGAATCATCGTCATTTGCTCCGCGGCAATCGCGGCTGCGGCAGCGTCGGTATATTTTGTGTCAAGCATTCCGGCATTGGTGGTCCTGTCCGGCGTTGTTGGATTCTTTAGCGTCGGTCCGGTCCCTGTTACCAACCTGCTCGTCATGGAAAAGTCGAGAAAGGAGGACTGGTTCAAGACGTTCAGCTGGACATCGCTTATCGGCTCCGTCGGGCTTGTAATCGCGATGCTGGCTGGATACATCTGGCTAATGGAGTTTGACGGGAGGTCGTATGCCATAGTATGTGCAGCGATCGCGATTTCATCCCTCGTCCTGACAATCATGTTCATCAAGGATCCGCCAGCGACTCTTGACAGAAAGGCGATGGTAAAGTGGCCGGCGCTTTTCTACCGGCTGCGGCACGTGCCCGTAATGTTTCTCAGGCCCGCATCGGACCTGTCGGTAGCCAGGCTGCGTCAGTGCATTTCAAGGAAGGAATTTCTGTTCTTCGCCGGGACCGGACTTTTCTTTCTTTCCGGAAGCCTCATGTACACGGCGTACACGCCGTTCCTAAAAGACAGCGGGGTCACCGATTCAGAGGTGTTCTTGGCCTACACTGTGCTGCACATGTCAAAGGTCCTCTTTCTGCCTTTCAACTACAGACTAGTTGCCAGAGGAGGCGAAGAAGCGATGAGCAGGCTCGCATACATCCCACGGATCTCGGGAATCGTTCTAGCCATCGTTGCGGCCTCTCTGGTCGCGGGAAACCACGCATCTGTCCTCATGATTTCACTTTTCGCGTTCGTGGCTGCCGAGATCGGCTTTACCATCTGGAGCACTACCACCACCGCGTCGTTGCTGAGGATAATACCGGGTGGCCATGAGGGAAGCATTCTTGGGATAAACAGCGCCATCGTCGGGGCGGGCCTCCTGATAGGTTCGATAGCTGCTGGCGAGGTATCTGGGGCATACGGATATGGAGTTACCTTCTCGCTGGCCATAGCGTTCGCTATCGCGTCCTTTGTGATGGTCAGCAGGTTTTTCAGAAAGACACTCTTGATAGCTAAAGTAGCCGCGTAGCTATTCCATGACTATCATTGTCAGGGTCGATTTGACGCCGTTGAGCTTTCGCAGCTTCCAGGTTATGGTCTCTTTGACTTTTTCCATCGTATCCGCTTCGACTTGCGCGACAATGTCGTAGACGCCGTAAACCTGGTAGACTTCTTTGACGCTTTCCAGTTTTTTCAAGTCGTTAACAAGAGAATCTTCACTTCCAAGCTCGGCATTCATCAGAACAAATGCTTTTGGCATTGCAATCTTTATCAAAGCTGGCGTATAAAAATATGATCTATACTTGATAGTGTTCGATTGAGTGACGTGGGAATTGTCTTCAATGAGCTGAGTTATTACTCGGAGATGCGTATGTTGTCATATGTCATATCCAAAATGCCCTCAATGCGACTGGCCGATGACAGAAGATGTTAGAGTGACGGGTCCGACACGTATAGGATTAGACAAGCGAGCAGTTGTTTGGAGATGCTCAAATCCAGACTGTGATCACGTTCAGGAGCAAAGCGAACAGAGTATATCCTGATATGCAATTGCCATAGCTAGCTGGCGTTTTGGGTGCTTATAGGAAGCTGCTAGTGACGGCGTTTCATGTACATTAGTCGAAAAGTACGTCTATACTTCGTGCTTTAGCCTGCTTTCATCAAAAACTTCTGCCCTTTCCCACTGGTAGGCGAACAGGTCGGAACACCAATCCAAAAACTCTCTGTCTTCTCCATAGAACATCGCGTTGAGATCGGGTTCTCCCTTCATGTCTGGGAATACGACGCATCCTTGCTTTTCGTTAAAGATTGTCATGACCCTGACCTCGGGCATCATCCTGCGCTCGACAAGTCCCTTGGAGATGAAGTTGCGCCACCCTATCTTTTGCAAAAGCACCGTCCGGCCCTTTGGGACCACCGCATTGCTTGCAAAGATGTAAGAGAATTTCACCCCCTGCTCGATCCGTCCAGTCACAGTTTCAATCACATCAAGTGGAACCTGCGACATTATCTCCTTGATGTACTTGTCTGATTCGGTGTAGAGGTTCTTCCACCGCTGAAGTATGGCCATCACTCCATGAACCGGTTCGCATTTTCTTAATGCTCCAATTCGCTGAATGAATTTTGGCGGCAGGTCGCCCAAGCCGTGATCTGTAAAGAAATCCTTGTTAGCGTAGAGAAAATCGTAGCTTGGAACAATCATTACGACAACCTTGCCATAAGGTGTCAGTGCCAGATCGCCATCCTTGCCCTTTGATACCAGGCCGGATCCTATGAGCCGGGTCATGTTTCTGTGCGCTTCTTGCATGGTGGCATCGAGCTCGGATGCGAGCTGCGATAACCTGTAGGGTTTCTCGCTGAGTTTTGAAAGCATTGAGAGGCGAAGATCGCCGGCAAGCTCGAAGAATAAAGAGCCAACGCCTTGATTGGGCTCCCGGTCCGACATCGATTCACTAAGGAATTTACGTGTTTAAAAACATGTTAAGCTGGCGCCAAAGCGTTACGGTAGCAAGGATTATAATTTGGCTGACTCCACTGCACTGCCGGTATGGGTGAAAAGAAGACGATCTCTGCTCTTGTCAGCGGCGGAGAAGCCAATGCAGGTCCGCCTCTAGGCCCGGCATTAGGCCCTATGGGCGTAAACGTATTACAAGTCGTAAATACCATTAACGAAAAGACAAAGGATTTTCCCGGGATGAAGGTTCCAGTCAAGGTCGAAGTAGACAGCGAAACCAAAAAGTTCACAATTGAAGTAGGCATTCCCCCTACAGCGGCGCTCGTCGCCAAAGAGGCGGGCATTCCGAAAGGTTCAGGCACTGCCGGCACAAACTACGCAGGTGACCTTACGATGGCTGGAGCAGTAAAGATAGCAAAGATGAAGATCGACGGCTCATACGCCTTTGATGTCAGGGGTGCCGTCAAGGAAGTAATTGGCTCCTGCGTAAGCATGGGCGTAAAGGTCGAGGGCAAGCCTGCCAAGGAGGTCTTTGCAGAAATCGCCGCAGGCAAGTACGATGACCTCCTGAAGTAACTTTGCCCCACCTGAG
>DADA01000045.1 GCA_002494895.1 Nitrososphaera sp. UBA210
TATAGTCGTAGTAAGCAGCCTTATCGAACCGCATTGGAAGATCAACTTCCAGTCCACGCTTTAGTTGAAGATAGAAGTTAATCAGATGAGGATTGATGTCATTGAGAAGCGCATGCCTCGGCATTAGTCCGAGTGTTACTGCTAGCCCGCCACAAAGCGGTTCCACGAATCGATAGTCGCGTTTTTCGTAAGGCTTCCATAGATGCTCGATCTGCTTGACAAGCCAGCGCTTGCCACCTGCCCACTTCAAGGGTGACTTAACTCGCCTATCTATGCTAAGCAGGTCGTTCAATCCTGCTTGTCACCATTCAGTCCGAACAGGCGTATCACAGTCATTCTTTTTATCCCTTCTGAGCGTGGTACCGTAATCGTCCCCTTGTAAACGCTCTACTAGCATATTCTGAAGTATGTGACTATTCAAGAGTTGCCGTTATCTTTACCGCGTCGATTCCTTCAACTTTGAAAATAGTTTCACACATGCCACATTCCGCGTTTCCACTTGACAGATCCTTTGATGAGATTTCTTCATTTAGGTAATCACATTTTGGACAACGGTAGGAAAATGTAATTTCAAAGCTTTCAAGCTCCATTGTCTCGCCCATGATACGTGATCAAGTCGGAACGCTGGCGTATTTAAAAATTCGCCATATTCTCGCCGCCAAAGAGCAAAAAATAAACATGCAGACAGGGAATCAATAGCCGGGAGCGCCAATAGATGTCAAGTAAATCATGCATTTTTTGCTCGATAGTGTCGGGTCAGCAGCCAGCAGCTCAGGTATATCGCGACTCGAACTTTCTGGTAATTATGGACAAATATCCTATAAACATCGGCCACACGCTAATAGTGCCTAAACGGCACTATGATAACATTCTTCAGATGCCCTTAGGAGAGGTTGGAAAGCTCTATTCTCTGGTTCCCGCGGTGGCAAAAGCAGTCGTATCCGCGGTCAAGGCTGACGGCTTCAATGTAGGGCAGAACAACGGGATTGCTGCGAATCAGATCGTTCCCCATGTTCATGTTCACATCGTGCCCCGATTCATCGATGACAGCCCGGATGGAAAGTGGCCAGCTCGCCGAGTAGCCACGCATGATGAGCTCGCCAGGGTAGCCCAAAAGATAAGCAGAGGCATCATCTCCTCTAAAAAGTGACAATTGGCATTGGAAATGCGTTCATTCCCTTGAAGATATGGCGGGAATCGCGTTGCATTCTGGACATTCCTCGAAGGACAGCCGTCCGTCGTTATCGATGGCCAGAATTAAGGCGGTGCCCTTGCACGTACGACAGACGAACATGCTCTATCAATCTTTATGGGTCCGCGCCTTAAAGCTCTTTTCTTTCTCTAAATATTACTCTATCGTTGATGATGTCTTCGTTTTATTTCTGAATATTCTAGCTGTAGTGTATATGTTACGTCTTTTTCTTGGTTTTTGCGCGTTTTTTTGTTGGTCTCGTCTTTCGGGGCTTTTTTAGTTTCAGTGGCTTTGGAGGTTTCTGAGGCTTTGGCGGTTCCACCTGCGGGTTATCGTCAAAGATCTTCACCTGTGCTCGCCCTTCGATAGGAACGCCCAAGCGTTCCTCCATTCTTTTTACATATACGGCAAGATAGTCTTTCGCTTGTTCTTCCGAATCAAATTTCGCCTCGCCGCGAAATGAGCCGTTTTCATCGATCAAGCTCACCGCATTCCACATGCCATTTCTTCCGAGCCTTTTGACGATGAACACCAACTGCACTAGATCGACAGCGATATTTAAGAAAGCCGTTTGTCATAGTGCTCTTTGGACAAATACTGCGCGTGCCAGGGTTGAACTCGTGCACCCGGCAACTTAATAAAAAACCCCGGGATGTTATATTGTGAATTGAGTGTTTCTGAAGCGCGATTTACGATAAACGTCAAGGAAGGTGTCGTTGAGCTTGAGGGCAAGGAGAGTTTTGTGGATAAGCATTTGGAAAAGTTTGAAGAAATTTTCAAGATTGCAGTAAAGGAGGCAATAGCGCGGGGAGTGGAACCGATCCCCGCATTGAGAGATCCGACGATTCCCACGCTACCGTCAAAAGAACCGCCTGCCCAGCCAGTCGACATCCCGGATCAAAAGGAAAAGCCGTCAAGCTCCACGCGACACGCTCCACGAGCTGTCCCGACAATCCATCCGATTCCCGTGGATCTAAAGGTTGGCGAAAGCAAGGTTGGTCTTAGGGATTTCTACGCGGAGAAAAAGCCGACCAACCACTATGAAAAAGTCGCTGTCTTTGCCTATTACCTTAACAAGTTCAACAAACTGCCGGAAGTAAAATTTGGCGAGATCTTGTCATGTTACGAGGAAGTAAATGAAAAAAAGCCAAGCATTTTGGATATCGTAAAGAACTCACTTCGCTACAAGGGATGGCTTGAGCCGGGATCCGAAAAATATTCGGCGAGACTCACTATATCGGGAGAGAATTTCGTGAAATTTGACCTGCCATCACAGAGCAAGCCTGCGCAGCCTAGTCCAACATAATCAGGCGCGCCACCAGTCAAAGCCGATATAGTCAACATGCTTCTGCTTGACTTTTGGGATTGCTAGGATAAACTGCTTCTTTACGGTCGTCGCGAGCCTGCCTGCGAGCACGACTCCCGTGGCGGTCAATTCGTCCGTTGCCCTGAAAACCTGCACAAGGTACGGCGCGTGATCGATTCCCGGCCCCCGTTCGTACACCGCAAAGTCGCAGCCAAACTTTATGCCAGGAGTGACGATGTACCCCCGGTTCCGGAGATCCTGAAATACAATGTATTTCGAATCAAAATCAACGTACTGTCTCTTGCAGAGCCTCTTTATCTCCTCATACGGAACCGTAGCCCCGTCCATCCTTCGGACTTTTAGCTTGTTTTTCTCGACGAGGTAGCAACCTTCGATGAGATCCAGAACTAGAGGCGCATCGAAATCAGTCCCCTTGGGCTTTGGCACGCCCATTGGCTTTCCATAGTAGCCATCGCCAAATAGAGCCCGCGAATCAGAAATGTCCCAGACCACGATTCGGTTATCGACAAGCCTGCCGCCTATCATTTCAGTTACATGCTCAGGGCCAGGATTGTAAAAGAGTCCGACGCTTCCTGGCACTTGTCTACCATGCCCTCTATTCCCTCTACGGCGTCCTTCAGGAGAAGGAGGTCCTTGTTGGAAGAGATCTCGCTCAGAGCCTTGATTATTACGGCCCTGTACTTTGCGTCCACCTGCCGCTCAAGTTTCTGTACATCCTGGGCAAGGTCGATAGCGTTCGCGGGGTTTATCGAAAGGGCCCGGCCCATTTCGTTGAGCTTGAAGATAGTGTCAACCACCATGCTGACAAGCTGCTTTAGGTCCTCGTCAAAACTGGCCTTTTTCAGAGTTGACGGCTTCATGTTGGCAAGCCTAAACGCCACGCCGCTGATATAACCTGCAATATCATCAATAATGTATGCCGTTCTGAGGATGTCTTCCCTGTTTGCCATGAGGCTGCCAATCTCTGCGACTTCACGCGTTATCTTTCTCCTCAGGTTCTCCACCTCCTCTTCCGTATTCCTCATGCGCTCAAGGCACATCTGGATTTCTTTCTCGTCACCTTTGGTAAGCGAGATCGTTAGAGTCGAAAGGTCTCTTGAAGAATTTAGAATCCTTGTTATTTCATCCTGCAACACAGCCAGCGCTTTTCTCTTTGCCTGAACCTCCAACTCTCCACTATACATTTCAACTAAAAATACCTCGTCTGGCTAATAATTCTATCGATGTTTAGTCTTGTTGCGTAAACGGCTGATTTCATGTTGTGTTGCATTTCGGTGGGTGACAGGCTGATGAAAATATCTGCTGCAAGTCGCCTGATCCTGACTATAATGCCTCTTGTTGCGGTGGCGTTACGGGTTACGTTTATTCGTTCACGATTACAGTCAAGCCAGCACCTTGCCCTGGCAAAGAACTGCCGTTGATATCCGTGGCCTCGATGTTGACTGGGATGAATATTGCATCGCCAACGAACTCATCAGGCAGATCTATTGGAACATTAATGATGACGCTGTAAACCTGTTGGCTTGCTTTTGAAATTGCCTTCTCGCTTGGTGCCTCTACAGTCATGAATGTCGCAAGATCGATTCCTCCCTGAATGGGGGTGCCCGTTTTTGCCGCTTCAAAACGTTCCTCTGGCGTGCTCAATTTTGCCGCCGATGGCGGATACACTGTATAGCCTATTGGCGGCAATACTTTTACGTTAACGGATTGATCTGCATTCGCGCCGCCAATATGTCTTGCGATTACTTCAATATTGACTGAACTACCTCTCTTTAGGGATATGTTTTCTGAGGCAACTTCCACTACTACTGCGGATTTTCCTGTTTCAATGACGTATGATCGAGGTTCATAGTATATGGGTCCTGTGGTAACACCAACTGGTGGTTCTTCAACAGCTTCTTCTTGCCTAGTCTGTGCTTGGGTAACAACGAATTTCTTTTCTATTGTTATGTCCTCAAGTGATGTAACAAGAGTGTAAGAACCCGGCTTTTCCAGTACGATTTCACTTTCGGCATCATCACCAAACATCCACTCCTTGTTTACTGGCTCAGGTCCATTACACAGCATTGATGTACTAAAACCAAATGGATTAGGCCAGTAAATCGTTTTTCCATTGCTATTATCACGCATGTATACGCTTGGCGAACCAATGTTGCAAGCGTTATCTGAAATGCCTTTTGCATTTACATTAAAGATAATCTGCTCGCCTGACTTGTAGGTACTTTTCATCCCTTCTATGCTTAAATTGATTTCATTGTCCCCTTTTATCATAGCTGAGGAAGGACTAGCAAATATGATGGAGAATACTGCCACAAATCCAATACCCACAACAAGCCCTGCTATTACAGACACAGAAACACTCGAGTTTTCCTTCTCCAACTAAGGCATTACATGGGTTGGAGAGCATTTTTGAACCTTGTGTATGACCCATCCATTGATCATTTTTATCCTTCAAGTGCCATAAGACTGGTGCCGCTCACTTCTGGGTTGTTCGGGTTGGTTGGCACACTATCCTAAGATGGTTTTTGATTTCCTGAATCACCGATAACCAATGAATGCTACGACGGAAGCGCCTGCAATGACCGCTATGAAGAGCAGCACATCATTAATGATTGGCAACCCGAGGCGCCTCCGACACAGATAAACATCAACATGTTGCCGAACATGTGCTATTCATACAACAAAAGCAGTATGAAAAGATGATTCAAACAAAAGAAACAACCAGAAAGGACCGATTCACTCGACAAACGACTTAAATGCGAGCTTGCCCACTTCAAAAATCATGACGAACAGCATTATGATTTTGACTCTTGGAGCTAGTATTGTTGCAGCCGTCGTTGTAGGAATTATTGCTTTGCAGATGCAGGCCGCTGCTACGGATACGCGGGACGACGCGGCTCTTGAATCAAAGCAAGAAGAAGCGAAGGAAAATGCTTTATTGAATCTGGCAAATAGCGCGCCAGAAGTAAAGGCCCTTACTGACAAGGGACAGATGGTCAACACGGACGTAGTTTTTCAGGATGGCACCCACATCGTAACCAAATCGTTAACTCAAGAAGGAATCGTGGTGACTGGAGACTACAAGACTGGTTACACGTTGACGT
>DADA01000018.1 GCA_002494895.1 Nitrososphaera sp. UBA210
ACCGTTACACTCCAAGAGGACCAATCTCCTGCCGCCGCGGGCGTAGCGATTTTGTATGGGCCTGAGTCCACCTTGACTTCAACTCTGTTGATTCCACTGCCGCCGCTATTGTCGGACGCCTTTCCTTTCACCATGATTGTACCTGCCGCAAGTGTAGATCCCGTAGACGGTTGATCTATAGTCACGGTTGGCCTAGTCGTATCACTCGCAGCCACAGCTGTCGGCAGTAAATTGACGCCCTTACCAGGCCAGACAGATCCGCTAGATACCAAGGCTAAGGAAATCGCTAGCACTATCACAATTCGCACCGCGATTGACGCGACAATACCCGTGCGTCTTGAAATAAGTTCTCTGGAAGTTTCTACACTAAACATCTTCCGTTGTCCCCGCGCTAGAAGAAAAATACAGTGGTTTATTGCTTGAGTAAGCGGCCTCTAGAAATAATCACTAGAAAAAACCACCTGAGAGCAGGTCCAATTGAAAATGATAGAACCCAGCTTTTCGCGCTGGCATCGCAGTTGGAGCCATCGGTTCCACGAGGATCCTCGTGTTTCGAAATAATAATTCCTGTAGCTAGCGCAAGATTTTAGCGGAGCTAACACTACCGAAAGTTCCGCAGCGGTGCAAGACTATTCACCGGAGGAAGTTCCGGAGTGATGTCATCAACTTCGATGGCGGGAGTTTCCGAGCTTGCCGCTACTTCGTAAAAGATCGTCATAAAGATCCCTTTTTCCGTTGCGCTTACCGCGCTGCTTTTCACGATACCGTATTGCCCCGACAGCCAGTAGTTGGCTCTGTCCTGAAGGGCACCATGCGTACGCGCTGCCAGAATAAGGCATTTCTGTATCTTTGGTTCTTCAATAGGCTGAAGGGCAGCAGGCATCTCAACAACCTGGGGTTCTTGCGTGACCCTGCGATAGACCTTATACAAAAAGGCCCCAAAGACGAAAAAGCCTATGGTGTAGGCGATGGGGACGGCCGTCTCTATGCGAAAGCCTATGCCCATCAAGATAGCCATAAAGAATGCAAACGTGGCAAAGCCTGAGGCTATTGCCGCCAGAATCGTGTTGTACGGTCGACCCTTCTTGCCTTCAGCCATCAGGCGGGACCCTCCTTTACTTTCCTTATCTTTACTTGGACTTGCTGCGTTTTGCCGAGAACGGCGCCAATGTTCTTTATCTGCGTAATGTCCCTGCTGGTAAAGGCCAGACCCCATATCGGGTCGGCTTCGTCGCTGCGGAAGGTGTCGTCAAAGGCAATGATTTTGGCGGTGAATGAAACCTCGTCTTTGGAGGGCGAAATCACTGGTTCTGGCTCTTCCCGCCTCAAGATGGCACTGATCATGTTCATGCGCTCGGTTAGATCCGTCAGGTCATCGGCAGTCAGATCAATCGCAAAATTTACAGTCGCTTTAATACTCATTTGTGATTCCCACCTTTCTGGGCAGGAGGCCTAGCATATCTCGATCATGAGATTGGCGTATAAATCCATGTATGGAATATCGTTTGCGTTGGTTCTGTAATATCTATACCTCAACTTAGCTTGATCATGTCAGGAATCAATCTTTTTTGCGCAGGCGCCGGAATCAGTCATTCTTTGCCAAGCCGGTTAGCGCAGGACTTGCAGTAGTATTCCACCTTGCTCACTATGTTCATGTCCCGGGTCACCCTGTAGTGCGCCACGCCGTCGCATACCCTGCACCGGGCAATGCGGGGCTTGTTGCTGTAGTATGACGAAGGCGGTATGGATATGGCCTTGTCAAAGAACTCTACTTTTCTGCCTTTTCTGCTTTTTATCACGACAATCCAGCCTCGGTTATGCTTTAGCATTATATGACCATGTGAATAAGTATTTGTGCATGAAATGCGTGGGGAGGCTCTGAGCATGGCGCCTGATACGGATGAGGAAAAGTTCTTCAGGGAGAGCTATTCTCGAGAGCTGCGGACAAAGAGGCAGGACTCTTCTGTAGACGAGCTTGAGGAGGAACGCAAGAAGGTAAAGCAGCAGGCAATGAAGACCCCCGGCAGACGGGGGGAGCAGATAAAGCACGAGGAGATTGACAGAGAGATCACCCGGCGCTATTCGCTGAAGCGCACCGAAAAGAAATAGTCATTCAGGTATTTATAAAGAGGCGCGAGAGCCTGATGCTTATCGTCCCGTCTCAACCGGACGGAATTGTTCTTTTTCGTTTATATTACAGATAGCCCAATAATCCCTAACTAATGTCATACGGCGAAAGACGTTTTGGCGGAGGCAACCGCTTCGGTGGCGGCAACTTCGGTCCAAAGCCTGTGGAAACAGGTAAAGAATACGACGTCCAGATTACTGAAACGAGCAGGAAGGGCGACGGCATTGCCAGAGTACAGGGATTTGTAATCTTTGTAAAGGACGGCAAGGTTGGCCAGAGTAGCAAAGTAAAGGTCACCAACGTAGGTGCCAGGTTTGCTACCGCAGAACTAGTTCAGCAGTAAGAAACAAATCCAAAAAGAATAATGTGGCAACTGCCTCATTTGACGGAAAGTACCACAAAAGTTTTTTCTCTTTTGTCATGCTTCGCTAACTTGGTCCCTATCCACAGATATTCTTCGGACCGATTCGGAAATAAATAATGGGAACACGAGCTTTGCAGCATCTTTTTATTCTGACTTGACGAACGAAAGTAAGCTTGAGCTTACGAAATCATGGTTATCGAGACGTTTTGAAGGTTCTAAATCGACGTGGCTTCAGAGTATTGAGGCAGCGGGGTAGTCACATCATCTTGATTCATCAAGATGGTAGGTATGTCACGGTT
The DNA here is from genome assembly GCA_002494895.1 of Nitrososphaera sp. UBA210. Taxonomy (GTDB): domain Archaea; phylum Thermoproteota; class Nitrososphaeria; order Nitrososphaerales; family Nitrososphaeraceae; genus Nitrososphaera. Next base: position 2,792 of record DADA01000018.1, read on the forward strand.
CCCCGACATAATCAGATAAAAGAAACAACGCTGAAATCAGTCCTTGATCAAGCAGGAATATCTAAGAATGAATTTCTTGATGAGTTATGACGTGTCGGCGACATGTTAACCTTTTATAATCAAAATAGACTATATCCTACATCGGATGGTTTTAAGGAAAAGCATCGGTAATAGAAAATTCACGATAAGGATTCAAAGAGCACCCGAAGGGGGCTATACGGGGCAATGTATAGAACTACCCGGCGCCATTAGCGAAGGCGAAACTGTCGGAGAACTGAAGACAAATATGACTGAGGCGATTCAGCTGGTGTTGGATACACTGGAGGAGCAATCGAAGAAAGATAGAAAGATCGTAATAGAAATTCCTAGTTGATTGCGTTATCTGGGAATTTTGGTCCGATCAATTCCCTGCTCTTCGGTTAGCAAGACACGGCCAGACCTGCAATCAAAGCTCCCGCGCTCTGAAATCTCGCCGGCTAGTGTGCTATTGGTTTTTTGACTGTTCCGACAGCCTTCTCCATCGCGTTCCCGGATATCGCCATATCGAGCTTGATCAGGTGTTTCACGACCTTGTTCTCTCTGTCCAGCTGGTACATCGTCGCCCTCCCTATCCGCCTCGTCACCTTCAGAGCGCCGGACTTCTCCAGCTCCTTCCAGTACCTGAAAAATGTCGCCCTGCCCATCTCCAAGTTTCTTACAACTTCGGTCTTGGAGTAGTCGGATAGCGGGTTGTCCAAGAAAAAGTCGGCAATTCTCAATACGGGGCTTGAGCCCAGATATCGCAACAGCAATGTTTCATCGGTTTTGTATGCCATGAGAAATTATTATGGCTGAAAGTATATGAATTTAGACTCTGAAAGTACCATAAGTGAACTCATGCTTTCTGACGGGGAGATACAGGCTATGATCCTCCTCAAACTCTACTAGAGGGGCAACTGGGGGGAAAGCCATACTGCGTTTGACAATCTAAGGAAAGGGTTCAAGGACGAGGATCTGGGCAAGCAAGCAGCGAACCGGTGGACAGGATGGCCAAGGAACTTGTAAGGCAGGGATGGATCGTGAAAATCACAAATATCGGAGAACCTGGAGCGCAACTTGCTTTAAGAATTCAGCAGGATAATCATAACTCTTGATGAAAGGCTATTAGGCGACTTTCTCAACGAATTAGCTCAAACCGAGCTTCTTTTCTCGGAATCCAAGATTGTATTATCTACGTTGAAAATATGAGCAGTAATCTTGATGAAAAGAACGTCTCATAAGGGGTTGTGATTATGGAAATTGTTGTTAGCTAGGGGTATTGAAGAATGATATCCATATGCTCTAATATTAGCGAACACATTGGTAAATTAGATGACCTATGCCTAGCGTAATCGTCTACAAGACAAAGTTTGATTACAAGGTTAAGAAACATACTGGTGGTTACATAGGCACTTGTCTGAAAGTACCAGACATTGATGTGTATGGAAAAACGATGAGTGAGATAAATAGGGAAATGCTAAAGGCAGTGAAGGGCTACTTTGAAGCGTTTCCAGAGAAGCGTTCAAGGTTCATCAAAGACGGTAGATTGGAAGTTACGGTCTAAAGCGAATCCTCAGGGAAGTTTTAATATCAAGGTATCTTTATATTGTATCCAAGCAAATGGAAGGTGTAAAGCAATGGCAGTAGAAGAAGAAAGAGTTGCAGTCTTGGAAGGCAAAGATGCCAAGGATTTCCTAGAGTACGTATCCAGAAACGTAACGGAGGAGGAGAAAGAGTCCTTAAAAAGAGCACGCGAATTCTACAAGCGGCACTGCAAGTTTTAATGTTAGACCTGAAAAAGCTGGTTTTTGCATCTTTTTCAAAAGATGACAATTTTGCAACATTGGATTTTACTGAAGGTGATGGTTCGGATCCTTTAGGCGTTGACGATTTTATCCGAACTCGCGCCACACTTTATCTGTCTAACAATCTCTGCGTCATATACACTGTCAGGTATGCGGGGCAGATAGTGGCCTATTTTACTGCTTCAATGTCTGCTATAGAAACAAAACGCTTGGTAGATGAAGATAAGGTACCAAACGTAGGCATCGTGTCGTACCCCGCGCTCCTAATTGGACAGATGGCAGTAGATAAAAATCATAGAGGACAGGGAATTGGATACTGGACATGCGAGTTTTGTGTAGGTCTGGCGCAGGAGATGAACAATAAAGTTGGATGTGCCCTTGTTATCCTGCAGACCAATAAGAACAAGCTTGAGTATTACAAGAAAAAATGCGGTTTCAAACATTCAGAAAAGCAGAGCAAGGAAGGAAAGATATGGATGTACAAGAGGGTCTTTTGATTCGAGCATACAGAATATTACTTGTGCACTAAGTCGATACTTGGAAGCAGAGCCGTGTACACAAATGGAGCAACAGCATACTATGGAACCCTGCAGACGACAACCTCGTTGCTGTCAGGTTATCCCTTGAATATGTAGACATAGAATCAATAATCTTGTGAGAAAGTTTACCTTACCAACTCAATTCTCATTGCACATAGAATTACTCCCGGCGTGGCTTCATCTCATCAGGCAACAAAACCGAAAGATAATTAACTGATTACTGTTGCCAGAGCAAGGAAATTCGTCTGCGCCGCGCCACAGCCCTATAGCCCACAGAAACCATATATCAGTTTACATGGCCATGTGCGGAACCAGAACTTCTGTATTCTTCCAATGCATAGTATTAATTAGGATTACAGCGCCACTTTACTGAATGAGAAGAAAATACTCTAGCGGTGGCAAGTGCGAGTGTATCTGCCACAAAAGACCAAATACTGACTATTGTGGCTATTGTTCCACGTCACACACCGGGGCACCTAACAGAAGATAAGAGCCCACGAGTCAATTATCCACAAAGGAAATTTGGGCAGCCATTGGCCGGGACTCTGCAAATGAGAGTCCGGGATACAGGTAGGAAAAGCCTTATTGTGGCTGCAACAGTAATTTTCTAGGTTGACAGAGGAGGCTACTTCAGATGAGCATCTCGTAAGATGCAGCTACTGCGGGCGCAACCTGATAGTCAAGGACACCATGAATAACGGCGTTGCATTTCTCAGCCACCTCAAGAATGACCACGACATCTTTTACACCCCACAGAGAATGACGGAAACGAAAACCAGAAAACGGAATTCAGGCAATCAGGCGCTGGCCTCGTCAGACTAGTTCTGGTCGCGCTACGAACTTGGCACGCGGGTGACCCTACATTCTTATAGCTAGCACACGGCTAGATAATGATGAACAGGATTTTTTCTGCGATAAGGGAATACGACAGCCAATCTACGAACCCGAAAGCATGCAAGAGTTGTGGGCAGCCTGCCACTTCGGACGCCCTGTTTGAAGTAGGTAATGATATCATGCTCATAGAGCGATATTGCGGCGAATGCGCGAAAACGGTCGAAAACAATCGAGGTTCTAACCAGTCTTGAGTTCCAGGTTTGCGCCTATACCGCGAACCTCGGGAGGACCTCCGAAAAATGGCCAGGAACGCACCGTAAGTGACCGTGATGGCGCTCCGCATCTTGAATATTTCATGAATGGAAGCTGGCGTCATGACAGCGTAAGATGCAAGCTGCGCGCAAATAGGGACTGCAACAGGTAGCAGTATTATCATTCTTGGCCACTGTATACGAGGTACACAAATCTTAATAATGGAGTATGCGTATGGACTAATGTATGTTCGACGTAGGAACTTGCATAATCAAATTTGAAGATCCGGCTGAGAAAGCGAAAGCTTTCTTTGAATTAGTACATTCAAGAGCTAACTTCAATGGTATTGGCAAGGATACACTCGTCATCAAGAAAAC
>DADA01000043.1 GCA_002494895.1 Nitrososphaera sp. UBA210
AATTTTGACGCCTCTGCTTCTAGCATCGAGTAACGTTTCTCTGTACTGCTCATCATTGATTGCCATCGATGCTAGATTGTAATCTCCGTAAACATCAAGCGTCTTCTTTGCACTACAGATTAATCTCACTCGCGTATCAAAAATCTTGCTTCTAGCATGCACTATTCTGGCACTTTGAGCATCCGTTAACCTTCCCATTAGTTTGCGAGTATATAAAATTCGTGATACTATGTTTTAGACCGTTAATGAGTGAGAATATTTTCTGGATTTTGGCCATCCTGTTGACTTGAACTAATTCTCAGATTCTCTTTTCATATTCTTTCCTTGCTTGAATAATCTGCTGTTCAAAGTCAGTTACCGTGCCCGGAGGAGGTTTATGGTTTATCTTTTCGTATAGCAAACGCAGTATCCTTCTTTGTATTACTCTTTCGCCACCACTTAATGAAAACTCCAGGGCGTTTGAAAGTGCTTTGGGATTGTCAGCAGTATCTGCCAGATTTATCGAGTATTTTTTTTCAAGATGAGTGGTTACTATTACAGTACCTTCACCAAGGATTGACATCGCTTCCCTCACTGCTTCAGCATACATTTTCTTGAAATTGTCACTATTACTTTGCACGTTTATCATTTCCCCTTGTTTTCTGCCGTCTTGTTGTGTCGCGTTTCTTATTGTTCTTATCAAATTGTGATTTTCCCTTACCACTTTCAATACGCTCGGGATCAGCGCTCTCTTTCTCCTTCCTTGGAATACGTCCACTCACTCTATTTACTTGACCCTGAGCAGACTCTGTTGCTTTATCTGTAAATGCCTTTTTGAAAGGTACCCTTTGAGCTACTCCCGTCAGAACCCCAACAACATCTTTCAGAGGACCTGCTACCTTCATAGGTCCCTCAGGCAATCCATCCTTAGATCGCAATTTAGATGATGACGATATGTCAAACCCTAGAATTGATCTATCGTGGTCTGTTGACCGCATCTTTAGAATTATCATTGATCTCTGCATCGACCCTTCTAACTCAATATACCTCAACTGTATGACATTTTGAAATATTGAAGATAAGCCGGTGTCTGAGGTAAGAAGGCCACTTTGCTGTTCGGTCAGAAATGTGAGTATACCGGTAATATTATTTTCCCTCAATAAACTTGAAAGACGTTTCGTGGTCACATACGTGCTATTACTATACATGTGCTGAAATGGACTCAGGCTATCTACTGCCAAGCGTGTAGCCTTTGTCTTCTTTATTTCATCCGCCAGCTCTGAAATAAAGGCATCTGGACTCTGATCTTCAGCATTCTTAGCCATTATTTCAAGCCCTCTTCTTTCAAGATCCTTCATATCATATCCAAAACTCCTAGCCATCCTTCTAATCTCATCAGCAGTCTCCTCTAGAGAGCAGAATAATCCAGGTTCACCGCCTGCGACTCCTTTCGCAATAAATTGAAATGCAAAAGTCGTTTTACCGACACCGGTTGATCCCATGATTGCTGTTGTAGTGCCTCTGAGCAGGCCACCTTGAATGCGTTCATCCAGACCAGGGACTCCGCTGGGTACTCTTTCCTCTGATGCAGGATACGTTAATATCAAACTATGTTTAGTGTAGAGTTTAATTCCATTTCTTCCTATAGAAAATACATGTGATTCTTTGGTAATTGACGTCCCTCTCATCTTTACAATATTCAGACAAGTTGGTGAAGCATCATCTGGACCATGAGTAAGTCTTATGATACCATCTGAAACAAACTCTTCGACTCCCAATCCTATAACATCCCTTCCGATAGGAACCTCTGCAATAATTAGAGTCGTTATGCCTTCTGACCGGGTTATCTTTCCCAAAACAGATTGTACTGCAATTCTTGAATCGATCAAGCTCGCATAAGCCTGAGAGATTGCCGAAAATGAATCCACCACAAGCCTCTTGACATTCATACCTCTGATTGTTGCGAAGAGCTCATCTAACGCATCACGCATTCCGTCCTTTGTTATTGAAGGAAAATCTAAATAAGCGAACTTTTTCTGTTGTTCAAAGTTTCTAAATTCCATTCCAATTCTTTCAATATTATCATAAAACTGCTCTTTCGATTCACTAAATGATGCGCATAAGCAGTTCTCACCATTCTTCAAGCCTTCATAAAGAAAATGAGCAGACAAGATAGTTTTTCCTACGCCCGGGTTTCCTGCTATCAATACAGTAAAACCTCTTGGAATGCCACCTTCGATAAGTGAATCTAGGCCTGCAACGCCTGTAGATATTCGTTGCAGAACCACACCGTAAAACCAGTTGTTTTCATCGTGAGTCTCGTATAAATCTACTATGTTGCACGCTACCGAATCCCTGGCAAACGACGAGGTCAAAGCCTCTGCGTTCGTCTGTAAATGCATCAGGAAATTCCAATTTCCAGTGGAAAAATCTGTACTTGGTTGCGTCGCCCATCCAAGAATATTATGGTCGACGACTGGGTTACGAGCCATTGAATCTGACCGCATTCTCTTTGACAAAGCCGTCGGGATACTGGAGCGCCTGGAAGAATAACGGCACTCCAGAAAATGACAATGGCGATATCGGCCCTACTGTCTTAAAGTGACAAGGGTCTCAAGGCAACTGATCTTGCTCTCATAATTGGAGCATGGTCATTCAATGGAATCGGACCAGATGGCAAATCCGTCAAATTGTCTTCAAAAATCAGCTGATGTTCTGAGACGTCAAGCAGACGGCTCTTGGCGTTTCGTGATCGACAACCCTGGGCACTCAGGATTACACCTCAGCTACATGTACCAGAACTCTCGATCTTTTCCGCTATTTTTGATTTCCTCACTAATAGATAAGAGAATGTTGACTCTCGGTTGTAAGTACCCTTTTGGAATCATCTCAGCAGCATGAAAAGCATATCAGAACTTCTAACCGGGAAGAGAGGCGACTTTACGACCGGCCAGAGCTGGGGCGCACTGAGAAAGGCGTGGAAGGGATACAGGATCGCAAAAGTCCAGGGCGACAACACGAGGATGAAAGAATACGCGACCAAGATCCGCCGGCTCCAAGGTGAACTGGGAATAAGCGTTGCTTCATTTCCGAACCTAGGCATCCAGTAGCGTTCTGGATCCTATCTTTTTTCTCTCCGGTGTAAATCGAGCTGTTCTAGCCCTAGGTTAATGGAAGCTGAATCGTGCCAATGTCTGACGATGGTGCTGCTAATAATAAACAAAAATCCTTCATTCTATGCTGGCAATGTCATCCTTTCTTCGATGATGTCCAACGCCTTTCGAATGTAAGCGTTCGTGATCAGCGATGGCAATTGTATCTGCTTGTCGATTGGCAGAGAACTGTTCAGTCGCTGGAGCATCCTGATTCGTTCGTCGGTATTGTGCTCCTCTCTGACCGCAGAAACGAGATAATGCAAAGAATTCATCAACACAGATTATACTCAATGTTGGCTATAAGCATGGGAGGTACTATCTTGCAGTAGTTCCTGAGCACAAGTGATGCAAGAGTCATACAGCGGAAACGTGTTAGTTGACCTCTGCGCTCATCGTCTTCCAGCACGAGGGACAAAAGCTTTCGTCACCCGATTTAACCTGCTCGGCCGTGCTATACCTAGTATCAAACACTTCTCTACACATTCGGCATAATGTTTTGGCCATAACTCCAGTTTAACGTACCATATAATTTCCCGCCTGTCAAAACACTTGATCCAGCAGGTCAATCATACCTTGCGTCATTATCTAGTCATAACGAAAAAACGTCATGTTCTTGTGCTCGGGAGGGGGCGTTCCCTTTTTGTTGTCTATCAATAAACTCGTTTGGAACCGCCGAAGGCGAAGGAAGCTATGTAGCCTGACTGGTAGCCTGTGCCCTGATCAGTGACTTTAGCTGCATGACTTCTAGTGCCAGCTCCTCCAGGACGCTGGCCGGCAATTCTCACAAGCTCAAGATATAAAAACAAAAAGAGAAAAAGGAGAGGGTTTGCTTACGATGTCTTCCTCTTCCTAATCATCCTGCTCTTTCGCCGTCTGTTCTTCGAATTCTTGAGCCAGGTCGAACAACTTGCAGTCCTGCAGCGTGTTTGCAAACAGTGTCACACCGAACGGCAACACATCGTCACCGTTAATGGTGCGGAATCCCGCAGGGACCGCTAATGCACTGGTTTGCAACAAGTTGGCGAAGTTCGTGTAGGTTCCTAAGTTAGTATTCAGCTGAGTGTTTGCTGCGGCTTTTGCCGCCAGTTGTGCGTCAGTTGGGTTTGGTCCAAGGTCCTGTTCATAGCCAGCTCTAACTTCACTCAGCTTGTAGATGGTAGGTGTCGTTGGCAGCAGCATGAAATCGAATCGCATCCAGTCCTTACGAATTACCTGCTGCTTGATCAGGTTGATAGCCCATTCGTCGGCATACGCCCTAGTCGCCTTGTTGTAGAATGAGTTCTTCAGTATGAGGTATGTGGTTGGGTCAATCAACTGATCTGTGTCGGGACTCATCGTTATGGGATCGCCAGTTGGCCTGTTGTCCAGCACATAATTACCGTATGTGAGGAAGCGTTGCGAAACCGATGCGCCGCCATAGAGAAGTCTAGCCACATCCTCCCACGGTTTGTAATCGAACAGGACCATTTTTCCTCCCATGTATTCCAACCGTTCAACAGCGGCAAAGTACAACTCTTTGGCTCCAGGATCGTTTGCCCACAGGTCGCTCAGTCTCTTGTCCATGAATAATCCCATATCTGGGTTAACAAGCTCTCTTGGAACACCGAACTTGAACTTCTTGGGGGCCTTTGAATCCGAACAATCCATGCTATCGGCTTCTGGTTTGGAGTATGGGTCTCTATCATCGTACTTTTTGATGAGTTCGGCGACATACCTTGCATCATCGACATTTAGACTAAAGATCGTGTTTGAATCCACAGATCTTACTGCGGGGAATGTGAGATGATTGCTGAGTAGTCCCGGTGTCGGTTTGTATCCCACAAGATTGTTAAATCCTGCCGGCACACGACCTGAACCAGCTGTATCCGTTCCGTATGAAAAGCTCGCCCAGCCAATTGCAACCGCAGCAGCAGATCCAGAACTCGATCCACCCGTGATGTAGTCTTCGTTGCGAACATTATGTACTGGGCCGTACGATGAACGGGTTCCGACTAGACCGGTGGCGAACTGATCCAAATTCGCTTTGCCTATCAAGATTGCTCCTTTGTCCAGAGCGAGCTTGACGATCAGCGCCGTATCATCAGCGATTGGTTTCACTACAGGTGCACCTGCTATCGGCGCTTGATGACAGTCCGTTTCAGGATCTTGTGCTATGTCAAATCTCAGCAGCGAAGGATCCTTAAACACTAAAGTATCTGGAGTCGGAGATCCCGGCAGTCCTGGAACTGGTGGATAAGTACAATTCGGAAAATCAGTCCAATCTTCACTGCCTACGGTCGTTTCCATGCCCTTGACGTCCACGATATCCTTCACAATGAATGGAATGCCCCAAAGTGGATATTTCTTTTGAAAATCGTCTCCGCGAACTTTTGATCGCAATTCTTTTAGCTCGTCTACCCTCTCAAGCGCGTCGTCTCTAGAAACCTTTGAAATCAGAATTGGGTTCTGCTCGTTCGCGTCGTTGAGCTCGATGCGGTCATAGATACTGTTGATCAGGTCTTCTGGGTCCAATGTATTTTTCTTGTACTGTTTCAACAGTGACTGGATGCCCATGTCTTCGTACGAAGCAACGCTTTGTCCGGTCATGTAACTTCCTGGGTCGTCACTGCCTGCTGCGAATGTCTTTGGTAGTCCGATTGATACCGAAGACATCACTAGTACGAACGCGGAAAAAACGGCCGCAAATACTAGACAGGTTTTTCTTGTCGACGTCATCCTCATATTCGACATCGGCAGGCACGATCGTTGGCGCGTATTAATTATTTTGTAATCAGTCACAGAAAATGCTGATTTCTTTTGCTAGAGAATATTTCATCCATAACTGCATGCTTTCTGGAAAATACATAACTGCATGGCTACTGCAGGATGTATATATGCACATAATCAAAATTTGTGATACAATATGGAGTTCTATTTTCTAATCGGTAAACACTACGGTATTTCTTATCTTTCCCAGATTCTCGATTTCCACTTCAACGACATCGCCATTCTGAAGGAATTTCAGGCGCGATGAAAGCGACAGCAATGTGCCAGTCGGTGTGCCTGTCGCTATAATGTCTCCCGGCTCTAGCGTCATTACCTTGCTGAGAGCATGAATTATTCTGCCCACGTTCAGGACAAGATTCTTGGTTGAAGAGTCTTGCCGGACTTTTCCATTCAGCCTCGTGATCAGACGCAAATCGCAAGGGTTAGGAATTTCATCTGGAGTAGTAAGCCAAGGCCCGCAAGGCGCGAACGTATCAAAGCTCTTTGCCCTGGTGTATTGCTTGTCGATAAACTGTATGTCGCGTGCAGAGACATCGTCGAACACGAAATAGCCCGCAACATAGCCAAGAGCCTCCGACTCGCTTACGTTCTTGCAATTCTTGCCAATGGCAAATGCTAGTTCGCCTTCATAATCAAGCTGGGTCACGAATCTGGGACAGACTATGTTGTCATGCGGCCCCACCAAACAAGTCCGAGACTTCATGTAAATTACAGGTTCTTTTGGCACATCCTTACCAAATCGCACCCAAGTCGACTGATCATTGTAATTGAATGCAAGACAGATCGTCTTGAATGGCCGGGTTATCGGCGAGAGCAACTTATACTTTCGTATATCGTGGCTAAACGAGAGCTTTTTCGCACGAGCTTTGACCTTGTCAGAATACCCTTTGAACAAAAAGTCTTCGACAGTACTGGGCAGATGAAGGCCTGTCTGTTTCTCAATTTCAGCCTTTGTCACGATAAGCTTGCCTTCGGGGTCTACGAGCGCAAAGGTCTCTTCGTCCTTGTCCGTCAGGATTTTGGCGACCTTCATCTAGGATACTTGGTAATATGGCCGGGTCTATAAGGAGTTCACCAATACTTTGATCGAAAGAACCATTTTTCTTATGTTGGGCTATCTGCGCGTACTATGTGAATTGCCAAACCAAGGAGCAATGAATTCCATCAATCTGTCAAGCTTGCTCAAAGGTCCTCCGGCGTGTATCGGCATTTCTGGCCTGCCTGGGGTACTTGCTGCGTCGTAGCCGTTCATACCAAGACCCTTTGGAGTAAGCTTGCCTGCGTTGCTGTACCCCGTCAGTTTGGCCACAAGTGGATATACTCCTATTCCTCCTATCAAACCGCCTACTATTGCTGGCACTTCAGGAACTGCGACCTGGATTACAATTGCTATTACCAGCCCTATCATGAAACCTGCTACGGCCGGACCATTCACTTTCTTTTCTCCTGCCGCCAATAGTTCATCAGCGGTGTTTTTGCGTGAAACTATCCAAAAGTGCCCTATCAGAACGCCACCGAC
>DADA01000004.1 GCA_002494895.1 Nitrososphaera sp. UBA210
TATAGTAAGGTCTGCCACGGACGGTTGCAACCGCGACTTTGCGGTTCTGAACGAGCTCCTCGGTCAGGGGCTTTCCATCGACAGGTACAACTGGTGAAAAATCGCTTTTAAAGCTTTTGCTAGTTTGCGGGCTTGCTACTTGCCGGCTAGCCCAGCGGCTAGGCTTGATACCAATTTGCGCGCTATTGAGCCATCCGGATCTAGTTTTGGGTTAAAAATTGTGATGTCTATTCCCACTGCTTTTCCGGATCCAAGCAGCATCTGCAAGAGTTGGCTGACATCTTTAAAGCCTAATCCACCGGACAGGCGGTAATCAACTGCCGGCATATCCTTATCACTCAATACATCGACATCCAGATGAATCCAGAAACCTTGGGTTCCACTCTTCACCAGTTTCCTGATAGCCTCGGAGGCCGATTTCGCGATTCCAATTTTTTGTATCTTGTCAAGATCAAAGACGTTAATTCTGGTCTCGCCTACGTCTTGACTGCCATAACTTTTTGCTTGTTCGGCATCTCGGTTACCGAATAACACGATATCTTCGTCCCGGACAAGGGGGTTCAGGCCATCTATGTTGGCGAGAATATCGGCACCACGACCAGAAACTATAGCGAGATCCATGTCAGCGGCTTCCCCGGTCGGTGAGGCCTCAGGCTGGTAAAAATCGGCGTGACCGTCTATGAAGAATAGTCCGTACCTTCCCAGTCTACGCAGGGCCAAAAGATTGCCGATGACTATGCTGCAGTCACCTCCGAGCACCACGGGAAATCGTTTCTCTCGCAACACACCAGTTACGACATTTGCAAGTCGTTTTGAGTATTGTTTGATCGCTCCGGGATTCAGCAAAAGCGTTTCTTCATCTCGTTTTGAATCATACTCTGGCGGGGAAACCTCCCCCGCATATTCGGCGTTCAATTTCTTTTGCAGGCCTGCAGCCTTCAAGGCTTCAGGAAGACGTTCAACTCCGGTTGGTCTTAGTCCCAGTACTGATGGAGCGTCTACTATCGCGAATCGCGGCATCTGACATCAGTAGAATAAGGGGATTCTTAAACAAAGGCTCTTTTCGCACAAGGCTGCTAGTTTGCAGGCTTGCTCTCAGCTGCTGGCCTTTCTTGACCTTGAAGGCCTGTCTGCCTTTTGCGCCTGGGCCGACGTGTCGCCAAGGACGGTCTTTACGATGCTGTCAACGGCCTTGTCAAAGGATGAATCAACGTTCTTTTTTATCCCGGCAAGGCTCTTTTCCGCCTGCTTTGTGATATCGGCCGACTCGGCGTCTGCCTCCGCCTTTGCCTTGTCCACTATTTTTCTTGCCTCTTCGTTTGCAAGCAAGATAATCTGCTGCTTTAGCTTCTCTATCTCTTCGTTGGAATGGGCCATTATGCGCTTTTTCATTTCGTCAACACGTGAATAAAGCGAGTCGATATCGGTTTCGAGCTCGGACAAAGCGCCAACTATACCTTCAACTGCAGAATGCGAGGTTGGTGTAGGAAGATCTGCTGTAGTGGTCTTTTCCTTTGCCAATCCAGTGGGAATGGATGGATGGGAGATATTTAAAGGCAACACGCGGTCAAGTGGTAAGGCTAAGGATCGCTTGCGCCATGTCGCCCTTGCTTTCAGTCAGAGCCTGCAGCGCCTTTTCTCTTGAAACGCTTGCCTGCTGCATCACCAGGATAATGTCCTCCTCCTTGAAAGACGGGACATCGCGCTGTTTCTCTTCGATGTCGCTGGCGATGACCTGGAAGATCGTGCTGTCCTTGCCCTTCATCTCTATGACCTGGGGCTTTATCAGGTAGAACTCCTTCCTGTCCGTCTTGATCACGACCTCCTCCACATTGTCCATGGTCTTCATGTCGAGGCCCATCTTGTCCAGCATGCGCCTCATCTCGCGGTTGCCGCGCATCATATGTTCTCGAGTTGCTCGGCTCTACTTTTTATTCCTTGCCTGACCTTCACAGCAACTCCGCGGCTGTATCGTTTCATAAGGTCTGATGAAAATAGTGAGACTCCCACAGCGACGACCTGCTTATTGTGTGTCAGGGCGACATCAGATCCCACCTTTACATTGGGGCCGCAACGCTCGACGTGCTTGCAAAAAAGCGATCGCCCTTCGCTCACAAACGGCACTGCCTCTTCCACAGGAACTATGCAGTTCTGAGCAAACTGCTCGCTCTTGTCGAGCAGGAATTGGGCACCAGATATCGTCAGCGCTATTCCGCCGTCTGTCCGCAGGGTGCCGGCCAGGGCGCCTCCTATGCTGAAATTCTTTATCCTGCCGGTTCTCCTGGAAAATTCAAATGTCATGTCAGCAGGAAGCGCTGAGGCGACTCCGGGACCAAACAGGGCATCGATGTGCCGGGATACCTTTTCTGGAGCATTCAGCGGTAGCGGATTCAAGTAGTAGGAGCGTATTTTATATAACTAATAAAGATAATGATAGGTTTGTGCGCAACTATATAGTTATACGGTAGACATATATAGAATCGCAAGAAACCACTATTTATGCAAAGCATTCGCGAAGGCGTCGAGGGCAGGCCCAAGGGCGGCCAGCAGGGCGAGGAGACCAGAAAATTGCAGTACACAGGTGGCTCATCCTACATCGTTTCTCTGCCAAAGAAATGGGTCCAGGACCTTGGCCTGAAGCAGGGAGATCATGTTGTTATCATGAGGCAGAGCAATTCGGTCCTGCAGATCGCCCCCGCTTCAAAGAGAATGCCAAAAGAACAGAAGGAAGCGACCATTGAAGTCGCCAAGGACAACAACCCGTATTTCATTGCGCGCAAACTCATTGCACTCTATTTCCTTGGGTTCAACGTCATCACCATTGTTCCAAAGGAAGACCGGCTCCTGGCGGAGCAGAGGGAGGTCATAAAGAGCATTGTAAGGCGGGTCCTGATGGGTACCGAGATCATCGCTGACTCGGCGACTGGCATAACACTCCAGGTACTCATAAACCTCCTTGACCTTTCAGTAGATGCGGCATTCAAGAGGATGCTGCTCATCGCCAAGTCGATGTATCGGGACATGCTGCTAGCGCTAAAGGAAAATAACCTGGAGCTGGCGCAAGAGGTGGTAAAATCGGATGACGAGGTGGACAGGTTCAGCTTTTACATCGTAAGGCAGCTCAAGATCGCCATCAGAAACGAGCACCTCCTGAAGGAGATTGGCCTGGAGGAGCCGCGCAATTGCCTTGGATACAGGCTGATAGCCAAGTCTGTCGAGAGGGTCGCAGACCATGCCTCCATAATTTCAAAGGACATCATCGAGATGCACAGGCCGCTGAACAAGGACGTTGTAGACAAGATATCAAACATGTGTTCATTTGGGCTTGAAGTTCTTGACGACGCATGCCTCTCCATGTTCAAGCGGGACTACGAGGCAGCCGACCGGGCGATAGAAAAGGCCCGCAAGATAGACGAGCTGGAGAGGGCCATAATGCGCTCGGTGTCCAAACCAAAGGACATCAACGAACTGTACAGGATAAAGCTGATAACCGAAAACATACGAAGGGTGGCAGAATACGCCAGCGACATTGCAGAAATTGTCCTGAACATGACTGTGCAACATACCCTGCGAAGAAAAGATTAAGTCCGGCCTGTGCTCTTGAGTGCCAGTGTCATTTTGTGAGCTCTGCGGTCGCCCGAGCGCCGACATGAAAAAGGTGATAGTAGATGGCACCATTTTCAATGTCTGCATCGCATGCTCAAAGCACGGCAAGCCGTACGTGCCGGCGCAGATCCCGGCAAGGAAAAAGCAGCCCGCGCTTTCCAGGCAGAAGGAAAGGATCACCATGGCCGACCGGACAATGATAACCTCTGATTTTGCGGGGCTTATCAGGGAAGCAAGGATGAAGATGGGGCTGACCCATGAACAGCTTGGCATGAAGATGAATGAAAAAGCCCAGCTGCTAAAGAAATTTGAGAGCGGCGCCCTAAAGCCTGACGAACTGCTTGCAAAAAAGCTCGAGCGCTTTCTCGGAATAAGACTGTACGTGAGCGCTGCAGATTCCGGCGATGAAGCATAGATGGAACGTGCGCGTAGAAAAGCCATCCTGATAACTTATCCGATAGAGCAGGCGATCAAGGAAGCAGTCTCGCTTGCAGATGCGGCGAGATACACCATAGTGAAAACCGTGACTCAGCGGGACATCACACATTCAAAGTACGGGATCGGCCGGGGAAAGGCAGAAGAAGTGAAGGAACTGGTCGCGGACATCCAGCCGGAAGTCATTATTTTTGACGAGGTTCTCAGGCCCAGGCAGGCGTACAGCCTGGCGAGCCTGTGCAAGGTGGAGATAATCGACAGGGAACGGCTGATCCTGGAAATTTTCGAGAAAAGGGCCAGCACTGCTGAATCAAGGATACAGATCAGGCTGGCCCAGCTGCGCTACGATATTACGCGCGCCCGCGATATGGTCAGGCTTGCAAGGGCCGGCGAGCAGCCCGGATTTTTCGGTCTTGGCAAATACGAAGCTGACGTCTATGTGCTTGACATCAAGAAGCACATCGTTATCCTGAAGAAGAAACTGGAGAAGGAAGAAAAAAGAAGGCAGCTGCACAGGACCCACAGGACAAGATCTGGCCTGCCGACTGTCTCGCTGGCCGGCTACACTTCTGCCGGCAAGACCACGCTCTTTAACATGATGACAGGCGAGGGCAAGGTCACAGGCCAGGGTCTGTTCACGACTCTTTCCACATTTACCCGCGCAGTACAACTGCACGGAGAAAAGGTGCTGCTAAATGACACCGTGGGCTTTGTAAGCAAACTGCCGGCATACATGATCGATGCATTCAAGTCAACTCTTGACGAGTTAAAGTACGCGGATCTCGTCGTCCTGGTCATCGACATAAGCGAGCCGATAGAAGAGATTGCCTTAAAGTACCAGAGTTCGCTTGACGTCATTAACGAATTTGAAGTCCCCGCCACAAAGATAATCTATGTCTTGAATAAAGTCGACCTCACGGGCTCGGAGCACGCGTTTGACAAAGCCGGCCAGCTTGGAATCCTTGATACAAAGCGCGTTATCCCTGTGTCTGCAAGGACCGGCCACAACATCGAACAGCTGAATGACATGATAGGACTGATGCTTTTTGAAACAGAAAAGGTGGATAAGGCTGACGGCAGGAAAAAAGTCGCCGAGCTTTTCGGAGAGGAAAAGCAGTGAAGGTTTCCGTGCTGAGGATAGGACACAGGCTGGTGCGCGACGATAGAGTGACGACGCACGCTGCCCTTGTCGCAAGGGCGTTTGGCGCCGACAGGATATACATGACTGGGATCGATCAGTCCGTAGCCGACTCTGTTGCAAGCGTGGCCAAGAGATGGGGCGGCTCTGACTTTCAGGTTGAAGTCATTGACGATTGGAAAGGGTTGGCAAAAAGCTGGAAAAAGAAAGGCGGCAAGGTCGTTCACCTCACGATGTACGGCGTCAACATCGATGGGGTGGCCAAGTCGATTCGCAGGCAGCGCGAGTTGCTCGTGATAATAGGTTCTGAAAAGGTGCCCCGCGAAGCCTACGATCTTGCTGACTTCAACATTGCAATAGGCAACCAGCCGCATTCAGAGATTGCTGCGCTGGCAATCTTTCTGGACAGGGTCTTTGGAGGAAAGCAGCTCGCAAAGGAATTTCCAGGCGGAAGGCTCAGGATAGTGCCGGTCGAAAAGGGAAAAAAAGTCCGGGAAATCACGTAATCCTTTTAATCGCGTCAAGCCAAGCTCGAACGGTGATGACACTAACCTGCGCCGATCGCCTATTCAGCGAGATGAGGAAATGCACCTCGACTGATACATAGTTACAAGGTGCACTCTATTTTTTCAATCGTCATCGGATTGCCAATAACGGCACCGGTATTCTTGTTAGCCAAACGCAAAAGACTAGCTGAGGTCTCCTCCGCCTTTGGTGGATTTGACCTCCAGTTCTTGCAGTTCCTTATCCAGTTTAGAATTGACTTTATTGATCGGCTTTAGTGTTTCTTTCACGATATCCTTTTCTTCTTCCTGCATGTAAGCCATTAGTCAGTATCGCTATTGAAGATTTGCTTCGATGCTCAGGCAACGCCTACGAATAAAAAATGAGGGAGGCCTAGTCTTCCAGCTTCTTTTCGTATTTTTCTTTTATTTCGTTGCCGAATTCATCCTTGGTCTTTCGCTCTACCTTTACTTCGTCATCTTCCACCTTGATTTTCTCTTTGTATTCTGTTTCAGTCATTGCAATACAGCTTTGACGACATGACTAAAAGCGCTTTCAACAGAATGTACTGTTGATTTCTTTCACTACCAGATTAGGTAAGAATGCTGGGGCATCTTTATGTTCTCGTAGCAGCTATGCACATCATGATATGGAGTATAGTTTGGGCGGTTCTGGGAGTAATAGTTCTATTGATACTTTTGGGCGTTCTGTTCAGTTTGATCTAGAGCTCAATGGAGCTTTACTTGTTCACCCACTGCCTTGCCGGTACAGTGTTTGACCAGCCTATCTTCGATAAAGTATGACCACCCCTGGCTGTGCATTTCGAACCACTTGCTCTTTGGATCAAAGCCCGTGTGAGTCAGGGTGACTCTGGTCTTGTCATCGCCAGCAGGTTCCAGAATCCACGTCACTTCGGTCTTTGGAAAATTAGGGTCAGACATGTTGGTCCAAGAGTACGAGACTTTTCTGCCCGGAACTATTTCCAGGACCCTGCCTTCCACCCTGTGGTTCTCCTTGCCGTCCTCAAGGAATTTGAACTGAACAAAGCCCCCTACTCTGGGCTCGAGCCTGGCCTGATCCGGGAACCAGCGTGTCAGCTCTTTTTCATCAGTAATCGCCCTAAAGATGGTTTCCGGCTTTGCATCTATGACTATGGTTTTTCGGATCTCTGTCAACTCTTTTGTCACTTTCTTCTGGCCCCCTTGTTCTCCACGTACTCCTTCAGGCTTCTCAGCTTGTCATCCCAGAAGAGGTCAAAGAATTGCATCATCTCGGACATCGCGCCCCTGTTGACAGAGTAATACCTGTTCTGGCCTTCCTTGCGTTCACTCACCAGTCCGGCGTCCTTTAGCACCCGAAGGTGCGTCGAGAGCGCCGGAAAAGTGAAATCAAAATGCCCGGCTATTTCGCTTGGCGTCTTTTCCCCGCCTTTTAGGAGCAGAAGCATCTGCCGGCGGCTGTCGTCTGCAACGGCCTTCCATGTCGATCCCATGGTTATTGCAATAATTCAAGAACTATTTAAATATTTAATCAAGCCTGCTTCATTAGTGCCACTATCGCATTCGCCGTTTCTGATTTTGCGAACAAGAGCTTTATTGACTCGTCCTTCCGCCTTTTTGTGGGATTGAGCTCTAGAATGTTGAGCTGACCCTCTATGAGGAACTCTAGTTGCAGCGACTTTCTGGCAATGCTCGCGTTCCTTATCCCAAATCGCCTTCCCGCAAGGCTATCGGGACTGGCTTGGTCAAGCGATGAGAGCCTGCTCACTGCCGAAATGAAGGCATCGAGCAGGGCAAAAAGCGGATCGGGCCTGTCGTCCTTTTCAGCCGGCACCCCCCACCTGACTTTGCTTTCAGACATTGAAGCAAGGCTGTCGAATCTTTTCACGAATTCTCCGAAAACAGACTCCATGGTGACATCGACGACGTGACCCTTCGCCCTGACGAACTGCGAAGTGACCTTCTGGTCGGTGAACTCCATATCGCGATATCTGGCGTAGAGGAGTGGCTGGCCGTACTTTACTACATATGCCTCGCAGCCATCTATCTGCGAGACCAGACGGAGGAAATAGCTCTTTGACGTGGCATTTCTGGCCGCAGCGTTCATCTTGGCAATTACCATGAGCTTGGTCAGATCCCGCACAAAGTCGTCGGCATAACGCGGTGACTCGTCAAAATCATAGCGTACCTCTTCTACGACCAAGGCAAACGGATGCTACCCGGGTCTTTTGGCATTTAATTATTCTTGAAGTAAATGCAGATCTTGACTGGTAGTAACCGACGTTGCGCTGCAATTATTAGCCCTGAACTCGTCTGCACCGCTGTTGACTGTCGCCGGCAACGGATTTGCCTTTAGCCCGTCTATTGAGCAGTTGAAAGGAAGCAACATTGCCAGATTCATGAAAAAGAACGACGTTTCTGACTGGCGCCAACTGGTGCAAAAGGCAAACAGCGACATAGGATGGTACTGGAACGCAGTGAATGAGGATCTTGGCATAGAGTGGTTCAAGAGCTACGACAGGGCGTACGACTCCTCCGAGGGCGTGCCCCGAACAAGATGGTTCATCAATGGCAAATGCAACGTTGTCACAAACGCGATAGACAGGCACGCCAGATTGCAGCCTGACAAGGTAGCGTATATTTTCGCCAATGAAAGTGGCTCAAAGAAAGTGACCTATGGCGAGCTGGACGCGCAGGTGACAAAGCTCGCGGGGGCACTAGTTGATTCAGGCATTGGCAAGGGCGACGTGGTAGGCATCTACCTGCCCCCAAGCGAGGAGGCCTTTTGCGCGAGTTTTGCCTGCTCAAAAATAGGGGCGGTCCACAACACCATTTTCTCAGGCTTTAGCGCCCAGGCGCTGCACTCAAGGCTGGTTGATTCCAAAGCAAAAATGCTGATTACTTCAGACATCGCCCGTCGCCGCGGAAAGGACATTGATCTCAAGAGCCAGTGGACCAGGGCAGTAGATGGAACAAAGATTTCCAGCATAGTTACTACGGGCGAGGGCGCTGACAACGCAATCAATTATCATGATTTCATAAAGAACGGCAGCAGGCCCGGCACAAGAGTGATGGATTCTGAAGATCCGCTCTTTATTCTCTATACCTCGGGCACTACGGGCGAGCCAAAGGGGACGCTGCAGGTCCATGGCGGCTTTACGCTTGTAGCCGGACAGCAGGCGGCCTACCTGGTGGACATGAAGCCGGATGACGTGCTGTTCTGGTATGCCGACATCGGCTGGATCACCGGCCAGGTGTGGGTGCTGTATGGGAGCGCCATAGTTGGCGGGACTTCACTTGTCTATGAGGATGCCCTTGACTATCCGTCACGGGATGCATGGTGCAGCCTGATTCAGGAACATAAAGTCAGCATCTTTGGCGCCGCTCCGACTGCAATAAGGCTTTTCATGAAAAGCGGCGTCCGGACTGGAAACTACGATTTCTCTTCGCTGAGGATCCTGGCTGCTACCGGCGAGCCGATAAACACCGAAGCATGGGAATGGTACTTTGAAAATGTCGGCAAAAGGCGCTGCCCCGTCATCAACCTTTCCGGTGGGACAGAAATAGGAGGAGCCATCCTGAGCGCCCTTCCTGTCATGGAGCTGACGCCTTGCACCGTGGGCTGTCCCGTACCCGGATTTGACGCCGATGTTTTTGACGACGCAGGGAAAAGCGTCAGGAACGGCGAAGGATATCTTGTCATCAAAAAGCCCTGGCCGTCCATGACAAGAGGGTTGTTGAACAATCCTGAAAGATTCATCGGGGTTTACTGGTCCAGATACAAAGATGTCTGGTATCACGGGGATCTGGTGTTTGTTGATTCGCACGGTCTCTGGTACATGCGCGGGCGCACTGACGACGTGATCAAGGTTTCAGGTCACAGGATCGGAACTGCAGAGGTCGAAGCGGCCGCTACATCGCATCCGGCTGTTGCAGAGGCCGTGGCTATAGGAAAGCCGCATGAACTCAAGGGAGAGGCAGTAGTGGTTTGCGCGGTAATCAAGGACGGCTACAAAGCAGACGACGCGCTGAAGGGCGAGATTTCGAAAAAAGTGGAAGAATCGATCGGGGGGTTTGCCCGTCCCGAGGAAGTAAGAATCGTGTCGGAGCTCCCAAAGACAAAGACCGGCAAGCTGGTGAGGCGGCTGGTCAGGGCAAAGGTTGCTGGAGAGAAAGTTTCAGGGCAGGATCTTTCCAGCCTGGAGAACCCCTCCTGCCTTGACGAGAGCTGGTGAGAATGCAGTACTTTTCTCGAAGAGAATATCACTAGCGATAATTCAGATACCGGCAAAGATGAGGTGCGGCCATGACCGAAGCTTTATGTTGTCAATGGATTCGAGTATCTGCAGTACATGCCGATAGAGGGCGAACCTGACGGGAAAAAGTTTGAACTTCCCGGCAGCAGGCCGCATTACGCTCCGTCCCTCCTGTTTACCATAAACCACATCCGGATGGATTTACAGCCTGACCTCCACAAAAGGAGCATCCAGTGCGAGCAGCGTCTGGATATCACGATACTTCAGGACACTGATACCATAGAGCTGGACGCGGCTGAACTCCAGATAAAATCGGTCTCTGCCGCCGGCAGGCTTGACTTTCGCGCAATCGGCGACAAGCTGGTGGTAAAGCTGGGCAGGGTATTCAAAGAAGGAAGCAGGATCAAAATCGACATCTCGTATTCCGCAAAGCCGCGCAAGGGCTTTTATTTTGTCGCCCCAGACAAGCATTATCCTCACAAGCATCTTGAGGCGTGGACGCAGGGAGAGAGCACCGAGTCAAAGTACTGGTTTCCATCCTTGGACCATCCGCAGGTAAAATTTACATCTGAAATTTCGATAACCGTGCCATCAGGATTTACGGCTATCTCTAACGGCAGGCTTGTAAAGCTGGATCAAAAGAACAAGAAACAGATCTATCGCTGGTCAGAGACCAACCCGCACCCTGCATATTTGACATCAGTCGTGGTCGGGAACTATTCGCAGACAAAGCACGGCGAGCTGCTGCAGTATTACGTTCCCACCGAGAGGGCGCAGGACGCTGCGAGGTCTTTTGAGCGCACGCCTGAAATGATAAAATTCTTTGAGGCCTATTTCGGTACAAAGTATCCGTACGAAAAGTATGCACAAATTACGGTCCAGGATTTCGTGTACGGCGGCATGGAAAACGCCAGCTGCACGACATTGACCATGGATACGCTTCATGACAAGAAAGCACACCTTGATTTTACAAGCGATCATCTGGTTTCTCACGAGCTGGCGCACCAGTGGTTCGGCGACCTTGTAACCTGCAGAGACTGGCAGCACATCTGGCTCAACGAAGGGTTCGCGACTTATTGCGAGTCGCTCTACTGGGAGTCCAGCAGGGGCAAAGACGAGTTCCAGTATTACATCATGCGGATGGCCGATGACTATTTCGAGGAAGCAGGAGCAAGGTACATGCGGCCCATTGTAACCAAAGTATACAAGCACCCCGACGACCTGTTCGACAGGCACACCTACGAAAAGGGGGGCTGCGTGCTTCACATGCTACGGCACCACGTGGGCGACAATTATTTCAAGAGGTCGCTCCGGACGTACCTCCAGCGCTTCGCCAACGGTACTGCGGATACCGACGACCTGAGAAAAGTTTTCGAGCTTGAAACGGGCAAGAGCCTTCAGCAGTTCTTTGATCAGTGGGTGTTCAGGGAAGGCCATCCTGTGCTAAAGGTCGAGTTTTCCGCCGATGCCAAGGTCGCAAAGATCAAGGTAGAGCAGACCCAGCCCGGGGAGCCATTTGATTTTCTGATTGAAATAAAGCTGGTCTTTGAAAAGGGGGAGAAGGCGCATTCCTTCAGGATATCAGAGAAGGAAAGCCTGTTCCAGATCCCAATTGAAAGGCAGGTTGAATGGTTCTCTATAGATCCGCAATTCAAGATTCTAAAGGTGATATCGATCAAGGCGCCGAAAGAAATGCTCATCCAGCAGCTGGAAAATGGCCAGACCGTGGTCGAGCGGGTAGAAGCGGCGCGGGCCCTGAAGGATAATTCCTCGGAAGCTGCTATTGACGCGCTGCAGGGCGCTATCTTGCACGACAAGTTCTGGGGGGTCAGCGCAGAGGCCGCAAAGGCTCTAGGCGCAATCAAGACGGAATACGCGTACGAATCGCTGAAAAAATGCCTGCGGATCAAGCACCCCAAGGCAAGGCGTGCGGTGATTCGCGCGCTGGGCGAATTCAAGAAGGATGAATCGCTAGAGCTCCTAAGGCCGGTCCTGCAGGACGACGAAAGTTATTTTGTAAGGTCAGAGGCGGCCACTGCAATCGGCAAGACCAAGAGGAGCCAGGCAGTGGCAATTCTAAAACGGGCGTCAGAGACCACGACTTTCCAGAACATTGTAGCGCAGGGAGCGATCGCCGGCCTCAAGGAGTTTGGCGGGGACAAGGATATCGCAGGCTTTCTGGTCGAGAAGAGCAGGCTGGGCAACCACCATCGGGTCAGAGAGGCTGCCACTTTTGCTCTTGGCAAGTTTGTTGACAGCAACATGGCGGTTTCAGATCATCTGAAAACTCTACTTACCGATCAGTGGTTCCGGGTGCGCATCAACGCATGCAGGGCGTACGCGGACGCAGAAGCAGGCAAGTCGATCGCCGACCTGACGTGGGTAGCAGAGCACGACTTGGATCACAGGGTGAGAAGGGTCGCCGAAGAATGCATCAACCTGATAAAGGATGCCATCAGAAAACCCAAGGAAGTCGCGCAGATGAGGGAAGAGATAGACAAGTTCAAGTCAAAGAACCTGGAGCTCTGGCAAAAGATGGACAGGCTGGAAAGAGAACTCCGCTAGTGCTGCATAAAGTCGGTTATTATGCGGTTGAACAGGGCAGGTCGTTCCACATGCGGCCTGTGCCCGCAGCCTTCCAGCATGGTTATCCGGCAATTCTTCATTTTCACAAATGGATCTATGAACTTGACAGGTATCATGGCATCCTCTTTTCCCCAGAGAAGCAGAGTTGGCGCCCTGATTTTGTGCAGCCGGCTGTTCAGACGGCTCGCCCGGGCGCTTCCCACTAGCGCGGACAGAAATGCGGCGCTGGCTCCCGGCATTGAAAGCCTCTCAAAGACCATCCGCGCATAGGCGTCATCCACTGGCTTGCCGTCAACAGAGAACAGGGCTCGCTTTACCTGTTCTACCGACTTGGCTTTTGTCACCTGGACATAGCGCTTCAGTGCTGGGCTGCCCTTGAAAGAAGCCGGCAGGGCGCCTGCTGGGCTTATGAGCACAAGCCTCTGAACAAGGTCAGGCCTGGCAATCGCGAGTTCCGCGGCGATCTGACCTCCAAGCGATGATCCCACCAGGGTCGCGCGCAGCTGAAGCTGCTCGATAAATGATGCGAGGAAATCCCTGTAGAACTTGATCGTATAGTTCATCCTTGGCTTGTCGCTTTGGCCAAAGCCGGGCAAGTCTAGCGCGATGACCCTTATTTCCTTCGAGAGCCCGTCAATGTTATCGGTCCAGCTCTCTATAGAGCCTCCCAGGCCGTGGACAAAAATAGCGGCCTGGCCGGTGCCACGGTCCAGATATCGGACCCTGATGTCACCTATCTGCAGGTACCGTTCCAATTGTTATCAAGGCGCGGCTCTGGGGGTAAAAACCTTGTTGTAAAGTAGAAACTGTTCAGACTCTTTCATCCTGAATTCTTCCAGCACTGAAGTCATCTTGTTGCTTTGCTGACACAGAACCTGAAATCGCTCGAACTTGGCCTCCGCGTAAATATTCGCCACAAGCGACATCAGGTCTCGGAGTATTGCTGTAGAACAGGAGTCCAGATAAACCACCTGCAAGACATCCTTTCTTTTCCAGTAGCCGCTCGGATTGATTATTGCAATGCCTTTTGCCGGCTCGCCTGCCACTATTACCCGCTGTTGCTTGATAAGATCTTGCAGGGTAGTGCGGTCAAGTGGATACCAGTGCCAGGACTTCACATACATTCCTGCTGAAAGTTCGTATATTCTGGAGGATGAGAGATAGTTCCAGATAATACGGTTGTCACTGGCAGTGGCAAACCTAGCGCGTGATCTCCGCATCTTTAGCGTTTCATCGGTGCCGTAATATGCCCACCGCGATACTACGGCAAAGCCGTTCTTCTCCATCATCCTTTGCGATGCCAGGTTGTCTAGGGCCACAATGGCAGACGCCTGACGGGCACCCTTGCGGTGGCCGAACTCCATCATGGCATTGATGAGGGCTGTGGCAACCTGAGAGCGGCGATAGCCGGAATGAACCCTTATTCCTTCGAGCCAGATTTTTTCCCCGCCAGGGCAAAGGGCGACGTGTGCCATTCCAATCCTTTTCTTGTCACCATCCGCGACCAGCAGCCGGCCGTGTTTGTCCCTGCGCCAGAAATCCCATACCTGGTCGATATAGTCGCCCCAGGTGAAGGTGTCTGTGCAAAATCTGAGGATCGGGCCCCTGTCCGCGTCCCTTGCCCGCCTGATTCTTATCAAGGCCGCGATTCTGCCACTGCCGCGGATTCCATTTCCTGCATCAGGGTAGCGACGAACTGCTTGACGCTTCCTATGAATTCAAGCGCGGCTGGAAGCGATCTGGTCTCGTGAAATATCGTAACAACATAGGAATTGGTGCCGAACTGGCTCACCCTGATGTCGTTCCAAAAATCCTGCGAGAGCTCGCTTCCCGTCATTGATGTAAGCTGGATTGCATCCATGGGATTCTTGTGTCCCACATATTCTGCAAGCGCCGGTATGCGGTCTATTCTTGATATTTTTGACAGCATTCTCTGGACATCGTGGCTGCCGGTTACAATTGAATGGTAGACGACGCGTACTGCATAGATGTCATCTTTGATATTGACTCCGAGGTGCTGCTTCAGCGACGCAGCCACGAAATGGAGGCATGCCACTGTCTCAGAGTCGGGACTCTGCAACGCATTTGGAAAGCTCATCACCTGCAGTATCCGAAAAGGCAGGACGTTTGACTGCACGGGAGCTATCCTGAAGCCCTGCTTGGAAAACGACATGGTATTCTGCATTGGATGGCCTGCATAGTCCTCTGCAATCCTGTTTGCAGAAAACCCTTCCGATTCGCTGAACGCGCTGTCAAGCTTGTCGGTGTCGAGAATGGGTTCTCGAAAATAAAGCTGCACGTTGAACTGGGTAATTTTGACGTCCAACTAGGTATTCACTGCCTTTGCGGAGGACTCTGGATCCGCGGTAATGACTGCGAGCCAGGGCTTTAGCAGCCCCGGATTCAGCCTGACCAGATCGATATTTGCCTCCTTCAAAAGCTGCGTCCCATCCTCAGGATAGTCTGCAAGTATTACTATTCTTTTCATTCCCACGCTTATCGCCATCTTGCTGCATTCGATGCACGGCGCGAAAGTCGAATATAGCGTAGCGCCCCGCGTGCTCCCGGCGTTGCCAAAGAGCGCGCACTGCATTATTGCGTTTGCCTCGGCGTGCGTGCACAGGCACCTGTCAAGCCCTTCCCCTGACTTTATTTCACCCCTGGTCCTGGCCATGCAGCGGGGACAGCCTCCCTCGAAGCAATTCTTTATCCCTGGCGGCGTTCCGTTGTAGCCAGTGGCTATCTGCCTGTTTTCCTTCACTATAACCGCGCCGATGTGCCGGGTCAGGCAATTAGATCGGAGCTTGGCTATCTCGGCCTGTAGCATAAAGTAGGTATCCCAGTCCGGCCTCTGCATCAGGACTGTTCAATCGCAATTACTATAAAAATTGTGTTGCCGTGGCAGTCAGGCAAGTAGCGCGCCGCTGATCGATTCGGTCTGCTTGTCCTTTTTCCTTGACCGTTCTCCTGTCTTTTTATTCATGCTTTCAATAGTGCCCATGGCAAAGGCATAGCGAATGCCATCTGATCTCATCTCCGGCGTCAGCATGCCGTTCATTCTGTCGACATCGCCCCTGACGTATTCTTCGGAGTGCTTGTTGGTCCGGGCCACGATGTACATAAAAGATTCGCCGCGGTACTTGTGAATTTCGTATACCTGCAACCGTATCGTTCCAACTTTGCAGTATAGGAGGTAGTTCCTTGCGGTCAACAAATTTTTGCGGCGCCCCTAGCGAATTTTAGTGCCGCAGCGGCATCTGAACTGGAAAGCTGCTATTTCGAGATCAGCGATTTTTTCCGGTGAAGGATGTGTTCGTCCCTTGCCAGGCGCAGCCCTATGAGCCCCGCGGCAATAGCCACGGCAACCAAGCCCGCCAATGAGTAGAGATCAAGGCTCAACGCCGAATCTTGACCTCCATGGGCGGCAGTCTGCGCTTGCCGATCCTCCATGCAGCTTCCATTGCAGCGAATGTAGGCACGAACCCAAGTGCGATCCACGCGATCATTTCGAACGGTTCCATTGCAAACATGCTATGTGCTGGTTGAATGATTAACGCTGCTCAGATCTCTGGCGTAACTATCAGCTGCCCTGCTGCGTTATCATAAGAGGACTTGATTTATCAGAAACGCGCAGCAAGTATGAAAAAGAACGGCTCAGAGCTAGAAAGCGATCATCATCACCGTTCTCTTAGTGCAGTAACAGTGCATGACACTGCGCCTTACCCGTTCATAAACGTTAAGAACCACGTGGGCCTGGTAATTGAGGTTGCCAGCAAGGAATTCAGAGATTGCCAGGGCGATGCGCGAGCTCGGCTTCCTTACGGACATCGAAGGCGGCAAGAATTCGCAGTTCAAGACGCGGGCATACTACAGGGCTGCTGACACAATTGAAAGCTTGCCGGAAAGCATGAACGCCCTCTATGACAGCGGGGGGATCGGCAGGCTGCTAGAGATTCCTTCTATTGGCAACGCCATAGCGTCAAAGGTGGAGGAATTCATCAAGTCCGGAAGGATAAGTCAGCTCGAGGAGTTGAAGATGAAAATACCGGTGGAGGTGAGCGAGCTTTCGGGCATAGAGGGGATCGGTGCCAGGACTATCAAGGTGCTTTACGAGAAGCTTCAGATAAAGAACCTGGCAGAGCTGGAAAAGGCGGCAGCCGGCGGCCAGCTGAAAAATGTGCCGGGGTTTACTGAAAAAAAAGTAAAAGAAGTCCTAAAGAGGATCGAGTTTTCGAGGGTAGGAAAGGGCAGGCGACCACTGGGCGAGGTCTATCCCTTAATAAAGCAGATCGAGTCGCGGCTGCGGCAGGCAAAGGGCGTAAAGAACGCGATGGCCGCTGGCTCTGTCCGTAGGATGCGCGAGACCATAGGCGACATTGACTATATCGTATCTGCTGCCAGGCCGGAAAGCGTCATGGACGTCTTCGTGAACATGCCTGAGGTAGAGGAGGTGCTGGCGCGCGGGCCCGCCAAGGCGTTTGTCCGCCTCGCGGGAGGAATCGACGCGGATCTGCTCGTCGTTCCGAAAGAGAGCTGGGGATCGGCGCTCCAGTACTTTACCGGGAGCAAGGACCACTCTGTCGAGCTCCGCAAGATAGCAATAGCCAAGGGGCTTCGGCTGAACGAATGGGGCGTTTTTCGGGGCGAGAAACAGGTCGCAGGCGAGTCCGAAGAACAGGTGTACAGCTCTATCGGACTGCAGTGGATACCTCCAGAAATGCGTGAAAATCATGGGGAATTGGAGATGGCGCGTCAGAACAAGGTTCCCAGGCTCATTGAATACGGAAGCCTAAAGGGTGACTTGCAGGTTCATTCCGACAGAAGCGATGGCACGGCAACCATTGAAGAGATGGCAAGGGCTGCAAGGGAATTTGGCCTTGACTATATAGCAATCACCGATCACACAAAGAGCCTTGCCATGGCAGGCGGTCTTGACGAAGATGAGCTGCTGGAGCAGGCCGACAGGATAGCAGCGCTCAATGATACACTTGACTTTCGCATTCTTTCGTCGGCTGAGGTCAACATTATGAAGGACGGTTCGCTTGACATTTCCAACAATGTCCTTGACAGGCTGGACATTGTCGGGGCAGCGATACATTCGCTATTTTCGCTTCCCATTGAAACGCAGACGGCAAGGCTTGTCAATGCGGCAAGAAATCCAAGTGTGGACGTTCTCTTCCACCCAACAGGCAGGCTCATCAACAAACGCGAAGGGTATCCGGTGGACATTGAGAAAGTGATGGACGTCGCCCGGGACACGGGGACGGTGCTTGAAATAGACGCTCATTACGACAGGCTGGATCTCAGGGACGATCATGTAAGGATGGCATTGAAAAAGGGAGTAAAGCTGGTCATCGATTCGGACGCGCACCACCCGGTTCATTTTGCTTTCCTGACCTTTGGAATAGCCCAGGCAAGGCGGGGCTGGGCGACAGCGGACGACGTTCTCAATACTTTACCTGCAGACAGGCTCCTTTCCGCGCTAAAATAAATGGCATTGTTACTGAGTCGAAGAGTTAACAGAACCAAGTAAATCATATATCTGGTATGCAATTTCCATATGCTACATGCGCACGGCGGTAGAAAAGGGCGACCTGAAAGAGCGGAGGATATTCCTTGGGATCTTTTACATTTGCGCTTTTGTGATGGCGGCGATTTCGTTCTACGCCATCTATGTTAGCCTAACTGAATACCTGCAGACAGGCAGGATAGTAATTGGCGAAGTCCTAGTCGAGACCGATTTCCCGTTCAACGGTTTTGCAAAGCTGGTGACGTACCTAATGATAGTGTCCGTGGTCGGCTGGTACTGCGTGGTGAGGGTTGGAGGGGACAAGGTGGTTGGGATCCCAAAGTGGCTCAAGGCGGTGCTTCAGCTAATAGTCCTCGTGATAGCAATAGTGTCGCTCTACGAATTCGTCTACAACTTTATCGTCTGGAACTCGCTTATCACTGCGGACGCTCTAAAGGGCATAATAGACTTTGATGGGATTAACGTTCCGTATCCGAGCCCAAAGACTCCCTGGAACCTGGTGTTTGCTACAAAGATGTCGCTTGCGGCATTTCTGATCTCGGCACACGGCTTTTACACAATGTCCAAGCAGGAAAGGAAAAGGTCAGAGTAACCACTCTTTTACCCTTGTCCTTTCAAAGTCTTGTTTCTTTTCAAAGTTTTGTTCTGACGGCGCCTGCAGCTGGAGGACCGGCCCTGCGGGATTGTAAAAGTCTGCTTCCAGAAAGCCGGCCTGTCTGTTGCCCACTTCCATGAAGCAATAACCCTGTCCGGCGAAAGTCGTGATCGCTGGCTTGCCGGTTATCTCGTCGATTATCTGCTGGGCAGCGACTTTTGCCTGTTCTTCCGCGAAAATGCCTGCCTTGGGCACTGCTACTGCTGCCAGCTTGATTTCAGTCACGTCGCCGACTGCAAATACATTCCCGGCCGAGGTCTTTAGCGTGTACTTGTCGACCGCGACCCAGTCGCCTCCGGCATTCAGGCCCGAGTCCCGGACGACTTCTGGCACCTTGTGCGGCGGAATGCCCACAAGCACGTCAAATCCCTGCCTTGCGCCGTTTTCGAACGTCAGCTCTCCTTCCGAGACTGACTTTAGCTTGTGCAATGGATGGAAATGAATTCCGTGCTTTGAAATAATGTCAACCACACCGGCGCTTATCTGGGCGCCGGCGACTGGCAGCGAAATTGATGCCGGAGAGTACAGATCGATTTCCACTGAATCCCGCACGCCGCTCTTTGCCAACAGGTTGCTGATTATGATCGATGCCTCGTACGGCGCGGGAGGACACTTGTATGGCATTCCCATTATGGCTACCGCGACCTTGCCGGACTTTAGTGAAAGAAGTGCTTCTCTGAGCTTGGGCACCTGCCGCGGATCGTAAAGGTTGTACCCCGTTCCCACAAAGCCGGGCACTTTTTCCGGCGCTAGCTCGGCGCCAAGTGCGACTATCAGGTAGTCATATTCTATCCAGCCATGATCTTTTACCTGAACGCTTTTTGCTCCGGTGTCTATCTTTATTATCTCGTCATTGAGATACTCGATCCCTTTAGCGTTCAGCCGGTCAAGCGGGGTCTGGGATTCCTCCAGTTTTCTCGTTCCCTCAAGGACCCACAGCTTTACCAAGCCCATCATGAACCAGTTTTTCTTGTCTACAACTATGACTCTATTATCCGGACTGAGGTTCTTTCTCAAAATGTTGGCGGCTGTAAGGCCGCCAAATCCTGCGCCCAGAATAAGAATTCGCTTACCCATGCCGGAGGGATAGAAGCATTAGGTAAAAACTTTTTAGGCATGTATGTTTTTTATAGATATGGTGCCGAAGGAAAAAATTTCTGCAAAGGATGAACCATATCCGCTTTACGACGATGCGACTATTGAGCACATGAAGCAATACTACAAGGTTGAAGATCATGATGAATTGTTGAGATACATCAAGACCCACGGGATGAGCCGGCACTCTGAAGTTCTCGATTAGACGAGTCATTCCAACCCTATTATCACATCGGTCCCATGAATCGTCACTGCGCTGTATTGATCCTGCAATCCCCACTTCCATAGAACTTTCCAGTGCGAGTTTCCGGCTCGAATCGGGTTCATCTCGGCGCAGTGCCTGGCGCCTTGACTATCATGATATGCGGGACATTTGATTGTCACTGCCTGATCCTCAAAAGAGGTCTGGTCCGGGCGCGATACTCCGGCCTGATAAAAGAAGGCTTTGCCCGTATCTGGATTCGAGAACGGATTGCCAACGTCGATAACGCCCAGGTTAAAGTATGGATTTTCTATCTCGGGAGTTAGAAATGAGCTGTACTCTGTCCAGTTCCCGACACTGTTGCGGAAATACCAGTTCACAGTCCTTCCATCGTGCTGCCATTCCATCGCAAGCAGGATCTCGCCTGACAACGAATCCGCAGCCAAGGGAACTATCTGTTGATGCATTGTCGATATCCACGAAAAACCCGAGCAGGCAATGTTCGTGTCACACGTCTCCCAGGCTCTCGCGACAAGCGAGACCTTTGAATCCAAAAACAGGATGTCAGCACGATATCCGTAATCCAGACCGTCTTTGCAACAGTTTGGAGACTGGGCTCCAATGCCCGCAAGTACGAACTCTCCTCTGTTGCCGAGTTGTTCAAAGTTGACCTCTGCCTCGACCCGCTTTGTGGCAAAGTATCTGTCAGATTGATGATATGCCCCAGCATAGTATGTAGGCGTCGCAATCAGTCCATCCTTTCTATCTATTGACATGCTCATGGGAGCATCAAGGAATGGATGAATTGATCCTATTACGAATGATAGGACTATAAATGAAAATACGATCGTGGCGGAAATTTCCCTTCTTGTCCGAGACACGAGCCAAGCCGCTGTCATTTGACCCAGAATCATAGACGGAATGCCGACTGCGAGGATGACTGCCAGCAGCGGCAGAGATGTTGGACGGAGGCTTCCGAATAGTGCGGAAAGAACCGCCCAGCCTGCTATTGCTGAAATGATTCCAAGTCTCTTTGTCAGTCCCGAGAAAAGAAAGGTGACGATTCCAGAGAAAAAGAATGGCAAGGTCGACGCAAGAACCATTACCATGATTCCCGTATCGGCAGGCATAAAGATTCCAAATAGTAGCGCCATCGGAAAATACCCGATGAAAATTACAATCAATGCGCCGAACAGGATTGTGCCAGGTTCCTTTCCTGGGATGTTTTCCGCTTTTCTTGTCCTCTCGCCTATGACCAGGCCGGTACCTGCGGTAGAAAAAAGTAGAATTCCCAGTCGGATGGCGCCCATGCCGTCAGGACCTGCATAGTAACACTGCCGGTCACCACAGAAATTGTAAAGCGATGTGATCAGCACAGCTGTGGCTATTGTGATCAGGGCAGCAGACCAATAGAGTCGGATCACTCTGCCCATCAAGAATCCCAGTAGCAGCTCGACTGCCAGAAAGAACCACAGGCGAGCTCCTGAGAGAGTAAAGAATGATGGCTCTGCTATTGTGTAGAGATAAAAGGTGTATGATTCGAACAGGAGCGGCAGAATGACTAGTCCGCTGAAAATGATGGCCGCCATCATCCAAGCAGGTAGCACAAAAGTGATGGGCAGCCCGGTAGTCTTATCGCTTGCTCACTTTTGGCGAGTCCCTAAGATACTTTCCTCAGATGAGTAAACTAATCTTAGCGTTCCTGTGTCGTCGGCCTTATCAATATCTCGTTAACATTCACGTGACCCGGAGAATTGACAGCAAACACTATCGCGTTGGCAATATCCTCGGCCTGTAGAGCCTCCATCTGCTTCGAAGCTTCAACATATTTCTCTAGCGACTTTTCAGTTATCGTATTTGTCAGCTCTGTCGCGACAACCCCCGGCTCTATACAGGTAACCCTGATGTTTGCCCGCGCGCTCAGCTCCTGCCTAAGGCCTTCGCTAAAAGCAGCGATGGCGTGCTTTGTCGCGCAGTATACGCTGCCCGCAGGAAAAACCACTCTGCCGGCAACTGAAGAGATGTTCACAATGTGGCCGGATTTCTTGTTGATCATGTGGGGCGCAGCGGCAGCAGTACAGTAGAGGACCCCCTTGATGTTAACGTCGATCATCTGGTCCCATTCATCTACCTTGAGGCTCTTGAAAAAGCTCAGCGGCATCAGGCCGGCGTTGTTTACAAGAATATCGACTGTTCCCCATTTTTTCACGACGGCATCCACAAACGAATCGCATTCGGCTTTCTTTGTGACATCCAGCTTTTGGATCATGACTTCGCCGCTCTTGGCGATCTCGCTTTCAAGCGAATGAAGCTTATCCATGCGCCTTGCACCCGCGGCTACCCTGGCACCTGCCCTTGACAGCGCGACTGACGTGGCATATCCTATTCCGCTGCTGGCCCCTGTGACAATTGCCACTTTGCCCTCTATCATTTTCATGGAAAAATGCTGGCACTGTAGTAATATGTCTTTGTCAAATGAACAAAGCTTAAGTATACTACCTGTGCTGCTAGTGTCGTGGAATGACCGTGAGCCTCGAGGACAGTGATGAGCTCAATTACCTGTCGACCAAAGCCAAGTTTATCCAGAAATACATGAACAAGACCAGCTGCACCTATGAAGTCGCCGAGCGCGAATTCCACGACTGGATCGAAGGGCTGATGGACAGCAGGATCGAGCTTGCCAACAAGATGCTAAACGCTAGGCTCTAGACGCTCTGTTCCTGTTTTTGCAGATTCTGCTTCCTGGCCATGAATAGGAGTACGGCGCCAAACATTGCGAGGACTATTGCAAGTCCCTGTGCTCCACCGTTGGGAATTGCCACCAGATAGACTACTGCAAATGCAAAGCAGGTTACCGCCTGCATCAAATATGAAAGAACGGGCCGCATCTTGGTTTTCTTGGCAAGATAGCCTATGCCGAAAATCGCGGCTGCGGGATAAATGGTCAGCAGGATGAACTGGTCGATATCAATGCCGAGATGAACCATCGACAGTTACGGATATCGCGGTGCCAAATAATAGTTTTATCGTGACGCCCGTCATGTCTGGACATGAATTTCAATGGCGGTGCCTCCCTCTATTATCGACCGCGCATTCTCAAATGGCAGCGAGGCAATGTCTTCGCGCTGGAACGGACCGTACTTGTTTGCGTCAACGCCGACAAAAGACTCCATTGGCTGCAGAAACCTGACTACTATTTGCCGGGACCGCACCTTGACAGAGCTCGACTCCAGCACCTTCACCCTGCCCTTGACCGTTGCCGCAACGACTTCGGCCGCCCTGCTCTCCGACTCGCGCCTTCCATCAAGAACGTATTTTTCTTCGTCCGTGAGCTTTGAATAGTCGAGCCTCTCGCCGGTCGAGTGCATCTTGTGCAGCCTTGACTCCATCAGCAGGCGCGCCGAGGTCGCCAGCAGATCGACCATGCGGTCTCTGACCTGCGCCTCGATCCCCTCGTACCCCTGTCCCTTCAGGCTGCCAAGCGCCGCGGCAATTTTCCGAAAAGTGTCCGGCTCTATCGCCTGAAGTGCATTGCTTTCGGCCTCCTTTCGTAGCAGCCCGTAAACGTCCTTTAGCGAAAAGTTGCCGGATACCCCGGCAGCGGCCTCGCTGCTATTTTGTTGACCCGACATTTTTATCAGAGAATCCTTAAATTATAGGATTCTAGTGTCCTACACTTGAGGTATTCTGGTTGCCTTATAAATTGATTGACGGCAGGATCGCGCCTTTATCATTTACCGCCGAAGCTGTGATGCAGAGGCTCAAAAAAGACAACATAAAGTTCCTCGACCTGCAATTCACCGGGCTGTTCGGGAGGTTTCATCACACCACGATGGACTCTAGGATGTTCCGCATCGAGGATTTTACCGACGGCCTGCCAAAGCTCGACGGCTCTTCTATACGCGGCTTTACAGAGATCCACGAATCTGATCTCATCATAAGGCCCGACCCGTCTACCTACGCGACTATTCCATGGATAGGTGCGCCCACTGCAAGGCTCATATGCGACATTTTGAGCGGCGGAAGCAAGCGCGATACGTTCCCCCGGGACCCAAGGGGACTTGCAAAAAAGGCTGAAAAGTATGTCTCCGACCAGGGCTTTGACACTTCGTACTGGGGGCCTGAAGTGGAATTCTTTGTCTTTGACAAGCTCGAAGTAAACACAATGACCCCTTATCAGGGCCAGAGCTACCACATCGCGTCAAAGGAGGCCCCGTGGTCGACTGACAGCGTCGGATACGCGCTGAGGCTCAAGGAAGGCTACCTGCCGAGCGCCCCGGGCGATACCCTGATGGAATATCGCAATGAATGCGTCGACGTGCTCACCAACAACTTTGGGATCGTCTGCGACGCGCACCACCACGAGGTGGCGACTGCCGGCCAGTGCGAGATAGACATACGGTACGACAGCCTGGTAAACGCCGGCGACTCTGTACAGAGCTACAAGTACATCGTGAAGAACATTGCAAAGAAGCACAACATGATTGCCACAATGATGCCCAAGCCTGTCGCTTTGGACAACGGCTCGGGGATGCATGTCAACGTCAGCCTCTGGAACAGGGGCAAGAACCTCTTTTACGATTCAGCTGATGATTATGCCGAAATGTCACAGACGGCCCGGTACTTTGGCGGCGGGATAATGGATCACGCCCATGCAATCGCAGCCATCGTGGCTCCGACTACAAATTCGTACCGGCGCCTTGTCCCCGGCTACGAAGCGCCTGTGTACGTGGCATGGAGCACCGGCAACAGGTCTGCCATCATCAGGATACCGGCGCACTACAAGGGCAGCAAGTTCGCCCACCTAAAGCGCATCGAGTTCAGGGCGCCAGACCCGTCATGCAACCCGTACCTTGCATTTGCTGCAATTCTTGCAGCGGGCCTGGACGGCGTGAAGAAAAAGAAATCGATCGGAGACCCCGTCAACGAGGACATTTTCAAAATGACTCCAAAGCGGAGGCGCGAGCTAGGAATCACGCAGCTGCCCGCCAGCCTGAGGGAGGCATATGAGCAGCTGGAAAGCGACAGTGCATTTCTAAAGCCGGTCTTTGACAGCCAGACCATTGAAACGATAATAGACCATGAAGCAAAAGAGCATGTAGAACTTGCAATCAGGCCCCACCCGCACGAATTTTCGATGTATGCCGACGTCTAGCCACATTGGCGCCACTAGCAATAGAAGATGATCACTCATTGAAAGAGAGTCCTGAAAATATATCCCAAAGGTGAACGAGTACATGAGACGCGCGCATGGACAGGCAAAGAACAAGCAATAAGACATGGAACATACCTATGATCAGTGTGAATAGCTCCAGCAGGCTCGCAATTGCCGCAGTAGCAGCATTACTAGCCTCCGGATTTGCGACTCAGGCGCAGGCAGCACAGATTAACGCATCGCTCATTCCAGAATACGACAGGGCGGCGGGCTCGTTCACCGGCACGAAATTTCTGCAGATAAAATATGAGCCTGGCAGCGCAATTGCAGATCTGTTCAACGGGAGGACCGAGAGGATAGAGTTTTCAGTTAAAGGCACCAATTCCAGCGGCATCAGCGAGCTTGTAGTCGCCGCCAACAGGGCGCTGCTGGATGCGCAAAGCCCTGCCAGGATTACGGGCGCAAACATCACCTACGCCGGAGTTCTTAAAGGCGGGGCTGACAGGGTCAGCCTGACATACAGGGTAGAGCTCGCATCCACGTTCACCGGCTTCAAGCTCGACCAGAACGCATCGGATGCAATACCGATGGACGTGAACTGGAGAGGGTTTGTCATCAGCGGCCCTGTAATGATAGAGTCGGTGGATCATGGCAGCGTGAACGTCAACCAGCCGATAGGGCTTCTTCAGGTAACATTTCCGGAATTCGCCGGCAAGATAATGAATACAGAGGCAAGCGCCATCATGTCCGAGCCGATTCTGGACTTTACCGAAATAGGAGAAATGCCAATGGAGAGGTGGCACTGGCTCTTTGACCCGACGTTCGCGCTTGCCAGCACAGGCGGAGTCATTAGCGGCGACATTGGGAGGGCAAAGGTACTCTCTGTATATTCGCTAGGCGAATGCAGCATACGCGAAGGTTGCCCGCCTCCAAAGGAAGGCGATGCAACCGTAACAGTAGATGCGACTACACTTGACGTGCACATATCCACTCCTCCGCCAAACGCGCAGGTCGAAATAGCGGGATTTACCAGCATAGAGCAGGCAGGCGGAATCGACATAATCCGGGTCTCAATGGACAATCCGGGCTTCGCAATACCGGATTTTGCGATCCAGGTGCTGCTCATTCTGGGCGGAATGATGGGCGCAGTCGCGGTCTTTGTGCTGGTGAAGGCCAGAAAGTGATTCAGTAACTCCACTCGTCAGAAATGCCATTCCACCAGGCCCTGTAGGGCTTGGCGTCGCTATTGATCTCGTCCTTTATCCTGTGCTCGATTGAAAAGAACATGTTCTCAAGCGCGTCGGCTCCTCCGTCGGCAAACAGCTCGCGGCCTATTTCCTGAACTCTTTGTTTCTTGGCGGCGCCTTGCGGCGACTCTGGGTTCTGGATGCAAAAGGTAAGCAGGTCGTACAGCTCTTCTTCCAGGTACGCGTCCACCAGTATCAATCCAGCCTTTTGATAATGTGGTAGCCAAATTCTGTCTTGACCGATTCTGAAAGCTGGCCCTTTTCCAATTTGAATGCAGCCTCTTCGAATGGTTTGACCATCATGCCCCTGCCAAAATATCCCAAGTCTCCGCCGCGCTTGCCGCTCCCCTTGTCAATGGAAAGCTCTTTTGCGAGGTTCGCAAAGCTTTCTCCCTTTTTGAGCCGTTCTGCCACCGCCAGAGCTTCGCTCTGCTTCTGGACCAGAATGTGCGAGCACTTTATCTTGTTAGCCATCCGCAACATGATCGAGAATGGAAAGAATTAACTCTTTCCTCTGCATGAATTCGACTGACTCTAGTGATCGGATTGAAACCCAAGTCGAAATCAAGATATAGTCGCGAGGTAGTAATTTGATCAAGAATGGCCGGAGAAGAAGAATCCGCATCCCCTGCCGCTGCCATTCCTTTTCCTACTCTTACAATTCTGTATCTTCCGGCCGAAGCCACTGGCGCTGTTGAAGATGTCGGCCAGAAATACTCAAACAGCACGGTCGAGGATTGTGTGGGTTTCTTTCACGGCACGCAGCGCAAGTACAAAAAGGTCACGATATGGAGCCAGGGGATCGACAGCCTGTGGCTCAACGCGGTCGTTGCCAGGGTGAAAGAGCTTGCAGGGGTGGAATTCGTTACCATAGTCTCTGGCGGTATGATGTATGTGCTTTAGCCTAAATATGGGCCGCTGCCAGATCATCCCATGGAACAGGACCGTGAAAAGATAAAGCACTGTCCTATCTGTGGATGCAGCGAGCACAGGCTTGTCGGATGCGGCCACCACTGGGCCAAGCACAAGGTCGGCCCGGACGGCAGGTGCGAGCAGCGTCACTTTAGCTCATAGAGCGCGACTGAAAGCTTGAACGCGAGCCGGTCGTCAGTCGCCTGCGCCAGCGGAGCAACGTACTTTTCCGTTTCTTCCTTGTACCTAGCGGCTCTAAGGGCCTGCCCTTTCATGAAACGCACGCCGTCCAGCCTGTCTGCCACTTTGACGTACCTTGCGTCCTTGGGCGCCCGGGATATCCTGATAAAGTACTCCTCCAGCGCCTTTTCTTTTTCTTGGTGATCGGCTTTTGGCTCCGCCGAGGCGCGCACTATGGAAAGGACGCGGTCTCCCTGTTCTTTCAGCTCATCTTCAGGCGCATCCGACGCGTCATGCAAGAGCGCGCCTGCAGCGAGCTCGGCGTCGCGCATCTGGAGCTCCTCTACCAGAATCGCGGCGACTCTGAGCGGGTGGTTCATGTAGGGCTCTGTCCTGTTAAAGAGCTGGCCTTTGTGCACCTTTGTCGCAAGGCCAAAGGCCCGCGTCAGCTTCACAATATCATCGGTACTTTCAAACGACTTTAGCAGCCGTGCAAAGCCGTCCTTTGGAAAATCGCTATTCTTATCATCCATGTTCAGCATCCCCTACCATGGCAATCGTATAAAAACGGATTGTGCAGGCTGAATAGAGTTTAGTAGCAGAAAAATCTAATATCCCCGCGGGGCTACGCTAAACTCGGATTTGAGTGTGAGAGTATACGCGGTATTGCTTGCTGCGATCCTGGCCGGCTCGGCAGCTATTGCACCGGCTCTTGGTCAGGACGCATCTACCTACGAGGTGTGGGAATTCGGCGCGTCTGCCGAGATAGTTGCCATGTCCACGATAAAGGATGGTTCAAGGGACAGCGTTAATGACGTCATTGTGGCGGCAAAGGACAGGTCTGTCTACCTGCTGGACGGCGTGACTGGAAAAAAGCTGTGGAATTTTACCGATATTGAATATCATTCCTGGGAAGTGCTGCTCTCTTCGCCGGATTTTGATGCCAACGGCGACGGCAAATCCGATGCGCTGGTCAGCACCGTAGACAGGATAGTGGTCATGCTCGACGGAACTAATGGCGCGCAGCTGTGGAGGCACCAGTCCGCAGAGACCTATTACAGGCCCGGAAGCGCCTGCTCGGTGGCTGTGCGCTCGGCCCACACAGTCTCCGACATCAACGGCGACTCTGTGCCGGATATAGTTGTCGTGGCAGGATCCGGCGACACCTGCACAAAGGACAGGATTACCGCTATTGCGTTTAACGCCAAGACCGGCAGCAAGCTGTGGGAATTTGTGCTTGGCGAGGACATTTACGGACTCAAGGAAGGCATCGAGGGGAGCAGCCCTGTGGCCGTGATGGATTTCACCAACGATGGCAAGAAGGACATTGCTATAATGGATGACCAGGGGTCTCTCCGCGTCATAAACGGCATGACAGGAACCGAGGCCAGGAACACAAAGCCCGGCATCTTTGGCGCGATATGGCACTTTGCCGAAGTCCCGGACATCTCTGGCGACGGCCAGAACGACACGATTGCCTTTGAGTTCATCGACGGCGAGGGAGGCCCAGATTACGCCAGGATAAATGCCATGGACCTGATAGCTTCCAGAATAATCTGGCAGGTAAAGTTGGGAGACGGCCTGTACAACGGAGCGGCTCTGTACTCGGCTGCATGGCTTTCTGACACCCCGGCGGGAGGAACCAAAGAGACGTACGTTTCAGTAACGCAGAGGATCGACGACGACCTGCAGCTAGTCCTGCTGGACGGCAAGACCGGCCAGCAGAAATGGAAGTTTGATCTGGGAGAGGAGAGGAGCAGGGACGACCTGATAAAGTTCTACCCTGTAGCAAGAATAGCTGACCAGTCCAACAAAGGCAATGACGAGCTTGCAGCTGGGTCTATAGACTCAAAGCTGTACCTGTTCGATCCGGCCACAGGAGGCAACATCTGGACCCATCCCATAAACGGTCAGATAAACGGAATTGCTTTTGTTCCGGCGCCGGGCGGCCAAAAGTACATCATTGTCAAGGACCAGTATTCAGGGGTGCGAGCCCTGTCGCGGCTGACCACCATAGAGACTTCGATTTCAATAAGCTCTTCTGCAAAGACCGTGGTGGAATCTTCCAGGCTGGTGATAACGGGGGCAGTCAGCCCTCCATTTCCGGGAGAAGTGGTGCAGCTGCGATATGTTGATCCGACCGGCGCGGCTACGACAAAGCCCCTGATCCTTGAAAACGACGGGAGATATGTCGACATAATAGAGCCGGAAATCATTGGCGACTGGAAGGTCAGTGTCGAGTTCAAGGGGGAAGGATTCTACCTCGACTCAAGCAGCGGCACGATAGGCTTTACAGTAATAGACGAGACAACAACTTCTTCATTTCCGGTCAAAGTCCGGGGAGAGGAGAGTGGCATCTCGTATCCAGTCCAGTACCTTGTCGATGGCGGGCAGGTGACGGACATGGCGATAATCAAGGATCAGAAAAGTCTGAGTATTTCGCTTGCCCCATCGTCGTCGGCTGGCGGCAGACTCTGGGTTGAGCTCCCAAGGAGCGTCATTGATTCGTGGCAGGGCGACTACCAGGTCTTCAAGGATGGCAAGGCAGCGGGCTTTGAAGAAGTGCAGGCGGATGAAACGAACCGGGCACTGTCGATACCATTCGATGGCAACACAAGGCAGGTGCAGATCATTGGGACATACATTGTTCCCGAGTTTTCGGCGGTGACCCCGCTAATCATGGCGCTGACAATGGTCGCTGCAGTGGCTGCGATAGCTGTTCGCGGCAGGATTGCCCGTGGAATAAAGTGGCTGTGAAAGTGAAAATCAAAAGAACGAATGAGACTTAAATTGATGGATGCCTCTTCATGGCTACTACCATGTAGAGGCGAGGCCGCAGAATCCCTCTAACTTGACGACGACGAGCTAGAGTTGTCGTCGCTTCCCGTATACTCGCTGTAGGTGGGTTCCTCAGTGCTGGTCCCGTATGATGAAGGCTCTCCTTGAGAGGTCATGTCCGTTGCGAAAGTAGTTACCTCTGGCGTGGTGTCCTGAACCATTGCTGGAGCCGGTTCTGAATAGGAAACTCTTCTAGGGGCACTCTTTTTCTTTCTGGCAGCTGCCTTCTTTTTCGCAGCGCCCTTG
Source organism: Nitrososphaera sp. UBA210 (assembly GCA_002494895.1). GTDB lineage: Archaea > Thermoproteota > Nitrososphaeria > Nitrososphaerales > Nitrososphaeraceae > Nitrososphaera. The sequence goes on from DADA01000004.1 coordinate 30,585, forward strand.
CGCGCCTTTGGTCTTGCCGCCTTTCCCCCCTTCCTTCGCTTTGAGAGCTTTGCCTGCCTACCTTTTTTCTTTCCCTTTCTTTTGGCCTTGGCTTTTGCCATACGTTTAGCAATACAGAAACACTTGTTCTTAAGCTTGTTCTTGCAGATCGCGTTGATTTTCAAGCCCGCGCATGGCTTGCAAGCGCATGATCGCATGTCGCTTATCTCTAGCGATATGCCTAGAGCCGGCGATTTGAACAAGGAATAATAGCTGACCATGCCAATTCTCAGGTGCCTTGACAGACAGTAGAGGCTATTACGCTATTCTTGACGTTCCTGAAAGGGCAAGCTACCATGAGATAAAGCGATCCTACAGAAAGCTGGCCAGGAAATACCATCCAGACAGGAACAGCTCTGTCCTTGCAGAGGAGATGATCAAAAGGATAAACGCGGCGTTTGAAGTGCTTTCTGACAAAGACAGTCGGGCCCAGTACGACAGGATGGATTTTGCTCCTTCCGAACCGGAGCAGCAGGAAAGTCATGACGATCACGCTGATGTCCCGCAGCGCCGGATGCAGGAAGACGTGTTTGCAGATTTTTTCAATGCGCCCAATTTCCTAGACGTTCCAAAAGGCCGGTTTCACATCACGGTAGAGCCTTCCCTCTGCATGGCTTTTGGAAGCTGCGAAGTACTTGCTCCCAGGGTCTTTTCGGTTGAGAAGAACAAGAGGATGAACCCCAAGGCGCGCGTGGAATGCGAGACGGGCGCAGACTATGACACGATTCATGCGGCAGCCGCCACCTGCCCGACAAAGGCGATCAGGATAATAGATCGTTACACCGGCGAGCAGCTCTATCCCTAGTAGACTTAAATTGCTGCGAAAATCTGCCGGTACGCGTAAATGAAGTTGCACTGTGTCGGCTGCGGCCCCGGCGACCCCGAGCTTGTCACGGTCCGGGCGATGAACGTCATCAAGGCGGCAGAGGTAGTCTTTGCGCCGACATCAAAGGAGGGCAGGCCGAGCATCGCGCTTTCCGTCGTTGAAAGATATATCGACACTTCTGCGAGGAAGGTTAGCCTAGTTTTCCCGATGGTCAAGGACAAGGAATCACTGAAGGACTACTGGAAGAGAAACGCGGAGGAAATTGCTAACGCAGTAAGGTCGGGCAGGAAGGTGGTATACCTGACGGTAGGAGACCCCGCTCTCTACAGCACATGGATCTATATCCACCGCGAGCTGAAAAATAACCACAAGGACATCGAAGTCGAGATCGTCCCCGGGATCGCCTCCATGTTCGCAATAGCGGCAAAGGCCCAGCTGAGCATTGCCGAAGGGGACGAAACTGTAGCAGTAGTGCCTGCGTGCTATGACCTGGACCGCGTAAGAAAGGCTTCCGCCGCGTGCGATACCGTTGTATTCCTAAAGGACGGACGCTACTTTGACAGCGTGATTGAAACGCTGGGGCAGGCCGGATTTTCGGATGCAGCGACAATCGCGATAGCACAGGACGTGTCTGACAGGGGCGAGATACTCGAAGTGAAAAAGCTGTCCGAACTGCTGGGCAAGAAGGGCCCCGCCGAAAAATATTTTTCCATAATGGTGGCGAAAAAAAATGCCCGAGACTAGGACTGTCTATTTTGTCGGGTCGGGCCCCGGCGACCCTGAGCTCCTGACGCTAAAGGCAAAGTCGCTTGTCGAGACGGCAGATGTCATAATCTACTCTGGCTCGCTTCTTAACCCGCAGATACTGCGGTACGCAAGAAAGGACGCACAGCTCCACGACGCAGCGTTGATTGACAGGGAAAAGATCTACGAGATACTTGCTCACTCTGCAAAGCAGGGCAAGCTGGCAATTAGGTTCCATGACGGCGACCCGGCCCTCTTTAGCACTATTCGGGAGCAGATAGACAAGCTGGAAGCGGAGGGAATAGAATGCAAGGTAGTTCCTGGAGTTACTGCCATTCTGGGCGCAGCGGCCGACCTAAAGCTTGAACTCACGCTGCCCGGAGTCACCCAGACCCTCATCATAAGCAGGGCAGAGCTCCGGACTCCAGTCCCGCCAAGGGAGAGCATTGCAGAGCTCGCAAGGCACGGGGCAACAATGGCGTTCTACCTTAGCGTTCATCTCATTCGCGATGTCGTTGCCGAGCTCTTGAAAGGAGGAGTCTACACGGAAAAGACCCCGGCTGCAGTGGTCTACAGGGCAACCTGGGAAGACGAACGGATAATCAAGGGAACGCTGGGTGACATTGCAGCAAAAACCAGGGAGGCAAAGATAATCAAGACGGCGCTTATCATTGTCGGCGACGTTATCTCTCCGGCAAAGTACGAATATTCAAAAGTGTATGACTCTGGCTTTACGCATGGATACAGAAAGGCTGCAAAAGGAAAAAAAGAAGAAGGTTAGGGTTTACGGTCTTCTCGCCCACACGCTGACTAGCGTTGTGCTGATGCCGGCGCCTGCTGCCCCGCTTATGGTGGCAAAGACTACGGCCTGATCCACCACTATCGTTGGCAGCCACGCTGCTATCGAAGGCGATGCTAGGAACGTTAGGAACCCTATTGCGAATCCTACCGCCCCAAATATTGCGAGTATGGTTGTTCTTGTTGCCATTTTCTATCACTACTGCTGGTTGCTCTCCGAGTCCGAAATTCTTATCCCGGAACTCGGGATTGACGGGAACTTGTCTGTCACTTTCTGCTCTGCCACGGCTGAAGCCTCCATCATTATCTGGTCTATGTCGCCGCCGCTGCCGGTGTTGAGTTCGATACCAAGACCGTTGCTCTGGAGCGATTCTGTCATGATTCCGCTTAACAGGTTCTGCATGCCGTTTATCTCGCTGTCTGCGCCGGGTACGAACCTTTGCAGGCCTGGCTTTAGGCTCTTTATCGACGACATTGCCGGCCCGAGGGCGACCATGGCGTCTCCGAGTTCGTGCACCGTTGAAAGCCTCATCGAAACCTGCTCAAGGGCCAACCTTGCCTGACCCAGCGTGCGAGATATCTTGCGCACCTCGGCAAGCTCGTTAGAGAGCACCTTGGCGCTGTCAGAGTCGTGTCGCTGCATCGCATCGACTACCTTGCGGAAGAGAGCAGCGTCCCTCTCGTTGAGCTTGGTAATCATGGTGTCTAGCTTTGACGTTTGCAATTGAAGCTTGTTGACGGCAGTCTCGATCCGCGGCTTTAGCGGACCCTGAGGGGTCAGTGACTCTTTGAGTTTGTCGCTGGCCGTAACTCTGCTCTGGTTGCTCCAGTTCTTGTCAAAACCGGTCATGCCCATCCCTGAATAGATTTGCTATTAATCGCGGGTGTGCAAAGCAGTAAACTATGGTGTTAAACAAATCAGCTAATTGGGCTGCCTCACTTTAGCGGAAGTCGAAAGAGCTCTTTTTGGCCCACAGAAGCCCACGCGCCCATTCCCCTTGATTCCCCTGCCCCTGCTTCTCCCGTAATCTCGCTGACCACTATCTCTACTGGGGCCATCGGGGGCCAGATCATGGCGACGTACTCGCCGGCATCCCCGGCCTTCTCAAGCGACGCAGGCTGCATGTTCTCCTTCTTGAATTTCAGCGCAAGCTTGTCCTTGATGGCTTCGACGAGCTGCCTCTGGCCGTGCACTATTAGGTACACCTTCTTGGTGTCATCTATTTGAGACATGGAACAGATGCATAGAACTATTAGGCACGTTAAATGTCTTTGTCGTTGCTCTTTGATCGTCACCGACTCGTATCTGGCCATGATTCTGCCTGACGATATTGCAAAGAGGATTTCGGACTTTATGGCAGGCCGGATGAACTTTCCGTTTGTCGGGCGCGACGAGCTGATGTGCCTGATGTACCTGTACGGGAAGAATAGCGGGATAAGAAATGAAAGCGAGGCCAAGGAGGCCGGCGTCCTAGCGCAGCAGACGGCGGTACAGCTCGGCCACGAAATAGACATCTATGTGAACAGCTCTTCTGGCAAGCTTCACTCTGAATACATCAGGAGCAAATACGTCAACAGGCAGCTGCAGCTTGCAGTTGAAAAGAAGAATATTGGCGACCGGATTTCAGGAGACCCTGCCGTCATCGCAGATTGCTTTGCACAGCACGCCGCTCATTACAGGCAGGGCCACAGCTTTGAGCTTTACGGGCCCCTCAAAGACTCCGAGCTGACGTCTGACGTGCGGCCTGCTCTTGCAGGCAGGATGGTGATGGTCTGTTACAACAGGAACAGCGCGCAGGACACCGGCCTTGCGCACCCACTCATTCCGGTCTATGTCTTTTTCAGGGATCAGGCCGGCGCAAAGCCGTGATAATATGACACCTGGGTAGAGTCCTCCTGAGGCATCTGCATTATGGATATCAGGTGACCATCAGGGTCCTGAATGATTGTGTGCTTTCCGAATGGCTCCTGCGTTGGCTTTTTGTAGAATTTCACCTTTTTCTTTTTCAGGCCGGCGCATATGTCATCAAAGTCGCTCACGCTAAAGCCGACAAGCATGCTGTTGCTCTTTTTCACCCGCTTTTTTGAAGGATGGAGTGCAAGCACAGTTCCCTGCTCCGAGAACTCGATCCAGTCCTTGGATTTGTCCTTCATTTTCATCCCCAGAACGTCCCCGTAGAATTTGGCGGACTTTTTCATGTCCGATACAAGGAGTATGACGGCCCCTATTCGGCTGAACATTACCCAGCTATCCACCTTCCAGAGATATAACGACTGCTGCCAACAAAGATATATCGTTGATGAAATTGAGATAGCCAGATTGCAGGCTGCGCCGATAGTCAGGTTCTCCGAATTTCTCGGGATAGGATACTTTGGCGATGAAAGGCAGCATGTCATCGCGCCCATCTTTGACGTCCGGCTAAATGCCGAGCGGGCCTGGACCAAAGTCGCCGAAAGCCAGCTGCAAAAGGTACCTGCTTTTCACGCAGTATTTGTCGAGCATGTTTCAAAGTACGAATTCGTGGCCTATCCGGTCGAGATGAGGGCGGACCAGATCAACTACGCGCTATACCGCTCCTTTTCAAGCCTTGACAGCCTGCGCAAGTTCAGGGCAAGCTACGGGGGGACTACATACATAAAGTTCGGATGGCACGACCTGACAAAGGCGCAAAAGTTTGACGTACTTGCGGATTATGCAGCTATAGACGCTGTCGAATTCATGAAGCCCGGCGAGATCCGGCCGGGCACTCTGGTAGACCAGGTAAGGAAAAACCTGTAGGCTAATTCAGCCCGTCTTTTTCATCAGTTCCTGCTTCATCTGCTGGAACTCTTGCTCAGAGATGGCGCCCTGCTCCTTGAGCTTTACCAGTTTTCCGAGCTCGTCGGCAATCGAGGCGGACTTTTCGGTCTGCGCGACAGACTTTTTGGCTTCTGCCATCTTGGTCTTTGCATACGTGACTATCTGCTCGGCCTTTGTCTTGTCTATTGCGTCAATGTCGCCGTGATAGCCTGAAGCGAATATCTTGAGAGTTGAAGAAAAGACGCCCTTTTCCAAGTCGACTGAGGAGATCTTGTCATATTCGATGATCCAGATCTTCTCGCGCATTCCCATCATTGACGGGTTCCTGATGATCAAATGCCTGTCAGTCACAAAGATGCTATTTGGAGACATTTTCGAGCCGCCAGGCTTCATCCTGGACTGCTTGGCGGTAAGGACGACCACTTCGCCCTGCTCCAGCCTCGGGGTGATTTTCATTATCTCCTCGATCTCGTCCTTGTCCGTAATGTTGGTGGTGAAATGCGCCTGCGAGCTTTCCTTCTTGCCCAACTCAAAGGTCATGACTGTTTGATGTCAGAATCCGACTAAATAGTCTTGCCTCCAGGTCCTGCATTAGCTATGCCTTCTGGAACAGCTTTACCAGCCTGGCCATCAGGTTTATCGACACAAAGAAAATTGCCCATGCAATGACCGAGCTTATCATTGATGCTTCGTACGGCTCAAGCCTTGCCTGCAGCAACCCGTACTGTGACAGAACTCTGGCTATGGAAAATACCACTTCCGAAACAGAGAATGCGGCAAACAGTTTCTTTACGTCCTGCCGGATCTGCCCGTGGTTTTTCCTGCCAGTTTGCGGATCGACGTACCTGTGCCTGTTATCGACATAGAATAGAAGCGCGAAAAGTGGAAGGTAAACCGCGTATTCTGTCGCGAGGGCAACGACAGAATTTGCCAGATCGCTGTCGTTGTAAAGTGAGAACAGGTGCGAGGTATAGGCGCTGGCCAGAAAACCCGCAACCCCTGATATTATCAGGTTCCTGTTAAACAGGATTGCATCTCTGTACCTGCGAAAAAAACTTGTACCCGGGTCCGGCATTAATCGCTGGTTAGGAAGCCATTTTGTATAAAGCTTGGCTGATCAGAGAAGCTACTGCGGCTTCATTCTGATTGATATTTCAATCCGGCCAAGAGGGCTGAAGACTCGCCTACATGCCCCAATGCAGTAGCTGCGGACAATATCGTATGCCTGTGCAAGCGGGTTGCGGTACCTGTTGCCAAGGGCGTGGTGCGGCCTTTCGAACCGCTGGTAAAGATAGTCGTATGTGTGTCCCTTGACAAATTGAGGAGCGGAACCGATGCTCCTGAGGCGCCCGACATTGTGGACTAGGTTTATCTGCCCAAGTAATGACATGTCAAGAAAAAGCGAGCAGGATTATTCTGACGGTGAGCTTAACTTTGTGCTCATGGTGCTCAACTTTTTTCCCTTCCGGTGAGGCTACGCTGCGCCTTTTACCTTCTTCAGGACGGAGTCAAATGTGTTGAGTGGAACTATCTTTATCTTGCTAAAGGAAGACAGGCCCACGTCGATGCAGAAAGATTCGATGTCGTGCGCGCTCTCTCCTTCGAGAATCATCACCATTTCGTGCTCCAGAGCTGAGAGGTAGAATCCCGGCATCCTGGATATCCGGTGCTTTGAGAGCTTGGACTGGATCGTTTCGCCAATAGAAATGAACTTTTTCCGGCTCTCATTATTGTTCATCGGACATGACTCTGGGCTGTGACTGGCGAACACCCCGAATAGCTGTTGCATGCGACTACAAAGCCGGACTGGGTATTAAAATTTAGTGAGATTGATCGAGTAGCAACCGGCTGGCCTTCTCGTTCTTGGCCTTTTTCATGAAATCCAAGAGCTCGATATAGGTCTCGAACTTGAAATACCGCATGAGTCCATCTATCTGCCCGTCGCTGTACTCGGGATGGCGGTACCTTGCTCGTTCAGCCTTTTCCAAGTCGCGCAACAAATGACTCGCATTATTAAAAAGACTTGTTGTGTAATCCGCTTGCACTTTACAATCAAACAGTTTTGCAGGTGCCTTCCACTATCGTCGAATGGGTTACGCGAGAAAGCGGACCAGCGCGGCTACAAGAGCAATGCCGATGGCCACGATTACGACAGCTTTTATGCTCACTTCTCAGAGCAGCCCGGAGGACGCCTCCCTTAAACGTTGCACTTCGATTTCTGTCAACTTGCGGGTGGTATTGTTGAACAAAATTCAACAACCTGTACATTTATTTTACTTCATTTCGTGATAGGAGCGATTGACCAGCAATCCTGTTGCGATCTTTGATTCCGGCATCGGCTCTCTCTCAATAATAAGAGAGTTGCGTAGGGAGGTGCCCTATGAGGACCTGCTCTACTTTGCCGACAGGGCGCATTTTCCATATGGGACCAAATCTCACGGCGAGCTGCGAGAGATTATTTCCAGCACTATCAATTACCTGAAACGATACAAGCCAAAGGTGGTGGTCGTAGCCTCCAATACCCCCACGGTCCAGGTGCTCGACGAGGTCAGAAAAATAGTAGCCGACATCCCGCTGATAGGGGTGAGGCCGCCGCTAAAAGAGGCCGCGCGGCTGACGAAAAAAAAGCACATCGGAATAATGGCCACCGAAGGCACGATAAGGAGCAGGGAGCTTGAGAACCAGATAAGGCGAGAGGTCCCGCAGCACATCCTTGTCACTAAATTCAACGCATCGCCAATAATCGAGCTGATAGAGCGGGGAATCCACCTCGAAAATGAGCGGCGGACGTTTGACGTTATTTCAAGAGTGCTGGGTGACAGCGTGGACGAAAAGATGGACGTGATAACCCTGTCAAGCACGCACCTTCCCTTTGTGAAAAAATACCTCAATGCGCTACTGCCCACTGTCAGGTTCGTTGATCCCGCACAGATCGTGGCAAGGGACGTGAAGAAGCTGCTTTCCTTCTACCGGATGAACAAAAAGAGCGGTACCGGCAGGCTGCAGATTCTGGTGTCAGATGGCAAGCGGGAATTTGAAAGATCCGTCAGGGCGATGGGCGTCAGAGAGCCAGTGGAGCAGGTTTTCCTGACCTTCTGAATGTATATGGCGCTCACGACATACTGTAAATATATGGAAACTGCGATAGCTCTCGCGTAATATCCAGCTGATAGTTAATGGGGCTCCAGACAAACATAGACAGGGGAGGCAAGGCTCTGATGGAAACCTTCCTCCAGCTGAGCAGAATATATTCGCTTTATGAAAGGCATTTAGAGTCTGAAATTGTGAAACAGCCTCTCCCCAGCCATGTTGCAATAGTGCTTGACGGCAACAGGAGGTGGGCAAAATTCAACCTCTTTGACGTTGGCATCGGCCACACCCATGGGGCGGACAAGGCCGAGGAGCTGCTCAACTGGATACATGACATCGGGATCAAGATAACGACTCTGTATGTTCTGTCCACGGAAAACCTAGACAGAAAGGATGACGAGCTTGAAAAAATCTACGGCCTGCTCGAGGTAAAGCTGGAGAGGCTCCTGAACGATGAAAGGATTCACAAGCGCAAGATGAAGATAAAGGCGATAGGCGACACTACACTGCTTCCTCCTAAATTGCAGGAGATACTGACAAAGCTGGAAGAGTCCACTGCTGAATACGACGCAATGTTCCTGAATATCGCAATCGCCTACGGCGGCCAGAAGGAGCTCATTGACGCGGTAAGAAAGATAGCCCAGATGGCAAAGCAGGGGCAGATAGAGGTTGATGCAATTGATGAAAAGACGATCGAGTCCCAGCTCTACACCTCGCACCTGCCGCAGCCGTCGCCTGACCTTATCCTCAGGACATCGGGAGAGAAGAGGCTCTCCGGGTTTCTTATTTGGCAGAGTGCATACAGCGAGCTGATGTTCATGGATGTCTTTTGGCCCGAGTTCCGCAAGATAGACCTCATGAGGGCGATCAGGACCTACCAGCACAGGGTCAGAAGGTACGGAAAATAAGCTAGCGCCGCATGCGCGCCTTTAGCTTTGTGTTGTGCGGCTTTGTCCTGAGTACCTGCCGACAGCACGGGCACTTTGCTTCGGCCCATTTCAGGAACAGCTCGCATTCGTTGCAGCGCTTGTAGCCGTTGCCGTAATAGCTGCCGTGCTCCTGCCTTGTAGCCTTGTAATCAATGCAGATATTCCTGCAAGGCACGGATTAGCGTCAGCGTAGTAGTATTTTCATTTTGCTGCGCAAATAGAACCTGGGTCGGTAGTTGTAGAAAAGGAAAAGGACTGCTACCAGAGCAGCAGTCTGCGTCTAGTTGGCCTCTATGGTTCCTTTCAGCATCAGTTCCCATTCATGATTGAGGGAATTGCGCCCGGGTCCGCTGTTGCCATCGAACCTCATTTCTATCGATTCGCCTGCGCTGTCCGGGAACTCGGAATCTTCAGCCGCATGCCCGCGGAGCTTTAGCTTGTAGATTCCTCCCGAATCGTCGCTCACAAAGGCGAACAGCCTCATCACGTTGTGATTCACGGAATACAGCGCATAGCCCAGCTCTACTTCGTACTCTTCTGCTCCGACTGCGACGGTTCCATCAAGGACGCTAAAGAGCACCAGCGCCCTGTTCGACTTCCAAACAGCCAAGTCGATAGTGACATTTGCCGTAGCATCATCGTCAATCGCGCTGTGCTCTGCGGTCCCGTTCGCCATCAGCGTGTAGTTCCATCCTGGATCATAGTCTCCGGGGCTCACCGGATTGGCGTTCAAGCGCCTCTTGTGGATCTCTTTGCCGTCGAGACGTGAGATGATGTCCTTTCTCTTCTCCTTGCGTTTGTCACTCACCTCGTCATCGTCGTTCTCCTCTGAAATTGTGAAGGACCTGAATGATGCCAGGACATCGTCGCCAACGGCCAGCTCGCATCCGTTGTATGTACCATTAGCCAGTTCTATTTCTGCCTCCAGCTCGCCTTGCCCATCTTCAACTTCAAAGGCGCCTGAGATGGTCATCTCTGTTTTCGGGTCGCCGCAGGTAAGGACTGCATCATAGGTGCCGTCGCTCATGTTCAGGCCCCGGACCTTGACTTTGAGTTCCACGCCGTCGTCTTCGAGTTCCAGTCCGACCCTCCTGTCATGCTCGCGATACCTGCGGTCGCCATCATCGTCGTCCTCTTCATCCTTTTCTTCATCATCGTCATCACCGCGGCCATTCTCGCGATCCCTTTCTTCTTCATCATCGTCGTCATCATCTTTAGCTTCACCAGTTCCTACATTGACCATGAAGGTTGCAAGAGGAACTGTCAGGCCGTCGCCGATACCTACTTTGCATCCTTCGTAGGTGGTGCCGTTAACAAGCATTAGTTCTCCCTCGAAATCTCCATCCCCGTCCTCGACTACTAATTTGCCGTCAAACAGCTTTTCTACGTCGGGGGCTGTGCAGTTGAACATGACTGCATATTCGGCGTCGTCAAGGTCGCCATCCTCTGTCTCGACTTCCAGATCTGCCTTGACAGATTTGTCATCTTCGACGTGATCCTCGACTTCGAGCTCGACCTTGCTGTTCGTGCCAAATGCTGCTACTGTTTTCTGCTCGTTTTCTTCATTTTCTTCATGCTCTTCCCCGTTATCGTCATCATAGGAGCTTCCGCTGTTATCATCATCGTCTTCGTCATCGTCAGCGAATGCAACATACCCTGCAAAATAATTCGGGTTGGTGCCACTGACTGCGGAAAGCAACAGGGTCAGCGCTGCAATTACTGCTAGCAGCTGCCGCAGGTTATCCATAGTAATCTGGGTTACAGAATCGCCCTATAAGCACGATGGATTAATCTTCTATGGCTAAAACATGTAGCGCGTACCGTGCGGAGGTATGTGCCCAATGGTGGGAGTTAGTTCCCGATGACGGTGAGCTCGGATGTCATGACAGACGAAAGTAGCTGCGGGTTTGCCAGGCTGCTTGCTACGTAGACTCTCGCTTCGTATACTCCGGGAAATTCGGGCATCCACGAGAAGCCCATCTCGGTCATATCCGCCGGATCAAGAATGCCGGCCTGCCATCCGAGAGAAACCGTGATGCCGTTTGAATCTCTGATCTCCATCATCACGATGAACGGCGTCCTCTCATTTATCATGGTATTTGCAAGTTCGGTAGATGCTACTGCTTGCTGGCCCACGTGGAGCTCGGTTATAGTCTCGCCAGCGGCATTCCTGACGACAGGTGAAGATAGGGTTACGGTATTCCCGGAGCTGGCACCAAATGTCATGACAAAGCTGAATTTCTTGTTCTCTTCAGACGTGGCGAAATCCGCGGGAAAGTCGTCACTGTATTCGACCGTCAGCTCGTCACCTTGCTTTACTACTATCGAATTCCCCTGTGGCTCTGTCGCAGTCGTAAAGCTGAGCCGGAAGGTGCCGGTATTTGTGCCGGTTTCAATCGCCGAGAACTGCCTGCCCACAGGGTCGCTGTCGGAAAATACCCGCAGGTCTTTAAGCGAATCAGCGACATCGGGATCGCGGTCAGCATCAGGGTCAAACATGTTGACTGTTATCGCATCACCTGCTTCGGAAGATGGCTCTTCTGTGACAAATTCAGGGTCCCAGCTAGTGACTTCAAAGACATAGTCAACCCTGTCCGATTGACCACTTGCCGTCCTTTCGTCTTCGTACTCGACCATCAACAGATCCCCGGGGCAGGCGCCAGCGCTTGGATCAGAACCTCCTGTAGCCTCAAATTCCTTATCATCCAGCAAGTCCGACGCGCAGGCGCGTGTGTCTGTCTTTAGTTGGATGGTGAATTCGAAAACTCCTGTGCTGGGGCCCGTTTCCACGATCTCTGGTCTCGCTCCGCCTACTTCATCTCTGCTTGTTCTAAATGATACAAATTCGCGGTCTTCGTACCTGTCAACGCCCAGGGGGTTGGCATTCAAGTCACCGTCGACTATTGTAATCCTGACCTCAGAAGATGGACCTACGAGGTTCTGCTGAGCTCCAGCGGGCAGCACTAAGAGAGTGAGCATCAAGAAAGCAGCTGGGCACAGGAAAATCAAAGGAACGTTAGTTTCAGTTGCAATACCAAAGTGCGTGAACAGCATAGGAATAGTAGGTTCGTACATTTATGAAAGTCTTTCTTGGTGGGGCTCCCGGCTTGTTCCTTCCAAACCAAAGCTTATTAGTAGAATTCTGCAAGAGTGAGATGTACTTTTGGAACGGCAGTATTTGATATTCATCGTGGCCGCAGCCGCGGCATTTGGGGCATTGATAATAATCGGCCTCTACTTTAACCCGCTGCGGACTGAAGGTGACAGTGGTAATGGCAACACAGACCCCAACCTGATCCAGGCCAGGGTCGGGCAGGAGGTCTACGTTCGATATTCCTACAATGTTGTCAAAATGATTCAGGGCTTGCCTGCGAATAACAATATTGAGCTTAGGGCTGCTTCGGAGCTACACAACATCAACCTTGGCGGCTTGCGTGGAGAGTTGCGGTACACTGATACCATGATAGAATTCTTCCAGAACGGCAAGGAGGAAAAGGTGAGCGGGGAGGACTTCAAGTCAATAGAGTACAGGTTCCTCCCGGATTCGGGGAATCAGACGAAGTACATCTACGAGGATGTCACGTTTAATGCCAGGTCTACAGACAGCCAGCTTGTGGCTACTTTTGTGCCACTCTCGACTGCAAAGGTAGGGGAAAAGTACCCGGTAAAGCTGGTCCTTGATGCCGGGATAATCAATTACGGCATAGAGGACAGGGTAATAGAGATAGTAGGGTGAACTAGATCTTGGCGATCGGTGGGAGGTCGCGCTTGTGCTCGCTCTTTTCTACCATCTCTTTGACCTTGCGGACGTCGTTCAACGGGAGCTTTAGCTTCTTTGCAATCTCTTGCGGCTTTTTCTTTTTTTCTAGCAGCTGAAGAATGGGATCGATTGTTTCATAGGTCATACCGATTTCGCCTTCGGCCAGATGGTTGTCCCACAAGCGGGGACTGCTCTTTTTTTCTATTATTGCGCTAGGGAGCTTCAGGAAGCGTGCGAGCTCTCTGACCTGTGTCTTGTAGAGGTCGCCTATCGGAAGTATGTCGGAAGCGCCGTCTCCGAACTTTGTAAAAAATCCGATTTGACATTCGCTCTTGTCCGAAGTTCCGACCACAAGGTAGCCATTGAGAGCAGCATGATAGTAAAGGATGTTCATGCGGATTCTTGCTGTGAGGTTTCCGCGAGCCTTCTTGTCCTCGGGCAGGACCTGCGAGTACCTTTCGATTATCGGATCTAGGCCGATGATGTGATGCGGTACATTCATGGATTTGGCGAGCTCGACTGCATCAGTGATGTCGTCATTCGGCGTCGAGCTACTGGGCATGAGCAGACCGAGTACTTTTTCCGCGCCTACCGCGTTTACGCATAGCCTGAGGACTACAGAAGAATCGAGGCCTCCGCTAAGTCCGATTACGACGCCCCTTGCAGAGCTTTTCGAAATGTAGCTTGATACGAAACGTTCTATCTTCTTGGAGATAAATTCCAGATCCTGTTTGGGGCGATCTGCTCGTTTCACCTTGTGGAACAGACTAGCTGTCCTATTAATATGGTTAGTCGTTCCCTTTTGGGTAATGCAGGTGTTACTGAATAATGGCAGGTTAGACGTCCATTCTCGGAAGCCTGACTTGGGAGAGCAGTGAAGGATTCTCCGTCTCTGTCCAGATGAAAACTTCGACCACATAGGAGCCTTCTTCCGTCTGAACCCAGCTAATAGAGATGTCTTCTTCCCGAGCGCCGGCAATGGATCTTTCTTGCCATTCGATATGCTGCACCATGTTATTCTGGTCGAGAACTTGTGCTATGATAACATAGTTCTGACCGGTCTGCTGTTTGTTGCTCAGGTTTACCGACAGGGTTATCTCGCCGGTCACCTCCGAAATTACGAATGAAGGATCACTTACCACTAGCTGATCAATACTCTCCACGTCTTGATTTATGATCACCGCAGCAAGTACTGGAGAAAGCGAATCAAGCCTCCCGGTGACAGTGTTGGCAAGCGCATTTGCAGACACAGTGTTATCTTCCCAAATGCCTTTCTCTTCATCATAATGAAGGAATCTTACATCTGATTCTGAACCTGATATCGAAATCACGGCACTTTCATCGTAGGGGATCGTAACTTCTGCCATGCCCTCAAAGTTTATCGATAAATCGATGTCAAAGATATTACCCGCGGATGAATACGCCGTACCGTCCAGATCGACTATGCCGTGCTCGCCATTATCTTGCTCCGACACTATTATTTCTTTGAATATCTCTTTGAATGCCGATAATTCGGTGGGTTCCACCTTGAGCTGACCACTCTCCGCCTGGACCGATTCAAACTTTATTGTCACCAGTCCTGATCGAGTTGATACCGTCGCTTCAGCGTTGTTTCCGGAGGGTGTCTGCGAAATTCCTGTTGAACGCGATCCACCCCCGCTTCCGCCACTGCTATTTTCGTTTTCGTCGCTAGTACTACCTGCCCTAACTGATGCGGCAAAATCAAGTACAACCACGCCGGCCTTAACTGGACCTCCACCAGCCCCACCGGGACAGCAGAAGAATACGGAAGACGTAATGGTGTACTGGCTGAGAGTATTTGTGGAACCTACCACAGATTCCTGAAGTGTATCAGTATTTGACGTGATATCGATCCAAGTATTTGGTTCTGGTGAAGTGTCGTTTCTCTGTACCATAATGAAGAAACTTGGATCACCAACCGAACTCAGATCATCGACATCCGCGTATGACATTGTAATGGAGACTCCTGAAGAGGCGGCCAGTGTAGCGTCAATAAGATCCAGTTCATACGCATTTCCTATCGAGGGCCAGGGAACACCGGTTACGTTGTACGGTGAAAGCTGCACCATTCCTGACTCTGTGACCTCATCAAGAACTATTCTGAATGGCGCACCGGTCTGAGTGACGTATTTAGCTTCAAGGTCATCACCGGGTTCAACCTGAATCCTTGCATCGTCTTCTGATGAGGTTCCGCTTGAAAGTGAAAAAATGCCTTCGAATGTTCCCGTGTCTGTGCCCGTTTCGGAGAGAATTATGTTTATTCCAGTTCGATCGCTTGAAGAGCTTACTGTTGCTGCTATAATGTCTACAGCTAATTCGTCCAAATTCGCGTTTTCGTCATTTATGCTTAGAGTCGCAGAAGAGCCGATGTCATAGACAGATGAGTCAAGTTGTATTGTGGCCATTGGATAGAATACTAGCTCTTGGTTGCTGCCAACGTACACTTGCTGTCTTGCAGCACCAAGCGGCTGATCTTCATGAAGTGCAATTCCAACCACGAATTTGCTGAAAGTAGCGGTACGACCTGTAACGGTCATTGAATCTGGATCTCTTGCTTCAGTAATGTCCACCATTCCGGATAATTCTTCATGAAAGATATCGACTTCATCTGTGGTATGTCCGACAGGAATTGTCTTTCCTGCGAATGAGATGCTCACCTGACCTGTTGAGCCGGCGGCAAAGTGCGCTGACGATGATATCTCTAAACACGAGTCAAGTGATAGATATCTATTGCTTGAGGGTTCATCGTCGCATTCTGATACATACGCAACCCCATCTGAGATCACGTTATCGAAAGTAAGAGTGGCGTTAAATCCTGATAGATTGACGAATGATGGTGAACCCGATGAAATTGGAAATTGGGAGGATGAAGAAGATACGGTGTCGTAAGTAGCTACATCGCTCTGTGAGGGTTTGTATGCCGAGCTGCCAGCAAAGTGAGCCTGCACGATCCATAGGCTCGAAACTGAGTTCGGAGAAGCCGCAACAGCCTCGAACGAGCCATCGTCGTCGGTAGTCGCACTCACAATATTCACCGCGCCCGTTCCGCTAAACGTGATTGTTTGGGCTGACAATTCTGTACCGCTAACAGAATCTACCAGTTTGCCTTGTACCGTGACCTCGTCTCCTTGAATTACGCTCCCGATGCCCGCTATTTCCAGTAAAGACGCGCGTTCACTCACTATAATCGTCTTTGCCGAGCTCGTAGCGTCTATGATTCCTTCGCTGCTGACCAACTCTGCAACAATCGTCCTCTCTCCAACGCCCGAGGAGTTATAGGAATGTGAAGCAGTCCATGTATTATCTACAACCAAGATATCATCATTTTGTGATCCGTCGTCCCAGTGCACGGTTACTGTATCTGAACCGGCATTGCTGGCTATGCCAGTTACATTTACGCTTGTCCCCCAGCTGGGGTTCTCCTCGCTTAATGGCTCTATTGTTATGCTGGGCACGTCAAGAACAACTACTCTAAACATTATCTCTGAGTTGCCCGATGACGAATCTGTCCAGACGACGAGGAGCTTTTCATCCAGTATCGCTATTACTTGGCTTTCCGAAAGCTCTGGATTAATGGCCACGTTTGTCTTGGGAGTACTGAAAGTTTCGCTATCGTCTAAGCTCCCGGTGAAGAAAATGTCCTGGCTTCCTCCAATGTCGAGCGCGTTCTGCCAGACCACGTAAATGCTCGCTCCGTTATCAGAAATTACTATCTGTGGAAAAGAGGATGGAAAATCGTTGTTACTGAGATTCAGACCATCGCTAAAATTCAGTCCATTGGTGGTGCTGTTTGCAATGAACACATCCCCACTACCCGCTTCATCATCATTCCATACCACCCAGACTTTTCCATCTGGCGCGACAGCTGCCTGCGGTGTTGTAGAAATTGAAGGATTGGCTTGACTTATGTTGATCGTTGTAAATGAATCTCCGGCATTGCTACTCGATGCCAGAAAAACATCGCTATTACCGGTAAAGTCGCTCCACGAAACATGGACATTGTCAGACCCTGATGACCGGAGGTCGGCGATCAGAGCAAATCCATTCAGAGGGCTTAAAGCAGACGGCTCGCTGAATACGCTTCCGTTGCCGTCTATGCTTGCAGAGAAGAGAATCGCCTGTCCCGCTTCAGCGTCCTGCCACGCGACGTAAACGTTTCCGCTCGCAGACACTGCCAGCCTTGGTGAAGATGAGAATCCATCGTTGTGGCTGATGTTGTTTATCGCACCAAAGCTTTGTCCCGAATCACTACTTTTCCTGTATGCAATGTCGGTTGAAAAGGGGACGCTACTGATGCTCGAATCGTCGTCTTCCCAGACCACATAAACATTCGAACCCCCTAGGAAAGCGATCTGAGCGTTGACAGAAGTTCCAGTGTTGTTGCTGAGATTAGTTGGGCCGCTGAACGTATTTCCACCATCCAAGCTAGTAGAAAAGTACACTTCATGGGGTTCAAAATTCACACTTCCCTGCCATACCACGTAGACATTGTTTCCGTCAACTGCCAGCTGAGGGAATGATGACGCTGAGGTATCGTTACTGAGATTCATTGGTTCCGAGAAGCTTAAGCCTTCATCCTCACTTAGGGCGAAAAAAATCTCCCCGGAGCTATTCGTGTCATCACTCCAGACGACAAATATTTCTCCGCTATTGGAGACCGCTACCTGTGGGCCCGTCGAAGATCCCGGAGTTTCGCTGACATTGATAGTTTCTCCGAAGAAAGATAGCGCCAGCTGTGGCGCGTACACTAGAAATGATAAGACAACTATTGTCGCAACAAGTAAGACCTCCACATTCTTTGTAGATAACAACACAGAATCATCACTTGCTATGTGCGAATCAACGTATATACCAAAATGATTTTGTCTTTTGGAAATGCACCCACCATGTCCTTTTCTAACGCTGGAATTCTTTACGCTAGAATTAGCAGGATTGCTGTATCTTGATCGAATATTTCGCAAGATAATCCATTCCGATAATGAACGTAGATAACTCATTCATCTATTTCAGTGTTCTTGTAAATCCTTATGTAGCAGAACTCTATTCGTAATTTTCATGCAGACAATGGCTGCGGCTAGAGCCTTGATTGTCGCTTGTCTTCTCTTCATGATAACCTCATCTATTCCCCTGGCGGGAAAGAGTGGTATGCAGGAAGCTGAAGCCACACCTTTCCTCAAATATAGTCTAACTGAAGAGCTAAATGGAATGATATTCTATGTAACAGAAGGAGATACTTTGGAAATTCCGATAATCCACCTTGGCGATCTCACTTATGACGAGCTGCCGCCGGGCGCGCTGATCCTTCCTCCTTCATTCCCCAACCTTCTACCAACATTTAATTGGACTCCAGAGGGAATATTCGAATCTGATGCCGAACTGACTTCCGTTAGTCCCGATAACCCTCCCTCTGCTCCATACGGCGTAACTCTTTACGCCACGCAGTTTGGCGAAACGATCCAGGCCGATATCATGATCATTGTAAAGAGTTCTACGGTGGCTCAACCAGAGCCTGTAATCAAGCTTGATAAACATACTTACACGCGAGATCAACTTATCCGAGCAAAGATAGAAGATCCGAATTCTTTATGTAATTTCATCACCAATGACATTAGCAATAATATCGTTTCGCTGACCGCCGTGCGGGAGAATGTCGGAGGAGGATCACCAACTGCAGACATCGGAGAGTGGAACATCGCCCGTGATGGAGACGGTTCCGGAGATATGGAAGCAATTATCGAGCTTGGCGATCCTTCACTATGGGCCGACATTGGTAACATGCATGTGCAGGGAAATATTGATTTTATGATGAGTTATGATCGGTTGGATTGCCAAACCAATCTGCCTGAAGACGGGAATGCGGTGATTACAATACCCATGAGGTCAGCAGGCATCTCATTTGACAAGTCGCAGTATGCCCCTAGCGATACCGCTGTCGTGGGAGTTTCTGGTACTCCACTGACCAGTGCGCCGCCAGTGGTATCAATTTATGACGACATGGGAAACCTGATTCCTTCCTCGCTGTCAGTAAATCCAGGCTCTGCAAATAGTTATTCTGTTGTAATGCCCCCTTTGGAAGGAACACACATTGTCAGGGCATCCTATACTTACGAGGTTAATGATAGTGTCGGTACTCCGAGATCTTATACTGCGGTGGCAGAAGCCAAGCTACTTCAGAAGAGTCTAACGATCGAGCAATCATCCGGTTTGCACTCCGATGATGGACTTATGCTAACTCTGATCGATCCGGCGCTGAACACGGATCCCAATACCGCGGAAAACCTAGACCTTAATTATGCTGCAACGGCTTCAGGCGTAACCGTTTCGAGCGGCTCGATACCAGGGTTCCTCAAAGAAGTAGGTTCTGACAGCGCGATTTTCTCTAATGATGTATATCTTTACTTCATTAGAACGGGAGACGAAGCTCCGCCAGGAGAATCCATACTGATTGATGGTACGCAAGATACAGCTTTAACCATCAATGTTGGAACGAGTCCAATGAGCTTGGTCGTAGAACCTTTCGAAGAACGTGGTGATCCGCAGGGAGCAGGTTCGAGTGGTGTAAGCCTTCCTCCTGCTCAGCCATACGGCGGTACCGAGCCCGTCGTATTGCTTACTTGTGCCTCGCACGGTGGGGACTCTGATGGGGATGGATTGTGCACCAATTGGGAGTACCCGGCTACAGGTGGACCACTAAAGATCCCATACGATGGAGTTACTTACACCATAGCTAACAGCTGCAGTGCTCCTGCTGCGGCCGGCTGTCCCGATTCAAGGCACAAGGACATCTACTTGGAGGTGGACTATTATTCACCTCAAGTATCATCAAGTGCGATTACAACTGCTCTCGAAAGTATACGCACGGTCTTCAATACTGCGCCTGTGTCGAACGCTTACGGTGGCAACGGGATCAAATTTCATTACTACGTAAATGAAAACTCTGCCTTTTCAACTGTCGATGTATGGGGGACCACTGGTAATACTGGCAATGACTATGACATAATAAAGGACAACAAGTTTGGTACTTCCACCGAGCGAGGCGGATCGGATCCCTCAGATCATACTCGTGCGAAAGCCCAAGGAGTTCACTACGGTGTTTTCAGCGAGTATCAGAGTCCGGATTCGGGAGCTTCTGGAAACGCGGAATATATCGGAAACGATATCATAGTTTCGTTACGTCCTTTCGATTCGACTGGTCTGATCGATGTCGTGGACCAGATTCGAGGCACGCTCATGCATGAATTGGGTCATAACCTTGGACTCTACCACGGTGGACCAAGTACCGTTACGGGTTATAACGTCAACTGTAAAACGAACTATCCGAGTGTCATGACCTACATTAGGCAGCTTACAACGGCATATGGCACTCAGCGTTACTCTGATGATGTAAACGAGCCCAATCCTCTTAACTCCGCAGCGCCAGTCGAGCAGAGTCCTAGCAGTTCTGTGCTGAATATCGGAACCGGTTCGGCGATGAGTTCGCTCACCATTGTGTGGAGCCTAGACGAGGGTGCTACCCTTCCTACTGCGAGTATCGGAAAGACGCCGGGCACGATCGACTGGAATTCGGATGCCGATCCTCCATGGGAGAATCCCAATTCTTTTGATCCGCCAGATATACTTGATCTTGGCATGATAGGATGTACCGCCGCCACGAATGCCCATGCGGCCAATATCTATGGAGCTGATGATTGGGACGCAATTGCATCGAACATGAACTTCCGAGAGTTAAACCCAACTGCCGCTGGTAGCGGGTTTGCTGCAGGATTTCTGCCTAGCGCAGAATTCAACGTGACACATTATATGGCACTGAAAGTCGCTGGCATAAAAAGTGCGAATTATTGGATACAGAGCATTCCTTACGTGGACTTTAAACCTCCGTACAATACTCCTTCAGTTGCTGCCGAAATTAAGCTGGAGATAGGATGTAGGCTTGAAATAGAGACACCATCCTGCCCGGACAATTATGTTCCCAATAATGTAGCTACCAAGAGCGTCATCGATTTGATAAAGGAAAATCAGATTGAGCTTGCTGTAAAGAAGTTAGAAGAGGTCAGGTCGATCATGGACGATGAATTTGGTGGAGATCCCAAGAACGACCTTTTCTCAAGCACTACGTCGTATACTCCCAAGGATCCACCTGCCGGACCAATCATACTGCCCATGCTCGATAACAATATCGCCTCTCTAAAGGTAGCCGAGCTGAACATACCCTTCGCTGAAGCTTTTAGCCACCCGGGTGTAGAGCAGACTTTTGACATCATAACACATGATGGTGTTTGCGAAGACCAAGTCGCTAATAAGACTATGAGCTACGACCAAGCGTGTATTATTAAATTGACCAGCGAAACTGTCGCGAACGCAACAGGTACTTTCTCCTTTGATCGCAATAACTTGCGATTGGATCTTATCGGAGAAGGTCCTTTCATGTTAGAGATACACGAAACCGTCGCAAAGAAGGTTAATGACGTGGTAGCAACCGACACCGGGCGTTCCATTCCATTCACGCAGAATTTTGAACGAGGCACGGGAATCCTGACCATCGATACCAATGCCGCATATTACCAGAGAGAGGTTATTATCGAGCATGACAAACCCAAAGTAAGGGCATCGCTATCAACCGATCAGTGCGGTGGAGGTCACCACGGTCTCTTCCCCTTGGAGCACCACACGTCAGAACTGTATGTGACCGCAACGAGCAATAATCCCGTGAATACCACGTCATCGATATGGCTCGAGATCAGGGATAGGCAGAACAAGACTGTTTTCTTGGACTCGGCCGAGTTGTTCCTTGGACCGAAAGCGACTGGTTGTGCGACAATGAATTGGCCGTCTCCCTCAGTGGAATCGCAGGATTATGATGCCATAATATCCGTATTTGATGAAGATGCAGGCGAGTATGTGGAAGTTTCAAAGTCCAAGCTATTCATCTATCCGACTCGCGAGTCGACTCATTCTGGATCTTCATCACAAACGTCGCCATAGACATCGGACTAGCTGCAGCACTGTGGGGCATAAGGCGGACAGCACCTCCAAATGAAGCCTTTGGATTCTGAACGCCTACCAGTGAAATTCGTACGCATCGTTGGCTGGGATATTCTGTGCCGACCAAGTTACCTGGGTTCCGTTTCTAAGGTATTTGACCTTAGCTGGTGCCGCATGTGTCTTCTCTTTTGTATGATAGTTGACTCTATAAACCCGCTGAGTCACATCAACACCTTTTGGCACGCTAACTGTGAACTGAAAATTCTTGCATTGTGACGCAAAGGAATAATAGTAATATCTGTTGGGCTCCTGCCAGTCGTATTCAATTCGCGCAAATCCCTGCTTTCCCGGCTGAACTACCTTATTGAGTTTGAAATGGAACTCCTTGTGTTCCGGTTTGTTCACATTTAGGGTCATTAGTTCCTGCTCTGTACCGCGCTGATCTGTCACCAAGAGATTGAGATCTCTGAACGGCCTCGGTTTGTCTCCATCGATAGAATAGGACAGGCTGCCCATCGAGTCCCTTGAGATATTCGTGAAATTCCACGTCAAGACATGATGCGTCATCCATGTCCTGTGATTCTTGACCTGTAACTCGACCTTTATGCTGTTGTAGACAAATCTGAAAGGAATCTTTCCGCCAGGGCCCTCTGAACTGTCGCTTGGACGCGAGGGGTCAGGAGGTATTTTCTTGTTGCCAAAGCCGTCTCCGACGACATTGTAGATCAGGATTTTCTTGTGTTTGGTATCAAAGTAACCGAGCTCTACAAAGAATTTCTTGTATTCTTCTTTCAGGTTCTGCACCGAATCGGCATAATTATGAGTCGCTATGATGTGCATTGCATCACCTAGATCCATGGCTCTGCGAGCCATGATTATTCCCGGCCCCCAGACATTCTCGTTTTGATTCAAATCGTCAAAAAGATACACCGGACCAGTGTCAAGACCTATCCTTATTCTTATCTTCTCTTCTTCCTTCTTTGTTTCATTGTAGCGCTGCAACAGTTTATGCAGCTCTCTTGCAAGTGATAGCGGGCTTTCTGGGCTTTCGGTAAAACCAATTGCTACTCCATCGCCTGTCGGCAGTATCTTGCGATTTGAATCCTTTAGCAGGAATGTTTTTGTCATTGCTATCAGGCTGTTCAATACTATTATCTTTCGAGCCTGGTCCTTTGTTGCAACTTCGTCTTGCGAAGACGCAACTATGTCAGTGAAGAACCAATGGTAAGATCTAGTAGCCGGCGAGATCTTGCTAAATTCGATGAATTCGCTAGCCTTTAGAACGCTTAGCATTTCCGAAATGAATTGGTTAGGACATGAGTTAAGGATCCTATATCTTCCAGCCGTGGAATCGATCGTGCGCAGCACACGTTTTTCTTTGATTTTCTCTATGAGCCAATCGTCAGTTCGGTCCTTTTCCTCCATCAATCCAATGATTTTTGCGATATTGGCTTGCTTGACAAGCTCGTCATTATTCTCAGTCTTGGATTTGGAAGGTCCTTCTCGATTCTTAGACCTAGAATTCTGACTGGGCAATAGATTTGCAAATTCGACTATGGACACAGTTGCATTTAAGGTGCTCGTAAAGTTCTAAATGAACTAGGATCTGTTCAGAAAATGGAGCTCTCGCTTTCTTTTCGCACCCTTCCAAGCCTCGCTGTAATACTCGCATTCTTTCATTTCGTCGCATTCAGACGACGCCAATCCAAATCTACCCATTACATGCCATATTGCTCGAACTTGGCTATTTAGCTCTGCTAGAATTCCTTCCGAATCAGTAATAACCGAGTTAGAGTTATCAGCTGTTTTTCTTCTTGTTCTCTCAGATCGCAGTTGATGTTTATCCCGAACTATTGGCAGTTCTTGTTTGAGACGCTAGAAAATCTCTTCGTCCTTTCTCACTCCGCCCAATCCCGTCTTGATCGTTACCGCGCATTCAAGGCACGCACTCTTTGAGAATGGAAAATCCCTAGTGCATTTCTTGCATACCGGCTTTTTGCATTCCGAGCATGTTAACGAAGCCAATCTAGTGTTGCAGATATAGCAGAGAGTCATGACCTGATAATGCAATTGCTGGCGTAAAAGTCTATTCCCTTTCCGATATCGTTAAATCATCTCGGCTAGCCTCAATTCCTGAAATTGAAGATGGCAGCGCAGGCCGCATCTAAGGGATACATACTCGCCTGCACCAGCAAGAGCGAACGGGAATGCCTTGACCGGATGCTCTTTGCGGCCAATAGGGTCTATGGCGAGAATGTTCTGAAAATAAGGAAGGGCGACATGCTTTTCTTGCTCAACCTTGAAACGGATACGCTTTACGGAACTTTCAAGGCAGCGTCAGATGGTGCAAGGGATCTAGTGCCCGAAGCCTGGAATGGGAAATATCCCTACCAGGTGCAGGTATCGCGCAACGGCAAGCTGCATTCGATAAAAGCAGCGAAACGGATCTTTGACGGCGCAAGATGGCACGACCCGCTCGAGCCGGATCAGGCGCTGCAACTCGCAAAGCTCATTGAAAACCCGGGCGGCAAAGTAAAGCTCGTCAAAACTTCCAATGGAGACGACAGACCCAGGATGGAGTCAACAACTCTATGGGACTATCCGAAGCAGAGCTACGGCAAGACGCAAAAAGGCAGCAACAAGTACGCCGGCGTCACGCCGGCATTTGTCATATACAACATGGTGAGACGCTATACCGATCCCTGCGATCTCGTCCTTGATCCTATGGCAGGAAGCGGCACCACCATCGATGTCTGCAATGAGGAGGGCAGGAAGTGCATCGCATACGACATTTCGCCCACCAGGCCCGACATTACCCAGAATGATGCTAGAAAGATACCGCTCAAGGACAACAGCGTTGACATGATCTTTATCGACTCGCCCTACGGCGACAACATTGACTATAACGACCATCCCGGCAACATTGGCAAGATCTCTGCAGAGTCCGAGGAATTCTATAATGCTCTTGATAAGGTGATCTCCGAATGCCACCGGGTGCTCAGGCCGGGCAAGACGCTGGGCTGGCTTATCGGCGACCAGTGGGTAAAGAAAAAGTTCACCCCTGTCGGCTTCAAGATCTACGAGCAGCTCTCCAGGCACCTTGAAACAGTCGATATCGTCTGCGTAGCCAGGAGGAGCCAGGCGTCAAACACTGGCATCTGGCACAACCGCGCCCTGCGCTTTAACTTTTACCTGCGCGGCTTCAAGTACCTGTTCATAATGCGAAAGTCTGTAGAATCGGGGCAGCAGGCGGGCAAGAGAAAGGTCAGCTGGACAAGATATCAAAGGTAAGTCTTGTCGAGACGCCGTATCCACTTTGCGATTGGGTTATACGCCTCGCGGCGGGTCGATAGTAGGATTGGAAATTGAACTATCGGACGACAAGATAAAACTGAACGATCTGGAAGGAATCGCGGATCCCATCACCTAACTGACGACTTTATCAATTCCGCGCTAGATCGCATCAGGCATTAACTGTTGATATGGCCTTTATGAACATCGCAACTGCCACAGGTATCAGCACCAGACCGATCAGCATTCTTAATGTACGCGCGTTGAAGCGGTTCGTGTACCTCGCTCCGATAAAGGCGCCTGCCATTGCTGCAGGCCCCATTACCGAAAGGATCAGCAGATCAACCTGGCCGTAGAGGAGATGACCTATAAAGCCGGCCGCCCCCATTATTGAAGACGCTGCAAGGTTCGTTCCGACTGCAATCCTGGGCTCCATCCTTAAAACAGAGATCATTGCAGGAAGCCTGATGCTCCCCAGTACAAGTCCCACGAGACCCCCGAGGAATCCTATCGCAAACCCAATGATCGATTCGACAAAGATGGCGTTCTGCTCTTTCTCGGGCTTGGCCTCTTGTTCTTTCCGTGAGCCGCGTATGATCGAGAATGCTTCGTAGGAAATAATTATCGATATTACGATTAGCAGGAGGGCTATTGACACAAAGTTCGTCAGGAGCGACCCTAGGAATGCCCCACCGGCTCCTGTGGAAGCCATGATGACAAAGATCCGGCGATGAACGTTGTTCTGTCTCAGGTGCCTGACAGCTGCGGTGCATGCTCCAAACGTGCTTACGCCAATGTTTGTTCCGGCTGCCATGCCTGCAGATATTTCGGTACTCAGGATCAGCGGGAATCGCAGTACCCCAAGCACCAGACCCGTCATGCCTCCGACGAAGCCGATGGCCAGGCCCAGGCCAGCCAGAACCGTCAGTTGGATAATATCAGGCATTAGGATCGGTGCTCCGACATTAATTTTCCCTATTGGGAATGTCTTAAATCACTTGTTGCGGACGGGAACGTGTTTTTCTATTATCTCATCTATCGTTTCATTCATTGCCGCCTCGGCAATGTCGCTCCCATACTCGGCAGTCCTCCTGATGTCCTCCAGTACGAGCTTTAGATTGGCAGGATCGTGATTCTTATCCTTCTCTATCGCCGTTGCTGCATCATTTTCTAGCAGACGCACGTTTTCCGTTGCGTCCACCGTCTTGTCCGCGAGCTGGTAGTCCCTTCGCAGCAACGCTTCGACCGAGTCTTCCAGCACCTTGAGGGCGAGCTGGCTCATCTTCTCTATCTTTTGGTGCGAGTCCTTGGGTATTTTGTCCTTAAGCTTTATTGCCCTCTCTGCTATCCCGCAGGCGTGGTCAGCAACGCGTTCGATGCTCTTTACGGCAACGCGGTAGCTCAAACAGTCTGAAGGGTTTTTCAGACCCATTTCCCGCAGAACCCGACCGTTCTGGGTGGCCATTACCAAGTTGCGGAGTATGTAAAGGCTGAACCTGTCAACTTCGTCGTCCGACTTGATAACCTCCTTCGCCAGCTCGTGATTCGTTTCGGAAAGTGCCGACATTGCATCCTTGTGCATGGAAGAGGCAATCAGGTACATCCTCCTGATCGCCGTGTTGACCGAAAGCTCGGGCAGCGACAGGAGTACCTGGAGCGTGATATTATCGGAAGCGTCGGCTATCATTTCTGTCCCCACAAGGTTGCGCCTGACTACCTCCCTGACGGCATCCCGTAGGACAGGATTTATCCTGCCTGACTTTAGCTTCAGGTGGATAATGTTGTAGCCGGCCAGGTACATTGAAACTACCTTGCGCTTCAGCGTGTTGCTGCCCTCCGTAGGCATGATCGTTGCTGTTACTTCACTGAGCGAGTCTGAAGAGCCGGCAGCTACCGGGACGACCGACAGGGAATTATCTAGCTCTCGCACCAGCGTCACCTGGTCACCGGCCTTCACGCGCATTTCTTCAATCCATCTCTTTGGAAGCGATAAGACATAGGTAGATCTACCTGTAAATTGGACCTTTCTGACTTCTCGATGGTCGGTTCCTGTTCTCACGGCGCTGACTTATTCAGGTATGAATAAACGGTTTGCGCGAATAGACTATATGGCACTATATATCACCACTTTTTCTATATAGAATTTTAACGCCTCGGACTGGACATTCCTGTCACGATGTAGTGGACCGAATCGCCGATATAGCAAGCGTGGTCTGAAATGCGCTCCAGATACCTGAGGATGAGGAGCGTGGAGAGGTAACACCGGGGATCCATGATCATATCTTTCATGTCCTTTTTGTTAGTGGGTGTTATTATCTCTCTCAGGTATTTGCGATAAAGCGCGTCGACGGTATCGTCCATTTCGTAAAGCTTTTTTGCGGCGTCCTTGTCCTGCGTCCGCAGCGCCTTGATGCTCAGGTGGATCATTTCTCTTGCAGTGTTTGCCATGTCCAGCACCGGACTCTTGTCGCAGTGTGAGAGCGGTCCCATAGTGCCTATGATATCCATGATGTCATAGGCATATCTTCCGAACCTCGAAAAGCCGTACGAAATCTCCATGCATGATTTGATGAATCGCAGGTCTGTCGCGACCGGCTGGTACCTCGCGATCAGCTCGACCGCAAGCTCGGTGACTTCGTCCTGGAGAACCCTGAGCTGCTCCGACCATTCGAAAATCTGATCTTTTGAGCCGCTCTCTTTTTCATACGACTCTATTGCTCTGTCAACAGAACGGACGGACAGTGTCGCCATGTCCATGATAATGTTGCTTATGCGACTAATGCCAAGGTCAAGGAGCCGGGTCAATCAACAAAGGTTCTCGGAGCCTTTCTATTTATTTTCTTGGTCGGACTAGCCGAACTTGCCAGAGATATAGCGCTCTGTCAGTTCTTTCTGGGGGTTTTCGAATATCTGTTTCGTAGGGCCGTACTCCACCATTTCGCCAAGATACATAAACGCAGTGTAGTCAGAGACACGTGCGGCCTGCTGCATGTTGTGCGT
>DADA01000112.1 GCA_002494895.1 Nitrososphaera sp. UBA210
GCTGATCAGTTCTGGCACCAAGATAGCCCTGGTGTGGAAGATACCGCAGAAGAGAATGACAGGTTCGGCGGGTTCCGGTAGAAGGCTAAGGGAATTGTTCATCAGCCCGCTATCAGCGGTCCGTGACGTTCCGATATTTGCGCTAATATTGATAGCCGGCTTCTTGGGCGTTGCCAAGCTTCTTTTCGGGCAATGCGTACTCGACAACCAAGAAGGTAATCTCATCATTTAGTCATTTTTGACTAAAAAATAGCAAGTGATATATATGCCATTAGCTAATTGATACCTGTGAATATACAGTCTGTTCATTTTGGGAATGAGGCTAGGATCATAGATATGGCTAGACAAGGGTCTACCATATCAGGCATAGCGCATGAAACAGGCATTCCCTTCTCGACGGTTCGCAGATCTGTATATGCATTTCAGAATATTGGAGTTATAAGAGCTGAAAAGAGGGGCAAGAAGGTATTCGTGAGAGTTACCAGCCAGGATCATCCTATCGTTGATTCCATGGTCAGAGCGGCAAGATGGATCAACACTGTGATATGGGATCCAGATACATTCGTAGCGCGTGCATTTGAGAAAAACAATATTGATTACGCCTTTGTCGGAACAAGCAAAATCAGATACACCAGAAAGGAATCACGAAATATGGTCCAAATCGCCGTCCGAAGAGAACAATACGAAAAGGCAAAGGCAATAATCAAAGAAGCATTCGATGGGATTGGTATCAGGACTACAGAGGATCCCAGTAAAACCATTGGCAATGCCATGTCTATAATCTATGTCAAATGCTTTCCTGTAGATAGAGAGATAGGATATGAGGAGTACACCGCAAAGACCGCGGATTCGCACGAGACTATCAGGATAAAGGTCGCAGATAACGGCACCGAAAAGAGCGCCATGCGAGGAGCAGGAGTAAAAGATACAACGTTCATCCCCACCCGCGCATCATGACAGGCAATTTGTGTGCTCAATAGATGCAACAAAGAAAGCGAAGGAAAAGAAACGCTGCCAGACCAGAAATCCCTTCTCATATCTGGTTGCCGGAGGCGTACCGTTTCGGTAGCCTGCCGCGTTCTAATGCATTAGATACGCCATGTTTGGTGCAGGAGCACTTGCAGTTCATAAAGTAATGGTTAGACCCACAATTGATATTGACTTCGTAGTTCACGATTACAAGAAGGCAGTAGAACTGCTGCAGGATCAACCGGGAATGGTTGACAAAGACCTTGAAAAGGAAAAGGATGGCATTCAAGTTGCAGAATTCCATTTTGATTCAGGGGTATCGGTTCAGATCTGGGACAATAATCTTTACTCCCTTCCAATGATCGATGATTCCTGGTCACGGGTTATTGCCAGAATAGTGCCTGGCTACGGCCCAATTCAGAGCATCGGTATGGAAGATTTGATAATTTCAAAGGTTGGAAGATACACACAGAAAAAGGGTAATAGCCAGTATGAAGCCGAGAAGAATGTAAGAGATATTGTTTCGGCAATGTCTACACTTTCAGGACCAGACGTGATAGGTCAAAGCTTTTTGGATTTCGTGACTTTGTGTTCTTTTGTGAAGAAAGTATTGAGCACATTCTGCAGGTTAGTTGCGTATACAATTTCGCTGCCTACGTATTCTACCTTGGCTCCTCTGCTTGCCACTTGGCTCTTCTTCAAGCCAAATTTCTTGATGCACAATTCTATGTCTTGAACATCCCTGTCATCTAGCCTGCCGATCTTTGTAACAACTAGGTCTAGAGGATGAAGTACCATCAATTCGATTTTCTTCAATCGTGTCCTGATCGGCACGCTTTTCTTCAGGTAATCGGCAGGAAGAATCTGACTGAAAACCATGCCATCAGTCCACGTGTCTACCTTGAATCCATGGGGCACGCTTTTCTGAATCTTGTTAAATTCCTCGATGTCTGTGTGCGGACCGGTGAAGTCGATATCAACCGTTGATGGTTTTAGATTCAACAAGGTCATTGCTGTTCCTCCCGCAGCGACCAGAATTATTTTTCTATCGAGCCTCCGGTCTACCTCTTGGAGCAGGCCGAGAAGGCGTGATCGGTCAAGTGGCATTGTATAGCCTCATCTTGTCTCTGATGCTGTCCTCATCAGCCTTGATTTCATTAACGTGCATGCTCTCTAAAGTCGAAATACCCTCCTTTGTTTCGTGAGATGGCTTGATCTTGTATAGAGTTCTGAGTAACCCGAGCAGTCGATCAGAGTATTTGTACTTCTGGGATAGGAATGTCAGTACGTTATAGTTCAGCTTGTTTTTCGCAATGATCACTGGTATCGCTTCAGTCCTTCTGACATCCTTTCCCATCAGAATGGAAGAAATGATATATTCTATGCCGATATGCTCCCCTTCCCTTACTTCTCGCCCCATTTCCGTGTATCCGAATCTAGCCAGGTTGAATACCAGGTGATGTTCCGATATTCTCGTCGGATCGATCTCCTCGGGATCTATTCGTATGCGGACCCCTTTGATCAGGGCCTCTCTTATTTCAATCCAAAATGCTTGTGGATTGATAAAGGCTATCTTGTCCGCAAGTATATCCTTCAGAGGGTTTCTATCTTCAGACTTTAGCAAGTCCGGAAACTCGTCATTGGCAAGCGTCAGATGATCTATCCTTAGATTATGTATTTTCTGGAGCCTCAGTATTATTTCGCGTAGTGCCTGCCTGTGTTCCCGTATGGCCCGATCTCCTGTTGAACCCCGCAAGAGGATCAGAAATTCCATTCTGTTCAGCTTGATATTTTTCTCCGGTCTTGACATGCAAATTGAGTCCACAAGCGGGAGGCTCTTCAGATATGTATCTAATTCCAGAAGTAGCATCTGGAGCATCGTTCTTCCTCTTAGCAGATTACGCTTTTTCTTTAGCTCAAATTCAGCCAGGGTGTCGATAAGCAGATAGCTTTTGAAATTCAGAATAGCAATGGAGGAGGTTCCAATCTTTTCCAGCCCGATGATTCCTTCGCTCGCAAGAGACATCATTTCATCGTATATGTTGGCGTAGTAGGCTGTGCCATGAAGTTCCTTTATCCTATTGGCCAACTCGCTGATCGATAGGGGCCTTCCTAACGCTCTTGAAAGAGTGTCCAATATTCTGAATCTGGTCTCGTCCATTGTGCTCACCATGTGTAGCCATACTATAGCATAATAGTATTACTACTATAGCCATATAGTATTCATACTATAAATACGTTGTTTTGCTGGCTGTTCGCGTGCTGTTTCCACACTCGGATAATATCGGCTAGTATATCCGATAGTAATTCATATCGGCTAGATTATTGGGCAAGAGAAATTTTCGTGTCTTTGCATCTCCTGATGTTCTGGACGTTCTTAAAGCGCTATCAAGTAACGACCCCGTAAAGCTCAAAGTTGATCAAGTTACAGACGAGATGAAGCAGGACAAGAATCTTGGAGACTATATCAAGAAAAAGCCTTGGCCTGACAAATATATTAAAACACATGAAGTAACCAATCTTTATAGGCACGAGATCGGCCGTAGCCACAGATTGATTTACACAATTAGAGGCAGAAAAGAGGACAAGGTCTATCAACTTTTAGATTTGCTTACACACAAGGAATACGATATATTGTTTGGCTATAGCACAACATAGTTGCTACAGCTCAGTTGATTCATCCAGAGATTTTTTTGCTTTCCTGCCTTCCATGAATATCCAGACTATTGAGCCATCTCTATTCCGGGTTATCTTGTTTGACCTTTCCAGATAGGAAAGTGCTACTCCAAGTGTTCCATACTGAACCCCTCTTGGTAGCGATTTCCAGAGCTTGGTCTTTGATTCAAAATACTGCTCTTTTCTAATAGTATCTTCAATCATTTCCAAAGTGTCAAGGCGCGGCATGATCCGCCTTCGTGGCGGAGACATCGGAGGACGCTTTCTTGAAGAGACTTTGCTCCTTTTCGGTCGTCTTAGAATACTCATTTCTTCGTTTTACCTCCTCCTGCATCAATCTATGAATCAGGAACTATTTATACATTAGTGTATATACAATTATGTATATCAGATATCCTGCAACTTGTTCGTTTACGCTATCGAGCTTTCGATCTATGTTTTTTGCTGGTTGTTCAGGGAGGGGTCGATCCATGTCCCATAGGACTTTTTTAAAAAGCTACAACCTCCAAAGCGCTTAGCGAGTTCTTTTCTGGTCTGCAGCAGTTTAGAGCCTTCAATCTTGCGGCCATTGTTGTAAAAGACTGGTAAAATGATGTCTACTCTAATTTGCTGCAAACCGGGACTATTTCTCTCTTACGTAGTTGATTCCCTTTTGCCTTAACAAGTTGCATTGCAGTTCATTTATGGTATACACATCATCAGCTGTTGTATGAACTGGCATCCCAGAATCCAAGAGAACTCCAAATCCTCTTAGTTCTTCCTCTTCGGTAGGAAAGCGAATTACTACAGGTCTGAGCTCAGATATGTCAGATGCCATAGTCCGTCCCTCTTAATTCATTGTATAAAAGATGTTTTATTAATATAAGCATTGGCCGTGCGTGGAGCAGGCAGTGGTCGCTCACTATACTAACCAGCATAACATAGACGCCGCTCAATAAACGAAAACGGATATTGCGGAAGCAACAAAGCTTTCTTTGTTTTCATGCTCGGCCCATAATACGACTGTGTATACCCCGTCGCCGTGCTTTTCCGATAGCTCCTTCAGAAAAAACTCTACTCAGCATTTGCAACATTTCTGCCACTGAAACTATCCTGATGCCTCTGAATCCTTTCATATCCAGCAGGTGGTTATCACCTGATACGACAGATCTGGCTCTGCCGTCAACTGCAGTTCTCAGAGTAGTGTCATCATCAGGGTCTTGCTTCACCGCTCTGAACTTTGATTTTATCTTGACGATCGATGCCGAGCTCGCCAGATCCCTGAGAAAGTCTGTGATGTCTTCATGATCGACATACCTGCATATCCTGGGCTCGTTCGCAATCATAGCCACTTCCTCTAGGATTTCTTTTGAAATGACAAGTTCGTGATTTAGCAGGATTTCGAGGAGGAGGTCTCTCGGCTTTCCTTCTTTAATTAGCCCTGAAATGAGGACGTTGGTGTCCAGAACTATCTTCATAATTGCGACTGTGGTCCTAGCGCCTCTTCTTTCTGCTCTGCTGGATTATGCCGTTGATTTCTTCGTCTGACAGTGGGCCGTACTTCTTGACCTTCTGATCCACTCTGCGGTAGAGGTCTTCCAGGTCCTTGATGACATTGGGTATTTCCATCTTTTTCATTATCACCGCGTCTTGGTAGCCGTATACGAGAAGCTTTGTTTTGGGCCCTATTCGCAGCTTTTCCCTTATGGCCTGCGGAATGACGACCTGGCCCTTCCCGCTTACTACCGTTACGTCAGCCTCTTCGTATTGGGTCATGGATTCACCATGTATATTCTTACTTTCTTACTTTATATCCTTGTTGGTCTGCTTAGCCAGCTACCTTAGGATAGATCGAACCCCCATTGTTGTTGCTCAGGTTCTTCTCCATCTGCCAAGTAGCGCCACTATCAGTACTTCTGCTAAAGTAAATTTCTCCATTGGCCATCTCGTCAGGCTGGATCCATGCGGCATAAACGTTGGATCCCGAAGCAAAGACATGGGCCACAGAAACATTGTTTGCAGCGTCGCCGACATTTGTTTTGGACTTCCAGGTAGCACCGCCGTCAACACTCCTTCGGACGAATAAGTCGCCCGTGGATTCAGTCCACGCTACGTATACCTTAGAACCTGCAACTTCTAATGAAGAGGGATATGAATCACCCGCAGAGTCGCTAATATTCACTTTGGTTTTCCACGTCGCTCCGTTATCCGTGCTTCTCCTGAGAATTATGTCATTGCTTCCGCCATCGAGTTTCCATGCAATGTACAGGTTGTTCCCTGAAGCCGCAATCAAGTGGTAAAGTGAAAACCCTCCATCGTTACTTATGTTCTGACTCGACTTCCATGTGGCGCCACCATCTGTACTTCTTCGCAGAAATGTCTCACCGCCCTCTCGCCATACCACATACACATTTGAGCTGGCAACTGCGACTAGAGGCTCATATGAAGCAGGACTCCCTTTACTAATATTGAAAGTAGACTGCCAAGTTGCGCCGTGGTCTGGACTCTTTCTTAAGAATATGTCCAAATTGCCGGATCTATACCCTTGCCACACCACGTAGATGTTCGAACCGAATAAGGTTACTTGGGGGTCGTACGAACCTGGAGTATCATTGCTAACATTAACGATTGGACCCCATGTCGTACCACCATCTCCGCTTCGCTTCAAAAGGATCTCGGAATTAAGAGTGGTATCAGCCCAGACGATCACCACATCCGTCCCCAGGGCTTCAATGACAGGATTAAAGGCGTCACCGGCATTTTTTTCGCTGATATTGACTACCGGCTTCCAGGTAGCACCGTTATCCCCACTCCGACGAAACAAGACGTCTGATACGTCGCCACTTGCATCATATTGATTCCAAATAACGAAAACGCTGGAAGCCGAGACCGCGAGCTGCACCTCAACCGAACCACCAGGATTATTGCTGAGATTAACTGTAGGCTTCCAAGTTGCGCCATTATCTGTACTTCGCCTAAAGAATATCTCAAAATTGCCAGGCGTTTCATCCGTCCACACAACAAACCGGTTAGATCCCGAAGCTGCAACGACTTCGCCGGATTCATCATTCGCAGAGTAGGCAGTTATATAATAAGCTGAACTTTCCTGCGCAGACACGGGGCCGCCAGCTAGAACAGGAATTGTCGTGAGCAGCAATAAGGTCGCTGAAATGCTAGTGTAGACCCTTGAATTCTTGAAATTCAGCTGGACCATCCTGTCTGTAAGTCAAGTGAATAATTCAATTATTTATGTATAATAGGAAGAATCCAGATCATGTTACTCACTAGTTACCACACAGCTGTCTGTAGGTATGAGGTTTGAAAAACAGAAGACGCATGTTCCATCCCTTCACTGCTATCGACTCCTGTCAGATGGTCAGCGGCAAACTTGCTCGCGAATTTTCGATAAAGGTTCCGTGCGAATCTCGATGAATTGGCCAAAAAGCGTATATATTCTCCAGGACCATGATTGCGCATTCGGTTCAACATCATAGGAATAATATCGGCAGCTGTATCGACCGTGATAGCCATCGGTGTCGGCGTATACAGTTTTGGCGGCTTCCCGCAGCAGTTGGCCAATAATCTTCCTCTTCCAGATAACCCATTGACTTCTAATTTCCAAAACGATGACACGAACACAAGCCCCGATAGTCCAAACATCGATCCTACAACGGTAAGCAGATTGATGGTCGAAGAAGGCTTGGATCAAGACACGGCGTCTCTCATCGCGCAGATAGACACCCAGATCAAGTCCTATGACAACACCTACTTGAACTATGAACAGACTCTTCCGGGACAGCAGGCATGGGACGCACAGATCACGGCAATTCCAGATCAAATTTACGTTCCTACTGAGGCAGAGCTCCAAGTGGCGGCTGCCACCGGCAGTGAAGTCTATGATGTAGAATATTCTTTTGAAGAGATCGGTGGAGTGGCACAGTTCACCCTTGGTTACTTTGTGCCGTATGAAGCGATGCCGGAAGAGTTGAAGGCGAGCATACAGTCATCCGATTCAGTGTCGTCGACTTCAGCGGCAGCCGGACTGCTGCCTGCCGCTGAGGCATCTGATGGCGCGTCGGGTGCAGTTTTTGAAACGGTGATCAAAGGCATTGTAAAGGAAGGCCTTGGAAAGGTCAGCGACAAATTTGGCCCCATCTTGGGTGCCTTGGGAAATGCGATAGACCTGGCTAAAATTAGAGATTCGAGGTCGTATTTCTCAGAGCTGGACTCGCTAGAAGATTGCGCAAATAACCCCACAAATCCGCTTACCAAGAAGACATTTGCAGAGAACCCAGAGGAGAAGCAAAAGACCCTTGACGCCTTAAGAGAAGCGAGGTCGGAAGTCACCGAGATAACAGCGGTAAGGGGGCTCAACCTGGCCGCAAAGACTGGTGCAAAGTTCACAGGAGCCAATGCCGCAGGCAAGATATTCCTTGACTCTGTCGCCAAGTGGAACGACAAAACTCTGGAGCAAGTAAGCGAAGGCTGGGTGGAGGATGCAAGAAAAGCAGTGGTCAAATGTGACCCGCCTGAGCCGCCTGCGATCCTGTTGAATGGGACCATTCAATATACAGCTTCAAACAGCCAGGCATCATCTGATGATAACTGCAACTCGTATCAAGCGTGCTGGGAACATAAGGAGCAGCACTCGGGCAGCGGCAGCTTCTTCGTGAAAGTCGTGCCCAACTTGATCAGCGGCAATGGGACTGGAAGTTACGAGCACACGCGAACCAGGGTCATAACGGGGACGCCAGAACATCCTCTAACTGAGTATAATGGAGAATACAATTATGTTAGGAGTGGCGATGTCGAGATAATTGTTGGAGGGAATCTGGTTGGCAGTACGTTATATGTCAATGGAGCAGGTAATATGATCGAGGAAGGTAGTTCAACGACTTACGTCGTCCAACCTGGTGATTCGAAAGTAACACCTGTTACCGAGACAAGGAGTATTGACGCTACGGGCGGATTTGTTTGCAATTTCAAGGATGTGGACTTTGTCAACGGAGGCAAGTACAAACAAGACGTCATATGGGGCGGCACCGTTGTCGGCTCATGCGAGATAGAATTGTTTCCAGGATAGAGTGGGATTCCCTTTCTGCTCCTTGCAAATACAATCAGCCAAAACGCGCGTAGGCCTGTGCCGCCGCTGCCTGTGCCCTGATCTGTGACTTTAGCTGGATGACTTCAATTGCCAGTTCCTCCAGGACGCTGGCCGGCAAATCGTCTTTGTGGAGCAACTCTTTCTTTCTGTCGATTTTTCATGCAAGTCGACATTCGCTTTGTGGCCGGGGCAGATCAGGTGAAGCTTTGGATAGCCCATCCATCTGCCTATTCCCCAATAGTCCGACTCGCAGCCGCATACCCCACAGGCTACGGGATCCCCATCGTGAAAGGAAATCCAACAGTTAGGAACTAAAGCGAAGTACATGAGGGCGGAATTTCTAGATGAACTGGCTGAAAGTTGTGAAACTCATGAGGCAATTATCTCAATTTGAACCGAACCTAGCCTTTGGGAAAGACTGCGAGGCTCTTGAGCGATGAGTATAGTGAAAGGTACCTCAAGCCCTTATCCGTAGTTACGTAGGCCACGTGCCTCTTGTCCTGGTCAGCAAGCTCGAGCAAGAGCTCTTCCTCGATAAGGACAACGAGATATTTCCTCAACTGCTCGCTTGTGAGGTTTGCCAGGCTAAGGAGCCTTGTCTTTGATATCCCCCCATTAGCAGGGTCAAGAATACCCGCTACGATGTCGGGTCTGCTACGGTTCTTCACAGGTGGAAAGGGCGCCTGATGCTATAAATCGTAATCGAAGCAAGTTCGCAGACAAGCTGATGCAAATAATTTGATGAGGGAGCCTAATTCAAGGATAAACGTATTTTCATTGTCTGGCTTGCTGCCTTATCTTCTGCAACAAGAGGCTAGCAAAAGGTCCCCACTTTCAGTCCTTGATAAAGGTCAGAATGATGAGAGCTCCCTTACGCGATATGACTCACTGCCAGATTCACTTGTTGTGTCAATTCCTGAATGGTAAACGGCTTTTTAATAACGCAATCTATCTCCAGACTTGGAAATACTTTTCTGAATTCCTTATAATATACTTCAAAGGCGGTAATAAAGCATGCTTTGACCTTACTGTCTATCTTTCTTATTTCTCTGTACAGTTCAAAACCATTCATCTTTGGCATCTTGATATCAAGAAGTACAAGGTCATACAAGTCAGGTTTGAAATGCGATAACGCTTCCACAGGGTCAGTAAATGCATCAACTTTGAATCCATTTTTGACCAGACCCCGTTCTATTAGCGAGACAATATCTGCTTCATCGTCTACAACGAATATGTGCTTTATAATACAAGCACGCCTCATTATTCATTGGTGCATTAAGCCTTTTATTACTATACATCTTGCAGCTCTTCGCCTTCCATAATTTGCCCCGAAGTCAATGGGAGACTGAATGAAAATGTCGCACCTTTACCATCTTTGTTATTTTCACCCCATACCCTGCCGCCATGAGCTTCGATTATAGCTTTAGAGATAAAGAGTCCCAAACCAGTACCAGAGCCACCAGGATACTCTGATGTTGTAGCGAATTTTGTGAATAGTCTCGGTAGAATTTCAGGGGATATTCCTATACCTGAATCCTTGACGACAACTATCATTTCATTGTTAGGTTTATGATTGCTCTTTTCTATCGCAATTGTAATGGTTCCTAGACTGGTAAATTTGACAGCGTTTCTCAGCAAATTGGAAAGCACTTGAAATACCCTGGCTCTATCAGCTTCTACAAATATTGTTTCTATCGGTTCAAACACTAGTCGCACTTCATGCTTAGAAGTCTGGGCTTTGATATCTCTTAAAGCATTCTTTATCTCTTCATTAATGTCAAATCGCTCTTTATTTAGCTTTAGCGACTGACTTTCAATTCTTGTAACATCCAAGATATCTTCAGTTAACCGGTTCAGCCTTCCAGCATTACGTACGATTATCTCAAAATCTTCCTTCGTTAGGCTAACTTTACCGTTTCCGTTGTCAATAGGTTCTACTAGACTTGTCAACATTACAATAGGCGTTATTGGAGTCTTTAGCTCGTGAGCTGCAATGTTGATAAACTCTTTTTGCAACCTATCATTGGTTTCCAGCTGTTCGTTGGCGGCAGCGAGTTGAGCATTGGACACTACCAATCTGTTCTGCGCCTTCATTAAAGAGTCGAGCATTTCTTTTTCATCCCATAGAGCATAGAAAAGTGAATAAAAGTTGTTTACAAGTGATTTATTATTAGAATATATCGCAAGAGCATCAATGCCCTCTTCGCTTATTGCAAGTACTCTGCTGTTATCGACAATGACTATGCTTCCCTTAATTGCTCCACCTACATTTCCTACAATTGCGTATTTTCTAATTTCCGAGAGCAAATCTACATTCCTATTATCACATTTGTTATTTTCGACATTAGGTTCATCAGGACAGAGCATTAATACACTTGCTCCATGGCTCTTGGCCTGTTCTATTTTGTCTACAAGACCGATCCTGTCAAGATGTTCCAAATACCTAATAGAACTTAATGCAACGAGTACCTCCATTCTACCATGTTTAATCTCTGATACGAACAAAAGTTCAGCAGCCTCACGGTTTTGAATAACGTCCATGATCTCTGTATCGACTCCATCCTCAATTTCTTTGATTCTCCGGTGAGCTCGTAGTGCCTTATTCCAAAGGGTATCAAAGAAGTATTGCTGCTGTTCTACTATACCTTCCAAGTCACTATGAATAATTTGATTTGAAGTTTTTGTTGCTCTATCTCTTAGATTATCGGTAGCGAGGAATTCTTTATCGGTAACTGCTATGCAGCCCCTAATCCCAGTCAAATGTCTGAGCTCCACAACTTTTAGGAGCTTTTTGCAATAACTGATATTATCTTTTCTGATGTCGACGATATATCTTATTTTGACGCCTCTGCTTCTAGCAT
>DADA01000075.1 GCA_002494895.1 Nitrososphaera sp. UBA210
TTACAAATCTATAATTTCACTCAGGGCTGAACCTGCAATTAGTTCGGAGTCTGGCCCGAGCCTGTCAGCCGACAAAAAATCTTGCCATCCCATCTCGTCGGAATGGGCAACCGGACCTCCTGCTTCTCATCTATTTGTATTATTGACACGCCACTGCATAACCGCTTTAAGCGAGCGACCTAGACTATAATAGGTGCCAGATTGCTCGTTCATTGGCTGTCCGTATGATGCGGAAGCGGGGTAGTCAAAGAGGATTTCCAGTTCTTGTCATCTCATGAGTATCGGGACCGCGTCTATATCCGGAAAGACATCATACTAAAGCTGACCGAGTATGGCGAGTTGAACCAGACATCGCTTCTCAGCTACTGCGGCCTCAACCTGGTCAAACACAAGGATATCCTCGACGACATGGAGTCAAAGGAGATTATCAAGCGAACGGAGGAGCCCTGGGGCAACAAGAGGATAATAAAATACAGCGTTACAGAGAAGGGTAGGCAGTTCTGCAGGCAGATCCTGGACCCCTACGAAGAGATGTTTCCCCGGAGGGATGCGACCAAAAAATGAACCCGGTAACAAAGTTAACGAAGTATTTTATCCGAATCAATGGAAGGAATGATCACTGGCATGGGTGAAGGTAGTCACGAGCGACGGGAGAATATATCAGAGGTGCTAGACGACCTCATATTCCATCTCAATACCACTAAAAGTACTTTCACCTTCCTGATAGTATCTTCTTTCATTCTGGCGCCGCTCGCTCTCATAGTTGCTGGCGTGTTCATAGGCTACCCCCGGTTTCTCTTTCTTCTACTAGAGAGGGTGCCGCAGGTAGGAGCGATACTTCTTATCTTTCTGACGATCTCGGTCGTTCTGGCATCAGTCTGGCTCGCAATAGGCATAAAGGAGCGGCGCTTTTTTTCTGCTTGGAACAAGAGGTTCAGCCGGTTCATGTCGCTCAAAGACAAGATAGACAAGGAGCTGGCCGAAGAAAAAGGCCGTGCTGAAAGAAAAGAGCGAGAGGGAAGCGAGCAGGAAGATTGACTAACCTTGTTAACTAACGCTGTTAATTGACAAAGACCCGCAAGCACCTTTTAAGTTCTGGTGCATACACTGTCGATGTCAAACAACAAAACGATATCAAAACGAACGGGCGCCCTTGCGATGGTCGGCCTGGTTCTGGCTGCTGGCCTGCTGGCTGCAGTCACAATCTCGCCAACGTCTGCAGTGGCCCAAGAAAGTGACAGGAAAGAAAGGCTGGACAAGAGGATCGATAGGGTAGGCGACGACCGGCTGCACAGGCTGGGACTACACGTTGCAAAAGGAGCAGGCGTTGCAACCGACGTAGAAACCGGCGAGGACTTTAGGTCAGGCTTTAGAGTTCTGACGCAGAAGGTCAACGGAACCGACAACGAATTCGCCGTAAAGCGAGGAATGATAGCGATCTCTGTCGAAGGAGAGCGCGTGTTCTACACCATGCTTCCGGAGACATGGAGCATCGTGGTGTCGGAGGACCCGCTCACATTTGAAGCACGCGGACAGGTCAAGAACGAGGATGGGCAGGTCTTTGATGTCAGCCTTAACGGGTACTTTGCCTTGCACACGCGCATCGGAAACCTCTGGTCGATAGAGGGAACGATGGAAGGCGAGGACAAAGAATACGAACTCCACTACGTTGCAGTGTCGCACAGGATAAGAGCAGCCGCGCTGGAACAGCTCCAGTAGGCTCTCACCCCTTTTTTTTGCCAATGTTTTTAGCACACGAACAACAATTTTTCCATGATTTCTTTGGACTCTGAAAAGGAAGAGCAAGCTCGACAGATTATTGTGAATGAAGTAAGCGAAGTAGGGATCGATTCGTCGCGCGTCAAGAAGAACGGCTGCGCGGCCTGTCATGTCCTCTTTACTCTTGTAGATAGGATGAACCTGAGCGAAACAGATGCAGCAGATCTATTGACAGAAGTGCTCCTTGCGAGGCCGGAGCTCAACGAACAATTCATCGACATGGTGGAAAATGTACACATGAAGCAGCGCATGATGGGAGTCACGTTTGCAATCAGAACTAGGGAAGCAAAGGACAGATACATTCTATCGCAATTCAGAAATGCCCTTGACGAACTTCTTTCGGATACTGCGAACTATGGCGTTGAACTGACTTTTCGCAATCTGATCCTGTCGCACATCGCGCTCCAGCTCGCTCAGAACCTTGGAATAGACTTTCATGCAGCGACCGAAGAGCTGTATTACTATATGAGAAAGCATGACGAGGAGACCCATGCTGACCTGATGGCGCTGACAAGTTCGATGTTGGAAAGGGGCAGGCATCGATGAAAGAAGAGAAGGTCTTTCAATTGCCAGACCTAGTCGCCAGGCTAGAGAAGAAAGGAGGCTACTTTCTCGACTTTCTGAAAATCAGGGATCTTGAGGCTGGAATAATCGTCCTTCGTCCAGGGGAAAAGGACGCGCAGGAGCCGCATTCCGCAGACGAGCTATACTATGTCATTGAGGGAAGAGGAAAAATGAAACTCGGCAAGACAAGAAAGTCTGTAGGCGAAGGATCGATAGTGTTCGTGCCAGCAGGGATGCGGCACAGATTCTACGGAAATAGCGAAGAGCTGGTTGTGCTGTACGTGTTTGCAGAATAAGAATAGAAAAGTACATTAGAGCCTCGCTGACACCAAGTGTAGCAAGCATGCCAATCACAGATGCGACCAAGAAACAGATTGCACAGCACCGCAGACTCTTTTTCAAGATATGCTTCAAGTGCGGCGGCAAGAATCCGATCACCGCATCCAGGTGCAGAAAATGCCATGGAAGCCAGATGCGACTAAAGAACAGGACGCTGGGCGCCAAAAAGTAAATAATGCGTTTTCGGAATAGCGACTGGTACTGCTAATATTTCCGAGTCGTACTGGCCGGTTGCAAAGCATAGATGGGGAGAGATTTGAACCCCCAACCTCGGATGCACAGGGTCTGCAGAGTGTGTTCTAACACTAATATCTTATGCAGAAACGCCGTTTCAATTGACATGACCCGAAAGACAATCTACTTGTCGGCCATCTTGCTTGCGTTCGGTGTTATACCACAACTGCTGTTCATCGACGCATACGCAAAGGGCCCGATCCGTAACTTTGAGCACGAGATGGGCCAGTACGCGCGGCTATTACTCATACCTATGGCGATCTCGATCGTACTTCTGGGCGTTTGGCGTATTCGTTCAAGAAACACGGGCTGAGATAAAGCTATTGAAGTCGTAAACGATAGCTTCAAACTAACCTTCAATAGTCAGCATGCGCGACTGATCATGTTTTGGTTTCGCTTGCGGCGACGGTCAGTGGCGGTCTCGCGGCTGGGTGTCTTCTAGTCAGCTTCTTCGCACTAGTGCCAATACCGCTACTTGGAGTACCCATGTCGCCAGAAAATCGAACATGGGTAGCAAAGAATGTAACGCAATGTAGCGAGCCATGGGATCTTTCTGAGCCGAAAGAGGAACAAACCAAATATGATCTCTATTTCAACGCGCGGGGTATTCGAATCTATGACGTTCAATACATTAGATACGCCCCAGATGACGCGTTTTTCTGCGCCGCCTGTAGCTGCTCTTCTGGCTCTACTCTTTACCTTGAGGTAGCCAATTTTGACGTAGCAAAAATGAAATTACATGGGTTTGTTGAGAAAGAACCCCAATTATCTTGAATTATCGAGTC
This sequence comes from Nitrososphaera sp. UBA210, assembly GCA_002494895.1. Taxonomy (GTDB): domain Archaea; phylum Thermoproteota; class Nitrososphaeria; order Nitrososphaerales; family Nitrososphaeraceae; genus Nitrososphaera. The sequence goes on from DADA01000075.1 coordinate 3,702, forward strand.
GAAAGTTGCCCTGATGATCTCGAATTGCACACAATTTTCGTGTTCTGTTGATCGTACACCAAAGTGATTAAATCGCATCATGTATACTGTCTTGGTGGGCATGTTTGAAGAGCTGCTCTTGACGGGGTGTGCCTTTCATAGTGATTATGTCATGGTTGGTTGCGAGACCACCAACGAGATGACTATGTTGGGTGTAATAGTAGGCATCTCCTCAACTGCTCTTCTAGGCGTGGCTCTTTTCAGACGGTTCAGAAGCAAAATGGCGCATGCGGCTTAGTGCTCGAGATCGACAGTCTAGCAATGGCATGCGAAATCAAGTGGATGGGGAGAGATTTGAACTCTCGACCACCTGTGTGTGAGACAGGTATCCTAACCAGGCTAGACTACCCATCCGTCAGTCTTTCTCTGCTTCGCCACGACTATAATTAATAGTATCCTTACGTGCCTTCGCTAAAACCTTCAAGGTACGATTTTTGCGCGGGAGTCAGCACGTCGATCTCGACTCCCATTGAATGGAGCTTTGCATCGGCAATCTCTTGGTCCTGACTCTTGTCAATGTCGTAGACTAGCGGCTTCATGGTCTGTCCGTTCTGTGCCAGCTTTATCACGGATAGGAACTGGTTGGCAAAGCTCATGTCCATCACTTCTGACGGATGGCCCTCAGCAGCGGCGAGGTTTACGAGCCTGCCCTCTGCAAGAAGGTAGACCTTCCTGCCGTTTTTCAAATTATACTGCATCGTATGCTCGTTAACTTGTTTCTGTTCCGCCATCTGTTTTTCTATCGCCGGTATCGAGATCTCTACGTTAAAGTGTCCCGCGTTTGCAAGGATGGCGCCGTCCTTCATCTTGGCAATGTCTTTCTCCACTACTACATCCTTGCAGCCCGTAGTTGTAATGAACACGTCTCCGATCTCGGCGGCTCGGTTCATTGTTGAAACAGAATAGCCGTCCAGCTTGGCCTTAAGTGCTGCAATAGGATCCACTTCTGTAACTATCACGTTGGCGCCGAGCCCAGCGGCCTTCCTTGCAACTCCCTTTCCCACATGGCCGTAGCCGGCCACGACGACGCTCTTGCCGGATACGAGTATGTTCGTGGCGCGAATGACTCCATCCAGCGCGGACTGGCCCGTCCCGTAAACATTATCAAAGTCGTGCTTTGTCTCAGCGTCGTTGACTGCGATAATGGGATAGATGAGTTTGCCTGCCTTTTGCATCGCCCGCAGCCTGATGACGCCTGTAGTGGTCTCCTCGGTCCCGCCCCGTATTGACTTTGGCTTGCCCTTGTGCATTTCAACTGTCAGGTCGGCTCCGTCGTCTATCGTAACGTGGGGATCCAACTTCATGGCAGAATGTATATCGTCATAGTATTCCTTTGACGAGACGCCCCTGCTTGCAAATATCGAAATTCCTTCGTCCTTGGCCAGAGAGGCAGCTACGTCGTCCTGCGTACTCAACGGGTTGCAGCCGCACCAGGAGATTTCAGCGCCAGCCGCTTTCAGAGTCCTTACCAGCACTCCTGTTTCCTTTGTAACGTGCAGGCAGCCCGCTACTCTGACGCCATTCAATGGCTTTGTCCTTTCGTACTTCTGGCGCAGGGCGACCAGAACGGGCATGTGAGCCTCTGCCCAGTCGATCCGCCCCCTGCCTTGCTTGGCGAGGGCAAGATCCTTGACACGATGATCCATTTCTGGTATTGTGCGATGAACGTGCCATATAATAGTTCTACAACAGGTTTCTGGCGCACATTATGGCCCTGATCTCGTCGTCAGAGACCGGTGAGAACTCTTCGTAGAATTGTCCGACAGAAGCAAAGTCGCGAGGAGTTTCAATGGAAAGGACGCAGTCCGATTCGTGTTGCAGAACCTCCACTGACTGGATGGGCGCAACTGGAACTGCCACGGTCAGACTGGTTGGGCTGTGTTTTCTTACCCATCTTGCTGAAGCAATCACCGTCGCCCCGGTCGCGATTCCATCGTCAACAAGGATCGCCCGTTTGCCTGCTATCCCATAAGCCATGCCGAGTTTTCGATACGTAGCCGCCCTGCGAGCAATC
>DADA01000106.1 GCA_002494895.1 Nitrososphaera sp. UBA210
ACAGTAATAACAGTCATGGACAAGAGGCGCATATCAAAGATGAAGGAGTTCGGTGACACAGCCGACCTAGTGTAGGCAGCAAGATAGAATTGGCAAAACTGGAAGCGAGAAACATTGGCAAGTGGTTCACATCTACCGAAGGAAACCAAACCCAGACCATCGATGCGATAAGGGATGTCAACCTGTCAATAGACGAGGGGCAGTTTGTCTGCTTTGTTGGGCCATCTGGCTGCGGCAAGACCACCCTTTTGAACATCCTTGCAGGTCTTGACAAGCCGACTGAGGGCGAGGTCGTCCTTGATGGCCGCCCCGTTATTGAAACAGGCCCGGACAGGTGCATGGTCTTCCAGGAGAGTGCGCTGTTTCCGTGGCTCAAGGTCATTGACAATGTTGAATTCGGATTAAAGATGAAGGGAGTGGAAAAGCCCAAACGGCACGAGCAGGCCATGCACTACCTGGAAATGATGCAGCTGACAAAGTTTGCTGACGCCTACACCTACCAGCTCTCGGGCGGCATGAAGCAGAGGGTCGCGATTGCGCGCGCCATAGTGATGGACCCCGAAGTATTGCTGATGGACGAGCCTTTTGCAGCGCTCGACAGCCAGACTCGGGACTTGCTGCTGGTAGAGCTCCAGCTGATCTGGGCAAAGACCAGAAAGACGATTGTGTTTATCACGCACAACATAACCGAGTCAGTCTGCCTGGGGGACAAGGTCGTCGTGTTCAGCAAGCGACCGGGCAGAGTGAAGAAGGAAGTAACGGTCAACTATCGCCGGCCCAGGCTCCCGGAGGATGAGAACCTACGCGAATACCACCGGCAGATCGTGGACGCGATGCAGGGCGAGATAGTGTCCGAAAAGAAGGCAAAGGCTAGCGGCTGAGCTATTTTAGCTGGTTCAGGAGATCTAGCCCAGACCTAAAGCTGTTTGGAGAAGTGAGCAGAATCCTGTCTGCTATCCTGCTCGCATGCTTTACAAAATCCACAGGGTTTTTTTCGTAACCTGACCAATCAAGCCCTATCATTGAAGCAGACTGCCGGTTCTTGTCTGATGGGACCATAATCACGGCGGCAACTTTGATGTCGTGGGGCTTTGCAAGGTCTACTATCTCCCCAAGATCCGACAGCGATGATATAGACTGCGTCACAAAGGAATGTGGTCTGGCGTCAAGCTTTGCCTGGACGGACTTGGCCGGGCAGTCACCCATCTTTGCTGGAAATGACAAATCAAGCTTTATCCTCTGGTCATACCCTTCTTTCTTGAGCATCTTCACAGCGGCGCTTGGCTTTAACCCGGAATCGCCGGCAGCTTCCGGAGGCCTGTCGCCCAAAAGAACAAGGAGATTTTCAACTCCTGCCAGAATTGCGTCCGAAACAGCCTGAGAAAGCGCAGTAAAATTGCGGTCTCGGACCCTAACGCTGCAGCTAAACCTGATTGCGTCCGCACCAAGTGACTTCTGGATAAAGGCCGCGGCTGTAACACCTGATACCCGCGGTATGCCGAGGACAGAGTCGGTCAGATGTATCCCGTCAGCAAGTTTAGCAAGATGTGACGCCCGCCCCGCCATTACCTTCAAGTCATTGTTGAGCTGATCGAGATCGAACCTATCGCCCCTGACTATCTTGGGCGGATTCAGCTCGTATGATACCTTCATCTCTTGGAACGAAATCATTTTTGGGTCTTATTAAGTGCGATGTCGCATGTCTAGAGCATATATCTAGCCGGCAACAATCAGAGATCCGTTGCGACGGGAAGAGATACTATCGCGCCTTGCACCGGCTATTCGGCCCAGTCCATACCTACCACGCGACGCCGCGGCAGCCACACCGTCCGCAGTCCTAGTGATAATCCACTACCACAGTTCATCCCGCCGTCCGCATGTCTTCATGACGAAAAGGAGCTCGAGCCTAAAGTCACATAAAGGTGAAATATCCTTCCCCGGCGGGAGATATACAGAAGCCGACGGAAGCCTGCTTGCCACGGCGTTGAGGGAAACGGATGAAGAAATAGGGATATCGTTCAGCCCGGATCAAGTCATTGGAAGCTTGCGGGCGGTAAGCACAATGACTTCCAACCACTTCATAGTGCCGTTCATAACATTGCAGGACAAGCTGCCTGAGCATAGGATTTCGAAAAATGAAGTGGAGGCGTTGTTGGACGCTCCGCTGATCGAAACGCTCAGGAGCATGGAGCCTGATGTCGAGCATTATCGGCTAGCCAAAGACGCTTTCAAGTTCACATATAACAACAACGCAATCTGGGGCGCTACCGCAAGAATAATGAAGCAGCTGTATGACCTGCTTGTAAAACAGTAATCAGTTTTGACGCCACCAAGATCATATGTTTGGATCTCATCAGACCGTCGTGATTTCTTCATCGCTTGTTGCTCCCACGGATAACAGGTCATCATTTGAGCGCGAATAATTCGTCATCGTGGCTTATAGAGCTACTGGGCGGTATGAATTCTTGGTAGGTGGAGCGAGCTTTGGAAATTCAAGGCAGTGCATGTGTCTGTTGTACAAAAAATTAAGGGGGCAGGTCAGCCAGTCTGAGTTCCTTTTTTGCCTCTACCCCTTCTTCGTCTTTTTTTTGAACTTCTGCGTTTTCCTTTTTTTCCCTGATCGCCTTTATCGCATCAATGCAGATCTTCTTTATGTCCTCATGCATGGTGACATTCATGATTTCTTCAAGCGAGGAAAGCGCCGTTGCGCCCCGATTTGATAATTCGTTGATGGCGGTTTTCTTTGCCTCAGTGTCGTCTGCCCACTTTGCGGTTTCCTTTAGCTGCCAGATCTTTTTCTCTTCTGACATCAGATCGACCCGTACAGTAATACAACAGGTTGTATTTATTGACGCCGCCTAGCATCATGGGCAAATTATCTGCGTTACGGAGTGATGACGGGCTGTCACTACCGAAAAATTGGATGATAGTTCTGAGTGTAACGCAATTAGTCCATAGATGCCTCAACTGCTTATCATCAGAGATGTGTTCTAATTAGCGAACTAATGATCAGCGGGCCCGGTGGGCTTCGATCCCACGACAACTGGCTTCGGAGGCATGTGCTTCTCTGGAAGAAACAGCACCCTGTCCTGACTAGGCGACGGGCCCTGCCTACGATCAAAATGCAACCTAATATATGGAATGTGTCAGCGCTTTTGCACGGAACTTTTTTCCGAGATGCAAGATTTCTCTTGTTTCATCATTCGATGATTGCTTGCAAACTGGCGAGCGCTCAAGTATTTAGCGGCCCCATGACTTGCGGAAGTAGCGCAATTCATCCGTCATGTCTGTGTCCTCCGATTTCCTAATAGCGGGATGCAAATATTGCACGCATCAATGCTAATTATTGCATTATTCTGCCATTCCTGATTGCATGGGCCGCTACATTTCAAATTCTGGCTCTCAATTCCAAAAGTTATATATCTTAGAATCGCCCTAATGAAGTGATGTACGCAAGGCTCTGCAGTATCGAGATTCTTTCTAGCTACATAAAGGAAGTCAGCATGGGCGACATGCTCACGGTTCAAGCGCTCATCACCAACCCGCTTGACTGGCATCATTTTTACGAGAAAATCTCCACGATAAGAACTGGCGACAAGACTGACTTTACCGTTGTCACAGGAGAAGGCGACAGAATAGTTGGTTCGGGCGATATTGTCGAGGTAGACAAGTGGAGCCACAAAGGCCAGTATGGATTCAAGGTCAAGGTAAACGTCAAGAAACAAAAGTCACTTACTGATAGGAGGATAAGAAGTGCGTCTAGACCCCCAAGGGCAGCACCTACTGCTCCAGAAAAACCGATGCGGGCCCAATCTCAGCTACCGGCTCAGGCGGTGACGGCAGGGGGTGCCGTAACCATAATGACCCCGGAGGACATGTCTGCGTTCCGAGAAATGCTCAAAGGATCCCTTACCATGGATATTTCCAAATAGCAACTGTGGATCTCGATAACATTATTCGATGTCCGGAAACTGGCTGATTACACTTATTAATCAACAAATCGCGGATAGCTCCGCCTGTGAAAAAATTCAGGGTTTTTGCAGTTGACATCGACGGCACTCTGACTGAAAATGGCGGGGGTGCCATTCATCTCGCGGCTCTTGCCAAGCTCCGACACCTTGAAAGGCTTGGTCACAATGTGATCTATGTCACGGGCAGATCTTCGATCGAGGCATTCGTACTCGCGGTTTTCGGCGGCACAACGCGCATCGCAGTCGGGGAGAACGGGGGCGCGATCACTGTGGCGCCGCAGGAGCACAGGCTTCTTGCAAGTAGGGAAAAATGCATTCAGGGCTATGAATTGCTAAGGAAAAGCTTGGACGGAGTGCAGGTAAAGCCCGTCTTTCCAAGAATGACCGAAGTTGTTCTGCTGCGGACATTTGATCTGAAGGAAGGCCAGAAAATTCTGGACGAACGCGGCCTTGCGCTTTATCTATCGGATAGCAAATATGCCTTTCACATAAATGAAAGGGGAGTGCACAAGGCCAAGGGATTGGGTGAGGCGCTCAAGCTGCTAAAGGCGGAACCGGAAGAGACAGTGACTATCGGCGACAGCGAGACCGATGTCCCGATGTTTGAAATCTGTGGCTGCAGCGTGGCCCTGGGCCACTCAGAGCAAGGTGTGAAGGCGAAAGCCACCCACATAGTAGACGGAAAAGAAGGTTTTGGGCTAGCCGAAGCAATAGATTTCCTTGCGCTAAACTATCTGGGAGTGAAACTAGGTTGACGTTTCGGCTCCTGATAGAATCAGCGCGCAAACTGGTCGAATCAAGCTTGGCGGCAGCAGGCTATCCATCAGTCGCTTTTGAAGTAACCCAGCCCCCGCGCAAGGAATTTGGCGATCTCACATGCAATGTGGCTTTTCAGCTTGGCAAGCACGCCAAAAAGCCTCCAGCAAAAATTGCAACAGAGCTGGTCGAGGTGCTAAGACCCATGCTTTTGGCAGACCAGCATATCAAGTCAGTCGAGCCCCACCCCGCCGGATACATCAATTTTATCGCCGACCATCGCGCGCTTTCAAAGATCACCCTAGGCCAGGTCCTAGAAAATCCAGAACAATATGGTACTCACGATGTGGGCCATGGCCAGCACGTGGTCATAGAGCACACGAGCGTCAACCCCAACAAGGCGCTCCACGTGGGGCACGTTCGAAATGTCGTTCTCGGAGATACCCTTTACAGAATGATGAAGGCTACAAATCACAGAGTCACCGTGCTGAATTATGTCGACGACTCTGGTTTGCAGGTTGCAGACGTTGTCATGGCATTCAAGTACGGCGGGTTTCCCGCCGATGGCCCCTCTGGCAAGAAATTTGACCAGTACGTTGGGGACGAGGTCTATGTGAAGATAAATGAAAGGTACGAAAAGGATCCTGAACTAGTTGAAAAGCGCAAGGTCGTGCTGCGTGAAATAGAAGAGGGCAAGTCGGATATTGGCCGCTTTGCCGCGGACGTTACCCTGCGAGTTCTGCAAGAGCAATTGAGGACTTGCTGGCGGATGAAGGCTCGCTACGACCTTTTGAATTTTGAATCGCAAATTGTCACCTCCAGATTGTGGGCCGAAGCATTTGAAATCCTGAAGAAAAGTAATATGGTTCGGCTCGAAACCGAAGGCAAGAACATCGGATGCTGGGTCATAGAGGCGAAGGAGGAAGAAGACAAGATCCTGGTGAGAAGCGACGGGACAGCCACCTACATCGCAAAAGACATCCCTTATGCCGCATGGAAGTTAGGAATAGTTGAAGATCCATTCTCGTACAAGGAATTCACAAAGCAGTGGGATGGTTCCGCGCTTTACAGAACTGCTCCGGATGGCGAAAGGATGCAGGAAGTAGAGTTCAACGGCGGTGAATTGGTGATTACTATCATAGACTCGCGCCAGGGCCGCTTGCAGAGGATAATATCGCAAGTCCTTTCCCAAATAGGAACACGCGATGGAAATCATCAGTACCACCACCTCGGCTACGAGGCCGTCACGATCAGCTCTGAAACTGCAAAGACCCTTGGAATCGATATTGGAGATAGGCAGTTCATGCACATGTCAGGCAGAAAAGGCATCTATGTGAATGCTGACTATGTTATGGACACCTTGCATGCAAAGGCATTCGAAGAAGTGAGGACACGGAATCCCGAGCTCCAGGATAGTCGGCTGCATGAAATTGCAGAGGAGATCGCAATCTCTGCGCTTCGATATAACATGATAAAACAGGATCTGGACAAGACGATTACCTTTGACATCAAGGAGTCACTCAGCCTTGAAGGAGACACAGGACCCTACCTCCAATACGCATATGCAAGGTCGCAGCGGATCCTAGAGAAATTCGGTGAGCAAATTGCTAGTGGGCGGTTTGAGCTTCTAGTACACGACTCTGAGGTTTCCGTGATTAAAGAGATCTCCAAGCTTGACCTCGTAATGGAAGATGCCGTAAAGTCTCTTTCGCCCAAGTCGATTGCTCGATATGCATACTCGCTGGCGACGGCCTTTAACCTCTTTTACGAGAAGGTCCCGGTGCTAAAGGAAGAAAACCCGGACGTCAGAATGGCCCGGCTTGGACTTGTAAAGGCATTCGGGATTACACTTGAAAACTCGCTCAAAATCCTTGGATTAACTGCCCTCGAACGGATGTAGGGCGGTGAATCGCATGCATGTTGTGCCTTGAGGTTGATTTTTATCCCCTAGATCTCGCAGCCCTATCCTGTATTGGCCAAGATCCAGGAAGGTGGGCATGTGCTCCTTTTTCATACTCCGCGCAAAAAGTGGCTCGCAAAAGTCACACAGGACAAGAAGCTCCATACTCATCTTGGCATCATCGACATTTCTTCCACCATTGGGATGGAGTATGGATCGGCGGTCAGGACGACGGAAGGCAAGGTCGTTTTCCTCATAGAACCAACGCTACATGACTTTATCATGAAGTCGGAACGAAGAACTCAGATCGTCTATCCAAAAGATCTGGGATACATCGCTGCCAGGACTGGCTTGAAGAATGGATCTAAAGTACTGGAGATAGGCACCGGGTCTGGCGCGCTTGCTACCTTTATGGCAGGGATCGTAAAGCCGGACGGCCATATTTACAGCTACGATGTCAACGCCGAGTTCATGGAGATAGCTAGGCGTAACCTAGAGAAAGCAGGGATGATAGATTTTGTGACCATGAACCAGCATGACCCCCACGAAGGCGTCGATATTCGCGAAGCCGACATTGCGGTCGTGGACCTGGGAGACCCTTGGACGGTCATGAATCAAGTGTACGATGCGCTGAAAGGCAGCGGTGCTTTTGTTGCGATTTGTCCCACCATGAACCAGATCGAAAAGACCGCTACAGAGCTGAAGCGATCGGGGTTTGCAGATGTTGACAGTGTCGAGCTAATGATCCGTACCATGGAGGCAAGAGAGGGGATGACACGGCCCTCAATGAGGATGATAGGACACACCACCTACCTGGTATTCGCCAGAAAGGTCCAGAAGCAGGAGCAGCCGCCTGACTTTGTCGAGATCACCCCTGACGTTGAAGAAGAAACTGAACCTGAAAAGTCAGAAGATTAGAAGCGATAATGATTTAGAACGCATTGGGGGAGATGCCGGTGCTAATTGCTTTCGACTGCCATGTCGCATCCGAACAAAGCCATAGTGATCTATTGGGGGAACACCAACGATCACCTGAACATACCGTCTAGGACCAGTCTTTCCATGACTCTTCACGGAATGAATCGCGAGCTCGACTATACCGTCACTCTGAAAACTGCGAAGGGAGCGCAGAGGGACACTGTAATCATAGACGGCAGCGAGGACAGAGGCGTGATCTACGACGATTTTGTCCGCCACCTCGACATCATGCGACAATATACCGGATTCAAAGAAAAGCTAAACGTAGCCACGAGGAAAACATTTCCGATAGGAAGTGGCCTGGCGGGGTCCGCAGCTGCAGCATCAGCACTTGCCGAAGCGTTTGCAGGTCTTATCGATGGGGGAATGGATAAGAGAAACATTTCGATAATGGCAAGGAGGGGAAGTGGGTCAGCTGCTAGGTCGGTATTTGGCGGCTTTGTGAAACTTCAAACTGGTACTAATGAAGAATCCTTTGGCGTCCAGCTCTGGGATGAGAAGCACTGGGATCTCTGCGATATGATAGCCATTGTTGACCCTGGGATGAAGAAGGTAAAATCCAGCGAGGGTATGCGCCTGTCCAAGCAGACCTGCCCTAGGAACGTGTATTCCAATTTTGTCTGGATGGCACAAGGTCACGTAGAGCAAGCCGCCGAGGCTGTCGCCATCAGGGATCTCGAAGGACTCGGTAAAGTCTACGAAGCAGATAACATGCTCTTTAGAACTGTGTGCATGAACACCAAGCCGCCGCTTGATTACTGGTCAAGTGCCACAGAAGATGTCCTTGCTGCCGTAACCTTGCTTCGCAGCGAAGGCGTACCGGCCTTTGCAGGAACGGATGCGGGACCAAATGTACACATTCTAACCGGATCTCGACATTCCAAGAAAGTGATTGAAAAAGTCAAGGAAGTTGCCGGAGTCAATGAAGTCATTCACGCCGTGCCTGGAGAAGGCAGTCGCCGTTTGAGAAAGCATCTGCTATGACATAATGGAGCGCTGCTGCTCGCCGGTATTCACCCTGCTTCACCAAAGGCAAGCAATAACAGTTTTCTTACTGGACACCCAACCAAACGCGAACCGCTGTGCGCCTTTGCAGAGCTGGGAAAAGTCAGCGACGACGGAATCAGCAGGGTAGAATGTTGGGGTACGGTAGCGGGAGAGCTGATTGCAAACTCTGTGGTCGATTCCTGCCACCGCTAGTTCCAGGAATTACTGTTTCATAGTAGGCTGGGATCAAACTCTACTTGCGTCCCTTCGACCACATTGTACTTTGCAGCAAATCCTGCGACTGTCTCTAGCACGTAAAGCGCCTCGCCATCTGGCTTGTGTGTAGGACACGAATCAGGGCCGCATGGCTCAAGGCTGTGCTCAATATGGACGACCTCCCTGTCGCTGTCGATCCATATGATGTCTATTGGGAATTTCATGCCTTTCATCCAGAATCCGTATTCATTTTCCTTCGAAAAGACAAATAGCATCGCCTCGCTCTCTTGAAGATCGTCCTTTACAGCCAAGCCTTTGGATCTCTGATCGCCAGTTGATGCGATGTCAGCGACCAGGTGGACGCCGTTGACTGTTACATTGATCTGCTTGTAGCTATCCATTCCCGCAGGGATATCGGTATTCGAACTGTTGTCGGAGGTGGCTGGGGGATCGCCAACGTCCGCATCTGTGGCGCCGGGGGCATAAAGCAAGAAGGCGGCGGCTGCGATTCCGACGGCAGCGGCCGCGGCTATGGCTGCGACGGTTATGGCTCGCAAGCAATCGAGTATTGGCTCTCTTCTCTATTTAATTCATATTGGAATGGACGTGGCAAGGCGAAGGTGGACGAGTTGTGACCCTTTGCCATTGGGTGAATCATTCGGGAGGAACTCAAAAAGAATCTAAGAACTACTGTTCGTTGGATGTGTAGCACGGTATTATCCGGGCACCACATAGATTAAATAATCTCGGATAATTTTAAAATTCGGCTAGGAAAAGTTAGATTAATGATACAGAGAGCCGATAGACTAATTGATAAATTGGATGATTTTAAAATTCGGCTAGGAAAAGTTAGATTAATGATACAGAGAGCCGATAGACTAATTGATAAATTCGTAGTCATTTTAGCGATAATACCTTATAGTTTTCTCAAGATATTTTTGTATTTGTTGAAAGGAAAAGACAGAGCGAATAGGATATTACATGCCAGAAAGATTTCCCTAGAAACTTTTGTCCTGTCTGACGTTATCGTAAGAATAGAAAACTGCAAGTACATTTTTCGAAAAAAAGAGAGAATCCATTTCGCGGCATCTGAAACTAGGATTCGAAATTTACTTGAAGGTTTCTTGAACTCTGGTGGCACATTTATTGATATTGGATGCAATGTAGGAATACAATACACACTACCTTTTGCTCGCCAGCTAGACCAAAACGGCCAGGTGATCGCGATTGACGCCAATCCACGTAACATAAGCAATCTTAGGAGGAACATCGAGCTTAACAGGATGACTAATATAATACCACTAAATTTAGCAATATCCGATCACGACGGCTATTCTACATTTTATTTAACGGGAGAAAGCTGGTCCGGCTCACTTTTGCAACCTACTTCTGAGGCCCTTCCCATAAAGGTTCACACTAGCACTATTGATTCATTGGTATCTTCACTGAACTTGAGCGCGGACATTGATCTCATCAAGATAGATGTAGAAGGTAGCGAAGTCGATTGCATCAAAGGCGCAACGCAAACTCTTCAAAAGACAAAGCATATACTCATCGAGTGTCATAGTAACCAAAACAAGCAAGAACTTGAAAGAATGCTGGATGGTCATTTCATCATTAAGGACATGAAGCACCTTGAAGATTCTGAGTCAACACACATACTTTGTCTTAAAAGATAAATTCCTATCTAGATTTTTTTGTGCGGAGCAGTTCCGAATATACTTCAATATGTTTCGAAGCAAAAGTATCAATTCGTATTTCAGGGATGAATATTTCCACATTCTTTTTGAAATCTTGGTAACATGACGCAAGCCGTTCTATTGCTCTACCTAACATTCGTGGATCTCTCTCTGAAACTACGCCGAGTCCCATGTCAGCAAATTCTCTGAAGAGCTTCAAATTCGTAGCGACAAACGGCAAGCCCTGCGACAATCCATCAAATAAGACACCAGACGATGATCCAGCGATCCTGCGGGGGATTATCATCGCATCACATGCATGAATTAACCTTGACAGGCGTTCATAATCCATGTAATCAAAAGGTAGATTTATCACGTTTTGAGCGCACTGATCACGTTTATGCGACTCATAGTTGGTTTGTTTAATCACTATGGCCCAACCTTCTGGTAAATCTAGCTCTGATAGAATATCAAACCCTTTAGCGGAAGTGACGTAACCACTTGCTAGAAGCAACATCTTATCTGGGGGTAAGCCAAATTCCCTTCTTAGATCCCGCCTAGATCCCTCTGAAACAACGGCGGGTTCAGCAGCATTGTATATTATCTTCCCCCGTCCGACAAGGTCATAAGAGGTCTTTGAAGCATTTATGACTTCATCTGATAGCCTAGCTATTGCAAATGACTGCGTGTATTTTTTTTTATACATCCATTTTCTGACAAATGCTCTTAAAGAAATAGGGAGGAAGCTGTACTTGCCTCCTTTTCTCCAAGCCTCTTGATTAGTGAACTCTAAATATTCTTCGTGGGGTATTACCGAATGCAGAGTTGTTACTGTTGGAACACCACTATGTAAATAGAATTTTCTCAGTGTGGATCCTTTGATGCTTAGAGCATTAATTATACCTCCACCAGGTTCAAAGAGCGAGGGTTCGTATTGTACATGGACTAGATCCGGAGCAATCTCTTGGACAACCCCAAGAATTTCATCGGAGTTTTTGTAGCTACCGGGCTGGATAACCTTGTGTAGATTATCGTCTTCTAATGTATTCGATTTTTCGCAGATTACTTCCACGTCAACATGTTTTCTCAGAGCGTGAACCAAATTGCTTGCGTATCTACCTACACCACCTAATGCGGAAAATTTCCCCGAGACCATCAGAATTCTCAATGTTACTTTGCACCTTGTTCAGTGCGTTGCGTTTTTATCGCGACTCAAAGCGTGCTTTAGATTGAAGGTTAGGCTGTATATCAACTTAAACCTAGTCGTACGTATGCTTGGATGAGTAGATTAGAAATAAATCATCAATATATACAAAACTTTTAGCAGCCCGATGACATGAGCTAAGAAAAATTAAGTCGAGAATTGGACGATAGAGTATCGGCTCTCTCCTCTATTTGATTCATGATGAGATTGAGTGGGCTAGTCGTAGGTGAACTACTTGCGCTCCTTTGCCATTGGGCTGCATTATTCGGGGATCATTGCCTGCACTCTTGAAGTATGATGCAAGTATCAACGCCCAAGGCAGCGGATGTTTTCTATCCATCTTTGATTGCAGGCTCAGGATGTTGTTGGCCTTGTCGTGCTTTAGGCCGCCAAGGCAGCTGATGCGAAGAGCAGAGTCCACTAGTTCAATGACTTCGAGCGGACTCATGCTGCTGATTTTGAGCCCTTGCTTTTTGTCTATCAAGTCTACTAGTTCGGCAGGAATCTCGCTGTTGCTCCCGGATATCGCATACTCGAGCATCCGGGCCCCAAGCCCATTTTCAACGATCCTTGCCAACTCGATCGCTTTTTTCGCCATCACAGGTTCGACCTGGCTGATGTTTTTCAATTCCATGGCCCTCTCCCATTCATGCTCAAAGTTCTTTGTTTGCATGACGCCTAGTGAATCGGCCGATGAAAAAAGAGCTGCCCTGCCATTGTTGCTGTCTATCGAAACCAGGTGGGTTGAGTCAATAATCAGCAGATTGGACGAAACGGATCCGTCGGCAGCCACCTTTAGATCGATTCCTTCAAGCAAGGAGGACAGGTTCTCGCTGCCTACGCAATCAGGGCCCACAATTATCCGGACCTTGGAGCTATTCGTAATTGCCCGTACCAACGAGGATCTGCATTGTGACAAGAGCCTGAGCCCCCAAGGATCAACTATTCCAACCACAGATGACCTAGAATTGCCTATCAGGCTTGCGACCTTTTCCAAAGTTGAATTCGGGTCGAGTACGAAATACCGCCGCTCTTCCGAACCTTTGGGGCGCTGGCCTTCATCGTTTAGCTTTTGCAGCTGATCGATAATCTTTTTCATGTTCTTCACTCGCCGCTCATGCAGCATTAGCAGTTCCGCAAAGGCCTCTTCAGGTGGGATCGCACTGCAGATGAGCGGCTTTTGCTGGGAAATCACTGCAAGTCTTTTCTTCTCCAGCTTTTTTATGGTCTGGTAAACCTTGGTGCGTGGCAGGTTGGCATAGTAGGCGATCTCGCTTGCGGCAAGCGATCCTTTTCCTATTATGGTCAAGTAGGCCCTGGCTTCATACTTTGAGAGTCCGAATTCTTCAAGACTCCCCGGAAGATCGTTGTCATGAGCTGATTTAGTGTTAGACACGTATTCAGAAATTGAAAATTAAAGGTAAAACGATAGGTCAAATAGATTGCGTCAAAGTTCGAAAAAATGTCAAGCTGTTACCGTCTCTTACTGTTACCATAGTTACACAGGCTACCTGCACATGACAGGTATTATTTCAAGCACAGCAAGCTCCGAATCACTATGAATTCAAGATGGGTAAAGTCCGAGTCTATACTCGATGATAATGATAAAGCCTCACTGCCAAAGCCTGGGGGGCCGCTAAAACCGAGGCTTGACGCAGTAGGAAAAAAAGTTCAGCTGACTGTGTCGCGCCTCGATGAGATGCACAAAGTACTCAGGTCCAAGGACGAAGAGATATTCCACAAGCTGGTGACTTCGGTCAAAGAGAGCGATGCGCAGTATTCCACCATCCTCTCGTCAGATCTTGCAAAGGCAAGACAGGTGAGCAGGATCGTATTTCTTGCTAGGGTAGCACTCGAAAAAATTGAAGGCAAGCTGTCGTCGGCTGGAGACTTTGGAGACTTGGTAATAGTGCTGAGCCCGGCAATGGCGGTGGTCAAAAGCCTCCGGTCTTCCCTGACACCTCTTGTGCCTGAAATGGAAGAAGAGCTGGGCGTGATATCTGAACTCCTGAGTGGCATACTAGTGGATGCAGGGCAGGTTGGAGGCTATACGATTAATTTCGAGACTGCGAATGAGGAGGCCGTCAGGCTCATTGACGAGGCATCAGGGGTGGTTGAACAAAAGATGAAAGAAGAATTCCCCGGTATCCCTGATCTTCCCGGCGTAATTTCCTCTGCAGAACTTGCCTAGCTGGCGTAAATGCGCCCAGCCGGCTGGGCAAGTAGCTGATAAACTGCGCAACAACTTTTGACTGTTCGGTTTTTCGCCATTTTCGCATACGTCCGCAGTACATTTGTTGTTTAGGAGAGGCGCTACGATGAAGGAGCGAGCGATTGCTGTGCTTGTTGGGCTGCAGCGAAACTCAACTGCCATGAACGTATTGCGCTCAAAACTTGAATCAAGAATCAGCCATACAATGGGAAACGGCGGCAGTGCCGAGAGTTGCCAGGAGCTCACGCGAATACTGGTCCTCGTCAAGAATGGCGAGATGATCCTAAATGAATTGACACTGAAGGCAGAGTCGGCGCGATTTCTCGAAGAATTTATTCGGATAATTGACAGCGCTTCCACGTCGTTCGGCGAGATAAAGCACGACTTGCAAGAGCTCGTGCCAGTTGCAGAAGCAGCGCTATCTGAAATGCATGACGCGATAGCCGGGATAACG